>NZ_JBQZGD010000007.1:0-168838 GCF_052691955.1 Myroides sp. TSA_177.3
CGCGAATAATCAATTGGTCAATCAAACCGTAGCGGGAGATCAGAATTACCAGTTGTATTACCGCGCAGGGGAACTGGTCAATCAAGTACTGGTGGAAGAGGATAAGAAAGTGCGTTGGATTAAAAGTGGAGCGACGTGCTTGGCGGTCAACGATGACCAGGACGTTATCTTAACGGCAAATGGGCAGAATGAAAGCTTGTTGTGGTCGGTGAAAAACAGTGATTCTCAAGGAGAACTACACCAATATGGAGCATATGGACAGGGAGAAGCAGAAGAATATCTACCTGCTTATAATGGGGAGCGCAAAGATCCGATCAGTGGGCATTACCACTTGGGCAATGGATATCGTTCGTATAGCCCCGTCTTGATGCGTTTTACTTGTCCCGATAGCATGAGCCCATTTGGAGAGGGTGGAATCAATGCTTATGCGTATTGTGCAGGCGATCCGATTAACCTCATTGATCCTTCGGGGCACAGTGCTATGGGAACAGCGGGGTTGTTCTCTGGAGGGGTAATTGCGCAGGGATTGGGCCGATTAGGTGCAGGCGGAGGAATTGCTTTAGGGATTATTGGAATTGTTAGTGCTGTTGCAACCTTTGGTGCTTCTGCTGCTGCAATGGGAGTCGCGATGGCGAGTATATCCCTGACCCTTAGTTTAGCTGCAGAGGCAACGGGAATTGCTAGTATTGCTGTTGGCAATAGTGATCCAGAGCTATCGGCCAATTTAGGTTGGGCTTCGCTTGGATTGGGAATTGCGGGTTCAGCAACGGGGGTTTACTCTAAACCGAAGACAGGAGCGTACAATGTTTCGAGTAAGCAAAATATTTTAAGCGATTCTTTCACAGAAGGATTTTTAAATGTTGAAAGCAAAACTAGCGAAATAAAGTGGCAGGGACGAGAATTTGAGTTACATATTGTAAGTCCAAAGTTGGAGAATCAAAAAAAGCTTGATACTGTTGTTTTATTTGCACATGGAGGTCCTTTACAAAAAGACACCTTTAGATCTTCATCTAGGGTTGGTTTTTATGCTAAGAGAGGAAAATTACTATGGATAAGCATACCACAAATTCTGAGAGGAGAACGAAATTTAGGTGTAATAAGAGATAGTTATAGGGCAAATAGAAGAATCCCTAATCAACTAATAACTCCTCCATATTTGCCTGCGCAGGATCCTGAAACAGGAATGGGATATTTATCTAACAAAGAGGTAGCTCTAGATACGATTCGTAAAGATATGAATAAAAATAAAGAAGGTTTTCCATATGCTGTAGCATTAAGTGGCACAGATGAACCAGTGCCATTAGATATAGTAGTCGAGGAATTACAAAAGAAATATAAAAATGTTTATGTTGCGTGTTGCCGAAAAAAGAGGCGGGCTTGAAAATAAGAAAAAGTAGTGGTGATTAAGGTCTATTCCAGTTTTACTTTCAATGGATAATAATTTTTATTACACGTAAACATGCTTAAAAATAAGTGTTAGGGATTAGGTTTAGTACTGAAGTATATATTTTTCTTTTTTTGAATATAGTTTAGGGGGCGAATGAAATTCGCCCCCTAAAAATATTATTTATTTCTAAAAACTAATTCATCGTTAAATGAATCGAGTAAAATCATACTCTCTGCTTTGACATTACCAGCCAAAATTTCTTTTGAAAGCTTGTTCAGTACTTCGCGTTGAACTACTCGTTTTACAGGTCTTGCACCAAATTGTGGGTCAAACCCTTTGCGAGCTAAGAATTCTTTCGCTTCTTTTGTAGCTTCTAGGTGGATGTTTTGCTCACTTAACATTTTCATCACTCCTTGGAGTTGGATATTAACAATTTGAAGGATGTTGTCTTGCGTTAAAGGAGTAAACATGACTACTTCATCAATACGGTTCAAGAATTCCGGACGTACCGATTGTTTCAACACATTCAGTACTTCTTCTTTTGCCTCTTCAGATGCTTGTTCAAGGTCATTGATTTGCTCAAATTTCTCTTGAATAATGTGACTACCCATGTTGGATGTCATAATGATAATCGTATTCTTAAAGTCAGCCAAGCGTCCTTTGTTGTCCGTTAAACGTCCCTCATCCAATACTTGAAGAAGAATGTTAAACGTGTCAGGATGCGCTTTTTCAATCTCATCTAAGAGTACAACAGAATACGGTTTTCTTCTTACGGCTTCCGTTAATTGTCCACCTTCATCATATCCAACATATCCTGGAGGCGCACCAACCAATCGACTCACACTATGGCGCTCAGAGTATTCACTCATATCAATACGCGTCATTGCATTTTCATCATCGAAGAGATAGGTTGCTAGAGCTTTAGCTAATTCGGTTTTACCAACCCCAGTAGTTCCCAAGAACAAGAACGAACCAATTGGTTTTTTAGGATCTTGTAAACCAGCTCGACTTCTACGTACGGCATCACTAATTGCTTCAATAGCTTCTTCTTGTCCAACTACGCGTTTGTGTAGCTCATCTTCCAAGTGTAAGAGTTTTTCTCTTTCACTTTGCAGCATTTTAGTTACTGGCACTCCGGTCCATTTGGCTACTACTTCGGCAATATCATCACTCGTTACTTCCTCTTTGATTAAGGAATGTCCTTTTTGATTTTCTTCAAGTTGTGCCTGTGCTTTTTCAAGCTCTTCCTGTGCCTGTTTTATTTTGCCATAACGCAATTCCGCAACTTTTCCATAATCGCCTTCACGTTCCGCTTTCTCCGCTTCTAACTTAAAGGTTTCAATCTCTTGTTTACACGTTTGTACGCGGTCAACAACCTCTTTTTCAGATTGCCATTTCGCAAAAATCTCATTGCGCTCTTCTTTTAAATTGGCTACTTCTAAGCCGAGCAATTTTAATTTATCCTCGTCATTTTCGCGTTTAATCGCTTCAATCTCAATTTCCAATTGCATGATTTTACGGTCTAAAACGTCCAATTCTTCTGGCTTAGAGTTAATTTCCATACGCAACTTAGCTGCAGCCTCATCCATTAAGTCAATGGCTTTATCGGGTAAGAAACGGTTGGTAATATAGCGTTCAGATAAATTAACTGCCGCAATAATCGCTTCGTCTTTGATGCGTACTTTGTGGTGTGCCTCATATTTTTCTTTGATACCACGTAAAATAGAGATCGCACTCTCGGTATCAGGTTCATCAACGATAACCTTTTGGAAACGACGCTCTAAGGCTTTATCCTTTTCAAAGTATTTTTGATACTCATCCAATGTCGTTGCACCAATCGAACGCAGTTCTCCACGCGCTAGGGCAGGTTTTAAGATATTCGCAGCATCCATTGCACCTTCACCACCACCAGCACCAACTAAGGTGTGAATCTCATCAATAAACAAGATAATCTGTCCCTCAGAAGTGGTCACCTCTTTAACGACTGATTTTAATCGCTCTTCAAACTCTCCTTTGTATTTCGCACCCGCAATTAGGGCTCCCATATCCAAAGAGAAAATCTGTTTATCTTTCAAATTCTCTGGTACGTCTTGTTGAACGATACGATGCGCTAAACCTTCCGCAATTGCTGTTTTACCCACTCCAGGTTCACCAATTAGCATCGGGTTGTTTTTCGTACGACGGCTCAGAATTTGCAAAACACGTCTAATCTCCTCATCACGTCCAATAACAGGGTCTAATTTACCCTCATAAGCCAACTTCGTTAAGTTATTGGCATATTTGTTCAGTGAATTATAGGTCTCCTCCGCAGAAGCAGAAGTTACACGTGCTCCATTGCGTATTTCTTGAATAGCCGCTTCCAATTGCTTTTCTGTAGCACCTTGATCTTTGAGCATTTGTGCTACTGTGCTTTTTGATTTGAATATCGCTAACAACAAATGTTCGATGGATACGTACTCATCTTTCATCTTTGTCGCAATCGCTTGTGCTTCAGTTAAAGCAGTAGCTGCATCTCGAGATAAACCGATTTGTCCACCTTCTACTTTAGAAAAACGTTGAATCGTTGCATCTAATGCAGATTCAAACGCACTCACGTTGATATTTAATTTCTTTAAAATAAAGGGCGTAACATTTTCATCTACTTCTAAAATAGCTTTGAATAAATGTTCGTTCTCTATTTGTTGTTGGCCTAATCCCTGCACAATAACCTGTGCACGTTGCAAGGCTTCTTGTGATTTTATTGTAAAATTGTTCAAGTTCATATTCTAATTTTTTTGTGTTGTATCATACTTTTTACAAGATGTATTCCAATCTTAAATTTACGACTTTCTGTCCAAAATATTTTCTATATTTGTATATAATTGTGACAAAACGTCATTTATTAGGGAAGGATAATTCTATTTAACTGAAAAAATGTCTTATGAACTGGATTGAACTAACAGAAACTACTGCTTTATCAGAGGTAATTGCCAATACATCAACAAAACCTTGTATTATTTTTAAAAATAGTACGACTTGTTACATTAGTAAAATGGCGTTGAGAAATTTTGAACGCTCATTTACAAATCCCACAGAAGTTGCTTGTTATATGGTAGATGTAAAAAAGGACCGCTTGGTTTCTTTAGATATTGCTGATCGATTTCAAGTACAACATGAATCGCCTCAATTGTTGATTATTGCAGATGGAAAGGTGGTTTTTCATACCTCTCACGAAGGAATTGACGGAGTTGAAACAGAGAAATTATTGTTGAGATTATAAAATAAAGAACAAAAAAAGTCTACAGGAATGTAGACTTTTTGCTTTTATGATACTTTGCTTATAGATTAGAAACAACATAAATGTAAATAAGCAGTAGTGGGGACTTACTGTATCTTGTATATAAAAGATAAATTACATCATAATAGTTGGAGCATACAACAAATATTGGGTGAAGATTCCTAATCTTTGAGGGAATCATTTACCTCTAAATGTTGGATTGCATATCTTGACGAATGCTACTTGTTGGATATAGTTCCAAGCAATAGGCAATAAAATAATCAACAAGATCCGTATTCTTTTGTTTGGCATAGTAAGAAATAATATACCTTAAATAAGCTTCGTTGGGTTGAAATTCGAAATGTAAGGATTCACTTAAACGTTTAAAAGTAGTGCGAACTAAAGCAGGATCATGTTGAATGGCTTTGAAATTTAAGGGATAATCCTCAAAAATATAACGCAATCCGTCTAAGTTTCCTTTCATTGGAATAGTCCCGTGATTTTCGCCCTCATATTGTTGAAAGCGATAGGCTAGATGTTTTGGTTGATGCTGACTTAAATAGGTATTAAACGCCTGAATAGCACTATAGTGATCTTCTAGATGACCTTTGTTTTCACTATCACCAACCTGGGTTAAAAATAGCTTTCGATGTTGAAAATCTTTCGTCGCATTCGCTTGATAAGATTGAAGGATATAGGTATCATCCCACCAAATACTAGGATCATGCACAATATAGGCTTGAAACATACTCGTATAGTTCAATAAATTGTTTAAAGCGGTGATACCACCAAAAGAATGCCCGAGTAGAATAGCATAGGCACTCGTCCTAAATTCCTGCTGTACAAATGGTTTAACTTCCTTTTCCAAAAACTGAAAGAATAAGTCATTCCCTCCTGATTCTCCTTTGATCTTTGCTTTTTGTTCCGCAGTCATGACGTTTTCTTTTCGCACCGTTGGAGTTAAATCTCTAGTGCGATTCGTATTGACAATTCCTACAACAATCATCTCCGGGATTGAAGGATAAGGATATTTGGATAGTTTCTCAATATAAGCCGTAAGATAATTGAAATTACTTTCGCTATCCAACAGATAAACAACAGGATAGTGTTGCGGAGTTAAGGTACTATCATTATAAGTTGTAGGAAGATAGATTTGAATTTTTCGATGCTCTTGTAAAATTTGAGATTCGAGGGTATATTCTTGGCCAATAACAATAGGTGTTTGTGCAACTAGATTGGACGTTGACAAGAATATCACAAGAAGCCCTACCAAATGCGGGAACGATAGTTTCATTCTTTTTTTGAATTATTTTAAAAGGCAAAGATAATTGTTTATATTTATTCTAAATAAATTAAAGTTTAAAATTTAGTCCAATCGATAACGCATTGTGGTGTGTACAATTTCAAATTCCTGTTCCAAATACAATTGTAACGCTTTTGAATTTTGTTTCAGTACAAGCAGTTCGATATAATCTACTTGTTTTTGTTTTGCCCAATCTTTTACAGCTTGAATGAGTTGTTTGCCAAGACCTTGGTTTCGATAGGCTTCCTCAACATAAAGATCGGCAAAATTGAGATAGCGATGTGAAACAAAGCATTCGTACGGCAGGGTTTGTTCAATAAATAAAGCCGTCATCCCAACGAGTTGATCTTGATCAAAGGCAAGTAGAAATTCACCATCTTCCTCTTCAATCGTTTCTTGTAGAAAGGAAAGAGCAGGGAGGTCTGCTTTAAAAGAATAAGGTTGATGACGTTGTAAATCAGCAAATTGTTTTTGATAAAGCAATTGAAGTGCTGGCATATCTTCTAAAACTGCAGGACGAATAATCATGATGTATATTTTATTTTTAAATGTACTGCAAAAATTAGAATACCATGGACGATTTTTAGTTGATTTATTGACACAAGTCAAGAATTAACTAGCTAGAGAATAATACCTTTGTTGCATGAATTTATATACCATATTAAAGAAAATAAAACCTTTTATAGTACCTTATAAAGGATTAGTAATAGGAACATTAGTATTAACTGCGGTGGGATCTATTGCGGTTCAAACGAATGCCTTAGTCCTGCGTTATTTGGTCGATGCACTCAACCTCGTAGTGAATAAGGAAGAAACGCTAGATTGGGGTTTTCAAGTGTTACTGTGGAGCAGTGTCATTTTAATTGTCAAAGAAATTGCCTTTAGTTGCATACAGTTTGGACAGCGCTATTTTGGTGAAAAACTGCGTATTTATACGTCAAGAGATATTTCTCAATTGGTAGTTGAGCGCATTTTGACCTTCAAAATGGCATTTTATACTTCGGAAGAGAATGACAGTGGAAAATTACAAACCCGTATTGACCAAGGTATTAGTAGTATTACGCGTTTGGTACAGAATTTCTTCATTGATATTTTGCCGCTATTTGCCAATGCGATTGTAGCCTTGTTTTTTATTTATTCGGCTAATGTGTATATCGGATTAGTCAGTACAGCGATGATTCCGCTTTATTTCTATGTAAGTCAACTGCAAGCCAAGAAACTCAAAGGCTTTAGACGTAAGATGAGAAGTTATCGAGAAAATAAAAATAATGGTATTATCTCGTTAATCAATTCCATTACCGTGATTAAATCTTTTGTGCGTGAGCCTTTAGAATCAAAAAAACACGAAGAAATTCAATACGATATGACAGAAAACCAGCTGTATACGCGTAAAACTAGCTTTGTGTTTGATTCAGTAAAAAGCTTTATTGAGCAATTTGGATTGGTTGTGATTATTTTGTTGACTACTTATTTTGTATTAAAAGGACAAATGAGCGTGGGTGCTATTATGTTTCACGTCTTGCTATTTAATAACGTTACAGCGCCTATTCGCCAATTGCACCGAATTTATGACGATGTCAATGATGCGATGATCTATTCGGAAAGCTTTTTTGAAATACTAGAAGCCCAAGAAGAAGAATCTTCGGGTACTTATATTCCTCAAAAAATAGAAGGCCGTATTGAATTGAAAAATGTATCCTTCAATTATCCCAACGGAACAAAAGCACTAAAGGACGTTTCGATGCTAATTGAACCCAATAAAACAACCGCGTTAGTTGGGTTGAGTGGAGCAGGAAAAAGTACTGTGATCAATTTGTTAGATAAGTTTTATGAACCCAATCAAGGGCAAATTCTATTGGATGGCGTTGATTTGAGGGAATATGATACGAAAGAACTGCGCAAGCATATTGGTTTAGTATTACAAAAGAACCATATTTTCCAAGGAAGCATAGAAGAAAATATCCGTTATGGTGATGAAACAGCCTCCCTTGAAGAAGTTAAGGAAGCTGCAAAAAAAGCCTATATTCATGAGCAAATCATGGACTTACCCCAAGGGTATGATGCAGATGCTCGATTGCTATCTGGAGGACAACAACAGCGTATTGCTATTGCGCGTTTGTTCCTAAAAGACCCTGCAATCATCTTCTTGGATGAACCAACAGCCAGTTTAGATGCCATTGCAACAGAACAAATTAAACGAAGCTTAGATGCCATTAAAGAAAATAGAACCGTTATTATTGTTTCCCATAGTATCTCGCAAATTATTGATGCACATCATATTGTCGTAATGGAAAAAGGTCAAGTCGTAGAAAGTGGAATTCATGAAGTGTTGTATGACAACAAACAAACCTATCATGAAATCTTCTCCGCCATGGCTAATAGTTTGAATCTTGAAAAAATCTCACAAACATTACACGCCGATGAACTATAAGAGCATAATATCCTTATTTTCAAAAGACTATTCCTTGATGAATAGTCTTTTTTTTTGGAAAGAGGGTATGGGGTAGGCGATGAGAGGGTGAGGCGGTGAGAGGGTGAGATGTAAAATCCCGTAGTGGCAAATGGCAATTTGCCAAGTAACAAGATAAATTATGAAAAAAAGACGATGAGACGATGAAACGATGAGACGATGAGATGTAAAATCCCGTAGTGGCAAATGGCAATTTGCCAAGTAACAAGATAAATTATAAAAAAAAGACGATGAGATGATGAGAGGGTGAGGCGAAGAGCAAACCTCACAAAGTACGAACCTCACAAAAAGCAACCCCCACAACTCTCCAGCAAATGTGAGTAACAAATGCGATGCTTCCTGCGTCAGCAGGACATTTCGATAGGATACGTTTTCTCTTGTAAAGAAGATTTTATTATGTCGAATCTCATCACCTAACATCACACCGCCTCATCCATAACTCATAACTGTTAACCTTTAATCTCATAGTGCCTTTGTTCGACATTCTTTGGAGATTCCTTGGAGTATACTAGGGAAATAGGCCCTTTTGTCGAAGGAATGTCGAAGGAAAGTCGAAGGAATCTCCAAGGAGAGTTGAATAAGAGTTGAATAAGAGTTGAATAAGAGTTGAATAAGAGGCGATGAGAGGGTGAGGCGATGAGCCCCCCTTTCTTTTTTAAAGGGTAAAAAAGAAACAAAAAACCCTTCAACTAACCCAAATAAAGGTCAAATTAGTTTTCTATTGTTTGCTAGGTCGCGTTTTTGTCTTTTGTGAAGTTGTAGGATTTATCGATTAAAGGCGATTTGCAAAAAAACTCTTGCAAAAAACAAACCTCGTATTCTCATTCAGACTATCACCCACAGTATGTCCTGACGAAGGAAGGGTCGTATCTCGCGCTCACGTAATGCTAGAGTAACAAATGCGATGCTTCCTGCGTCAGCATGACATTTCGATAGGATACGTTTTCTCTTGTAAAGAAAATTTTATTATGTCGAATCTCATCGCCTGACCTCTCACCATTCTCACCCTTAACCCATAATCTCTAACCCTGTAAATTTTCCATTAATCGATAAATTTTACAACTTCACGATTTCACAAAGAGCAAACCTCACAAAGAGTAATCCTTTCTTTTTTAAAGGGTAAAAAAGAAACAAAAAACCCTTCAACTAACCCAAATAAAGGTCAAATTAGTTTTTAAGTCTGAAAATAAAAGAACTCGCTACGCTCAAACACCTTTTATTTTTACAGCCTTTTCAAACATTTGACGCTCTTTATTTGACTTACGTTGGAGGTAAATTGTCTTTTGTAACCATGTTTTTTGCTTTTAAGTTAATTTATTTTCTAGTAAGAAGATTTTATTATGTCGAATCTCATCGCCTGACCTCTCACCATTCTCACCCTTAACCCATAACCCCCCAACAAAAAAAACAAAAAAACCTCTTGCAACAAACCTCACAAATAACCATTTATTGACCTATATCAATGCTTTTGGTCCTTTAGAACAAGAACTTTGTCCTATCAAAAAATAAAAAATATGAATACGAAGTATTACAAGTATGTGAATACCTTGTTTGTTGTAATTCCGATGACGTTAATTATGGCATTTGTAGGTTTAATTCGAAATTATGGATTTCAGGAAGGATGGTTTTTTCTGTTTTTAAAAGCGTGGAGTGTGATGCTTCCCGTGGCTTACGGATCGGCTTTTATCATTATCCCAAGAGCTAGAAAATACGCAGAACAATTAATTAAAAAATAAAATGGAAGATAAACTTCAAGAATTTGGAAAAACAAGCCAAGAGAGAGTAGAACGAGCGTTGAGCTTTTTAAAAGTTGGAAAAGGAGTGCTGCTTTTGGATGATAACGATAGAGAGAATGAGGCGGATGTGATTTTTTCAGCCCATTTGATGTCGGAGCAAGATATGGCTTTATTAATCCGATACTGTAGTGGGGTCATTTGTTTATGTCTAACTAATGACAAAGCAGATACATTAGAATTACCATTTATGGTGACAGAAAATACGAGTCAATTTCAAACACCTTTTACCATTACGATTGAAGCAGCAAAAGGAGTAACCACTGGATTATCAGCAGCAGATCGTTTAACAACAGTGCGCGCGGCAAGCAATAAAAATGCAGCGCCAGCGGATTTATCCAAACCAGGACATATCTTTCCGTTACGTGCAAAAAATGGAGGTGTATTAGAACGCAATGGACATACAGAAGGAAGTGTAGATTTGATGAAGTTAGCGGGTTTACCCCCTGAAGCAGTGTTGTGTGAGTTGATGAATGACGACGGAACAATGGCGCGTCTTCCTGAGGCGATTGCGTTTGCTTTAGAACATAAAATGACGGTCTTAACGATTGCTGATGTAGTGTATTATCGTACTTTTGTTAGTGAAAAATAATTGCAATGAAACAATTAATAGCCTATATCCAAGATCGAATTGAAGTGACGGAGGCAGAACTAGATCAGATTCTTTCTTATTTCAAATACGAAAAATTAAAAAAAGGAGCCCAGTTAAATGCAGGAGTTGGGCAAACGCAAAAACTGTATTTTGTCTGTAAAGGATGCTTGCGCATTTTTTATATCAATGAAGCAGGACAAGATACTACGCGTTTTTTCGCCTTTGAGAATCAGTTCGCTACTACCTTAGTCAGTTTTATTCAAGGAGATAGTGCTGAAGAATACATGCAAGCATTAGAAGAAAGTGAAGTCTATGTGATTACACACCATCATTTTTATGAACTGTTGGATACGATTCCACAATGGGAGAAGTTCTATCGCAAGTATTTAGAATTTGCCTATATCAATAATACAAGTAGACTATTTGCTATGGTCACGATGGATGCTGCAACGCGATACCAGGATTTATTATGTCAAAGTCCACAGATTGTACAGCGATTACCAAATAAAATCGTCGCTTCTTATTTAGGAGTTTCTCAAGAAACGTTGAGCCGCATTAAAGCAAAATAGAGGGGGTATTTGTTTTTACGTAGGTTGTTTTTTCGCTTTTTTGTTGAATGATTCAATCAAAACACATTTTTTCATTTGAAGTAAAGGAATGAATTAGTTCTGTAAAGAATAATCTAACGAAAAGACAAAGAATCGAAAAAGCAAAAAAACAAAATAGAAGAAGAGTCTAACAAAAAAGCAAAGAATCGAAAAAACAAAAAAGCGATCAAAAAAAGCAATATTTTGATCATAATCCTACATGTTAATTGGGTTAAATAAAGAAGGGGCAAAACTATGGTTTTGCCCCTTTTTCTTTCTAACATAATTTTTATGTAGAGAACAAATTGAGATTTCTATATCAATACCTTTATACTTGTAACCATATAAATAGCAAGGTTATTCTTCAATATTGCTTTCTTTCAATAAAGCCTCTGCTCGAGATAAATCTTGCTCCTCAACAAATACGTGAACAGCTTTTCCTAAAGTACCATAACCAGCACTGCGTCCAGCTTCAATATCATCGCGAATAATGTAAGCAATGTTGTGTTCTTCTAATAAGTTTCGCACTGCTAAAACCATAACTTCGCTACCTGCGTATAATTTCTTGTGATTCATATCTTTCGATTTTTATTTAAAATTACACTTTTTAAACGTAAAAAAGAAGTACAATTCCTTTTTTTATCAAAGTTTTCCCTTTAATCATCGTACGTTGAACAAGAAAGCCCTATTTTTACTTAACCTAAAGATGACGACATGTACAACCTCAAAATAGATTATGCAGAAGGGGCACACCCTGCAATATTAGATAAATTAGTAGAAACCAATTTCATACAACAAAACGGATACGGCAGTGATGAGTATACGCTAGAAGCGAAAGATTTACTGCGTAGCAAACTCAATAAACCGGAGGCTGAAATTTACTTTGTATCTGGAGGAACACAAGCCAATTTATTGGTTATTTCATTTCTATTGCGTCCACATGAAGCCGTAATTAGCGCACATTCAGGCCATATTTACGCCAATGAAACAGGAGCTATTGAAGCAACAGGCCACAAGGTAATTCCCATCGAAAGTAAAGATGGGAAGATTACTGCTACGCAAATTAAACAGACGTTAGCTTCTTTCCAATTGCGTCCACATGTAGTAAAACCAAAAGTAGTGTACATTTCGAACACGACAGAAGTTGGAACGATTTATAGTGAGCGTGAATTGAAAGCGTTATCGGATTGCTGTAGAGCAGAAGGACTACTTCTTTTTATGGATGGTGCCCGTTTGGGACATGCTTTAACTGCATCTACGAATGATCTAACCTTAGAACGAATAGCTGAATTGGTTGATGTTTTTTATATTGGAGCAACCAAAAATGGTGCTTTATTTGGGGAAGCTATTGTATTTCCACAACCAAAATTAGCGCTTGATTTTGATTATAGCCTCAAGCAAAGAGGCGCACTTTTTGCTAAAGGAAGAGTACTAGGCATTCAGTTTTTAGCTCTTTTTCAAGATGATTTGTATTTTAAATTAGCGAAAGACGCCAATGATATGGCGATGAAATTAGCAGAAGCTTTTCAAGCCCAAGGCTATTCTTTTTTAGTTGAACCTTCGAGCAATCAAATTTTTCCTATTTTACCTATTGCGCTGATTTATCACTTACAGGAGAAATTTGATTTTTATGTATGGAAATCCATTAATGCAGAATATGCGGCTATTCGATTAATAACCTCTTGGACCACAGACGAATTGATGTTGGAGGTATTCATTGCTATGTTAAACGAATAAGACAGAATGGAACAAATATTTATAACAGATTTAGATGGAACCTTGCTGAATAGCAGTGGATATTTAAGCTATGAAAGTGAACAAATACTACAAGATATAAGTGCAGGTAGTTTACATAAAGTAGGGTTTGCCACAGCAAGAGGACTGACAAGTGCTGCTAAAGTGATTCAACAAGTATCTTGGAATTTCCCCGTGGTCCTTAATAATGGTGCTGTAATTTACGATTGGCAAGCCCAACGCATTTTAAAAATCAAAGGCATTGAAGCTGCTTATGTAGAGATCGTATTGAAGTTAGGAAAAGAAAACGCAATTGCGTATTTACAAGAACACTACGCTATTCAAGGAAAAGACTTACATCTTTTTGGAGATAACTTAAATGATAAAGGGATGTTGGAATTACAGGCCAATACCTATGCAGTAGGCAATGCACATCCTGTAATATTAGCTTTGGCGCAGCATAAAATTCCGACCAATGATCAAGATGGAGTAGCCCAAACCATTAAACGAGTTGTAAATCAAGCTCTCTAAAGCATAAAAAATAGAAGAAAGAGGAACTAAACGAAATTATAGTATTCTCTTATTTTTTTATACCTTCGGCTTTTCTTTTTTGAAGCTTAGCGAAGAATAGAAAAAAAGTAAACCAACAATAAAAACTAAAAATATAAATTCATGAAATTAGCTAGTATCAACAATGGCACAAGAGATGGTCAATTAGTCGTTGTTTCAAAAGATTTGACAAAAGCAGTTGTAGTTAGTGAAATTGCAACTACAATGCAAGCAGCATTAGATCAATGGGCAACTAAAGAGGCACTTTTAAAAGAGGTGTATGACAACTTAAACGCAGGAAAACTATCTAATATTATCGATTTTACAACTGCTAAAGTAATGGCGCCGATTCCAAGAGCGTACCACTGGGCAGATGGTAGTGCTTATGTAACACACGTTGAATTAGTACGTAAAGCGAGAAATGCAGAATTGCCAGAATCATTCTGGACAGATCCATTGATGTATATGGGAGCTTCAGATGCTTTTATTGGAGCAACTGATGATATTCTAATCGAAAAAGAAGAGTGGGGAATTGACTTTGAATCAGAAGTAGCCGTTATTACGGACGATGTTCCTCCAGGAGTAGATGTAGCAACAGCATTGAAACATATCAAATTAGTTACGATATTGAATGATGTTTCGTTGAGAAACTTAATTCCAGCAGAATTAGGGAAGCAATTCGGATTCTATCAATCTAAACCTTGGACTACTTTCGCACCAGTTATGGTAACAGTAGACGAATTAGGAGACGATTGGAAAGAAGGAAAATTACATTTGCCTTTACACTCAACGTTAAACGGAACATTAGTAGGATCGCCAAATGCAGGAGTAGATATGACCTTCAATTTTGGACAATTAGTAGCACACGCTGCAAAAACACGTTCACTAATGGCTGGAACAGTGATTGGATCAGGAACTGTAGCCAATCAAGGAAGTCCAACAGGATCAAGCTGTTTAGCAGAAGTTCGTTGTTTAGAAACAATTAAAGACGGAAAACCTACTACACCATTTATGCAATTTGGAGATCGTATCGAAATTGAGATGATGGATAAAGAAGGAAAAACAATCTTTGGTCGCATCAATCAAGTGGTGAGAGAATATAAAAAATAATAGAAGGTGAGAGGGTGAGAAGGTGAGATGGTGAGATGGTGAAATCGAAACGAAGTGAAAATCGAAACGAAGTGTAGATTCATCGAACACCAAAATCAATATAAACTAGGTGAGATATATTCATCAAACACCAAAACAAAATAGCAACTCGGTGAGATAGAGGGTGAGAAGGTGAGAGGATGAGGCGATTTGATGTAAAACCCTGTAGTGGCAAATGGCAATTTGCCAAGTAACTAGATTAGTCTGGGCAACTGTTCACTGTCAAACATACCATTGAGAATAATAAAAAAGGAAGGAGTTGTATACAACTCCTTTTTTTATTCCCATAACCCCAGACCCATAACCCTTCACCCATAACCCCAACCCCCCCCCCCCCCCAACCAATTGAGTAAACACTATCAACGGTTGAGTTCTAATTTCATCCGTTTGAGTATGCTTTTTACTGCTGTAAACTGATTTAGAAGTACTATTGTATCAGGTTAAAACTTGTGAAGGGAAACAACAAGCGCTTATTTATACGTGTGAGATTCTATTTTTTGATATAAAATGGTTGAGTTAAAATTTTATCAGAGTCTCTTACACAAATAAGACGAAAAATTTTCTTTTACTAGGTTAGTAATTGATAAGGTGAATGAGGAGAACAAACTCGTAATGAGTTTGTTCTTTTTTTTTGTGTTAATTCAAGAACAAACTCTCCTTTTCATTTCGTAATTTTGACTACTCAACTTAAACTAAGTGCAATGAAACTCATATTTGCTTCAAACAATAAGAACAAAATCAAAGAAATTAAAAATCAAGTACCAGATTCAATAGAAATATTGAGTTTAGAAGATATTGGCTGCATGGTAGATATACCAGAAACAGCAGATACCATAGAAGGGAATGCTTTATTAAAGGCAAATTACATCAAAAGACACTATGGATTCAACTGTTTTGCTGATGATTCGGGATTAGAAGTGGATGCTTTAGCAGGTGCACCAGGTGTATATTCAGCACGATACGCTGGAGAGGACAAAAATGATCAAGCGAATAATGCGAAACTATTGAGCGAGTTAGAATCGAAGACTGATAGAAAAGCAAATTTCAAAACGGTAATTGCCTTGCATTACAATGGAGAAGAGCATTTGTTTACAGGTATTATTGAAGGTGAAATTCTAAAAGAAGCACAAGGAGAAGGCGGGTTTGGTTATGATCCTTTGTTTCAAGCTACAGGCATGACTAAGTCATTTGCAGAATTAACCCTAGAAGAAAAAAATGCAGTAAGTCACAGAGGAAAAGCGGTTAGTCAACTCGTTGCATTCTTAAAAGACAAAGAAATATAAGGCCTAGGTCGCAAAAGCTTTCTATCGAGGAAAGTTTTTTTCTATCATTTACGGTGAATAGAAAGAAATAGGTCTAGAATTTATTTTTTAGAAAAAGAATACAACAAGAGAGAGGGAGAGACTAAATGTAGGAGTGAATACAATAATGTAACCTTTTAAAAAATTAGTAATCAGTAAATTAATTAAAAACTCCTTCGTTTTGTATTGAACTATTTCACTTCAAAAGACCAAATGATAAACCAATAAGGCAAAAAGTTAAATCGAAAAAAGTTTTGTAGTCTGCTAGAATACTATAAATTTGACTAATTTTGCAATCGTTTTAATCAATAAAGTTACAAAAGAACAACTATGATACTATCAATTGTTGGTTATGGAGATCCTGTTTTACGTAAAGTAGGAGAAGACATAACAAAAGATTATCCAAATCTAGATGAATTAATTGCTAATATGTACGATACGATGTATTCGGCTAGTGGAGTAGGATTAGCAGCTCCTCAAGTGGGATTACCTATTCGTCTATTTGTAGTTGATTGTGCTCCATTTGCAGAAATTGAAGATAATACACCAGAAGAGAAAGAATTTTTAACTAAGTATAAGAGAACCTTTATCAACGCTAAAATAATTAAGGAAGAAGGAGAAGAGTGGGCGTTTAATGAAGGATGTTTAAGTATTCCAGATGTACACGAACTTGTTGTACGTAAAGAACAGATTACAATTGAATACTGTGATGAGAATTTCACGAAATATACAGAAACAATCAATGGATTAGCTGCACGTGTAATTCAACATGAGTATGATCACATTGAAGGAATTCTATTTACAGATAAATTATCAAGCCTTAAAAAGAAATTAATAGCGAAGCGATTAAAGAATATTATGGAAGGTAAAGTGTTTACAGACTATAAAATGAAATTTGCTGCTAAAAAAGGTAGATAAAAAATTGGAAATTAAGAAGTAATTAAGATATTTGTTACAAAAGAAAAATTTTAGAAAATGAGTTTAGAAAAAGTATTAGCTATTTCTGGTAAGCCAGGATTATTTGAGTTAATTGTTCAAACACGCACAGGATTTATTGCAGAATCATTAGTTGACGGGAAAAGAAGCACAGTAGGATTAAAAAACAACGTTAGTTTATTATCTGAAATCTCAATATATACGCACGAAGGAGAAATTAAACTTTTTGACGTATTTAAAAATATTGCAACAAAAGAAAACAATGGAGAGGCTATTTCTCACAAAGCTTCTGATCCAGAATTAGTAGCTTACTTCCAAGAAGTATTGCCAAACTATGATTCAGAGCGCGTTTACAATTCTGATATTAAAAAAGTATTGAACTGGTATAATATCGTACAAAAAAGAGGATTAATTCAAGAGGCTTTTCAAGAAGCAGTTGAAGAAAGCAAATAAGAAAAAAGAATAGATAAAAAGCTCGTTATACAACGAGCTTTTTTATTTTTACAAGGAAAATAATACAATTCGCTATGCATACACAACAAGAAAAATTAGAAGCTATAGGACGTTTGTTAACCATTATGGATGAGTTAAGGGTTGAATGCCCATGGGATAAGAAACAAACCTTTGAATCGCTGCGTTCTTTGACCATTGAAGAAGTCTATGAATTAGCGGATAGTATCTCGGTTGGAGACCCCACAGAAATGCAAGGAGAGTTGGGAGATTTGCTGATGCACATTGTGTTTTATGCTAAAATAGGAAGCGAACAAGGGTTATTTGATGTGAAAACAATTGCGGATGGCATTTGTGATAAACTCATCTATAGACATCCTCATATATACGGAGATACAAAAGTAGAAAACGAACAAGAAGTACTTCAAAATTGGGAGCAACTCAAATTGAAAGCCGGAAGAAAATCAGTATTAGAAGGCGTTCCAACAAGTTTACCAGCGATTATTAAAGCGTTGCGTATGCAAGAGAAAGCAAGTGGTATTGGTTTCGATTGGAGTGATAAAACGGATGTATGGGCAAAAGTAGAGGAAGAAATACAAGAGTTTAAAGCAGAAGAAGTAGCGGGTAATCAGGCTTTAATGGAAAAGGAATTTGGAGATATTTTATTTTCCTTAGTAAACTATGCACGCTTTGTAGGTATAGATCCTGAACATGCATTGAGTCAGACAAATCACAAGTTTTTGACGCGTTTTCAAACGATGGAGCAATTAATTCAGGAAGAACATAAAGCCTTGCCTGAGATGAACTTAGAGGAAATGGATGTATATTGGGAAAAAGCAAAAAAGTTGACACAAAACTAAAAACATAAACCATGAAGAAGAAAATAAATCACTGGTATAGTTTGGGGATGAGTATTGCCTTCATCCTTTGTTCTTTCGTTGCCTATGGACAGCGCATTCAACAAGATGTTTTTAATGATTTAGTCTATAAAGCAGATCAGTATAATGCTAAACTAAAGAAAAATGTCTTTGATGATTTGACCTTTACAGATTCAAATCATAATACCCTGAAATTTAATAAAGCCTATTTACAAAAGAAGATGGGGTCTAATTACAATGAATTGGATGTTAAGTCTATGTTTTTTCAAGATTTGATCCTAGATTATATGCAGATTAGTGGGTATGAAGCTACCTATGGTATTGATATTTTCGGAAAGTTGACGATTGAAGATAATCGTGGGAAAAAACTAACCGCCAAAGAAGATATTTTTGGAATCCTCCAGGTAAAAAATGAAGGCGAGCAAAAGTCTTGGGATATTCAAACCGATTTTTCTGGAGATATGACGTTTAAAGGACGTAATCAATCGGCAACTTTGACAAAAAATTTGACAGGCAATCGCGTGTATACAGATAGCAATAGCACTAAAATAGAAGTGTCTGCATTGGTTTGGGAGCGTTTAGTCAAGAAGAACCAAACAGAATATGGTGCATTTATTCAATTAATAGAACAATTCTTGCTATTGTCTTTATAGCGTTCTTACTGATTATTATGTTTTTTCGAGTAAAGTTTATGGATATAGTGTTAAAGTTGGATTTATAATCTGATTTATATTATTTTATTTAGATATTTTAGTAAAACTATTTTAAGACTTTGTCATTCAGATTATTTGAACTACTTTGCAACTCAAAATAAAACGCAAGTTCCCCACTTCAAGAAGACGCCTTCAAACAAGAAGGGTAGAAAGGGATCTTAAAAATAAACAACAACACTGTTGGAAATCAAATAAGACAAGTAGCCACGTCTAGATTTTATGGTAAAAAAAGCCAACTCATTGAGTTGGCTTTTTCAATTTTATATGGGTTGAACTAGTTGGTTGGTTGTTATTTAAAACTTATAGTTAAACGACAAAGTTGCAATTCTACTATCTAAGTCGTATTTCTGTTTCACCTTCGAATCAAAGTTATCACCAATAATTGTGAAGTTATTGGTTTTTAATACGTCAGTCAAGGCTAACTTAATACTTCCCTTATCTTTGAAGACGCTCTTAGATGCTCCAATTGTTAGATCGAAGTAAGCATCTCTTTTATATAAACCAATGTTCGACTTAGAAAAATACTGCGCATTGATTTCGGCTTTTATTCCTTTTGAAAAAGTAAAGCTATTTTGAGCATTGAGTGTAAAAGCAACTTGCTTACTGTCAATCGTTGTTTCTTGGTAAGTTCCTTTGTATTGGTTGTTAAACAAGTTAAACATACTGCTTAATGTCCAAAAATCTGTGGGATTAGCCGTGGCAGTTATAGTAGCTCCATAATGGTAAGACTTGCTCAGATTTTCTAGCGTTTTAACCATAATAGTTTGATTCTGTTCATAGGAATATACTTGCGTCATAACATCATTGGTCTGACTAAAATAAATCGAAGCGATCAAATACTTACTCCAACTATATCCAACCTCTGTGGCATGCGTAATTTCGGGTCTGACGTTTACGTTTCCTTGCCAGTAATTGAAAGGATCGTTGTAAAAACGGAAAGGATTTAAATCAAAATGACTTGGTCGATTGATGCGTTTACTATAAGAAGCATAGTAGCTATGCGCCTGATCTGTTTCATATTTGATGGAAGCACTAGGGAATAATTTATTGTAATCCATTTGATGGTGCTCTGCTGTCGTTTTTTGGTTGATGGTACGATCGGTATATTCATTGCGCAGTCCGACCTGAATTTGCCAATGATCCCAAGTGGCTTTATAATTGGCATATAGGGCGTGAATTTGCTCCTTGTAATCATAGTGATTGGTTGTAATCGGATCAATCGCCCATTGGTTGTTTTCCTCTATTTCATAGACAGATGGATTGTCGTTGGTTTTTACCGTTGATTTCCAACCCGTTTCTAACGTATGATTGTCCCAAAGAGGAATTGTAAAGTCTAATTTTCCATTGAAAACACGCAATGTGGAAGGGATTTTTCCTCTTCGGTTGGGATAAGCATCCGCAGTAGCTACCAGTGTTTCTTGGAGCTGCGTTTGGAGTGACCTAAATTTAGATTGTTCGTATTCAATATCAAAATCTAAACGCGTTCCTTCTTCTGTAAATTGATGCGTTCCATGTACGCTATAGGTATAGTCATACCAATGTTCGTCGTTGTAATTATCCGTTGCAATGGAGGAATACAAGGTTGAAACAGGGGCATAAACATCGCTAATTCCTTTGGATTTGTTTTCATAACGACCAATTTTAGCATCAAATAAGATTCCTATAGAAGTTTTAGCGTTGAATTGATAGTCGGTTCCCCATTTAAAATTATTGGATGTCAGGGGCTCACTCGTTTTGTAGTGTTGAACGGTTTGTCGAGTAAGTAGGGAAGAAGCATCAAAAAAATCCTGATCAAAAGTTTTGCGTTCTTCTTCTCCTCTAAAGGTATAGCTGTAATCGGCAAATACACTCCAGCCTTTGTGGTTGTAGTTGATGTTCATCCCTGTGTTCATGCGGTTTTTCCTTCCTCGTCCAACACTGGTATAAACACTGCCATTCAATCCCTCAAGCACACTTTTCTTCAATACAATATTGATGATACCCGCATTACCCGTTGCGTCGTATTTGGCCGAAGGATTGGCAATAATTTCAATATTCTTTACGGCACTTGAGTTGGTAGAACGCAGTAAATTGGCTAATTCTTTGGAAGATAAAGAGCTCAATTTGCCATTGATCATCACACTCACTCCTTTTTTTCCTCGAAGGGATAATTCCCCTTCTTGTGAAACAATGACACCGGGTGCTCGACCAAGTACTTCTAAAATAGTACTACCTTCAGATAGGGTACTGTTTTCTACATTAAATACCATTTTATCTGCTTTCTGTTGAAAAACAGGCTTGTTCACGCGGATAAAAACTTCACCAAGATCGGTGGGTAGGGTTTGATATAAACTGTCCAACTGCGCTTCGGTTTGTGCGAACATAGACAAACTACAGCAAGACAGCATAACGATATAGATGCGATTCATAACTAAACTAAGATAAATTAAAAGTCTTTAATGTTGTTATTTAGACTTATTAAAAATAAAATATATAGTTCGCAAATATAGAGTTATTTAGAATGATTTTAAGTAAATAGTTGGTTTTTTTATAAGGAGATGATTATCATATGGGTAAGTGATTTTATAAAAGAAATAGTAGTCCACTAGAAGAAAAAATACCCATTGAAAATAAGATAAAGTAGAAGAGATGATCTAAAATGATTGACCTAAGTAAAAAAAAAGTAATTTTACTATTCACAAAAAATTAAAATAAAATGACACATTTAAAAGTTGGTGATCAAGCGCCAAATTTTGTTGGTATAGATCAAGCTGGAGTAAAACATCAATTAAGTGATTACAAAGGAAAGAAATTAGTTGTCTTTTTTTACCCTAAGGCAAGTACACCAGGTTGTACAGCAGAGGTATGTAATTTAAGAGATAACTACCAAGTACTAAAAGAACAGGGGTATGAATTACTAGGCGTAAGTGCTGATTCGGCAGAAAGACAACAGAAGTTTATAACTAAAAACAGTTTGCCTTTTCCTTTGTTGGCAGACGAAAGTAAAGAAGTACTTCATGCTTTTGGTGTTTGGGGACCTAAAAAGTTTATGGGTAGAACCTATGATGGAATTCACCGTATGACTTTTGTAATCAATGAAGAGGGTGTGCTTAGTCAAATTATTGACAAAGTAAAAACAAAAGATCACGCGGCTCAAATCTTAGCATCCTAGAACAAAACGCGTTTATACGCACTTTTGGGGGATAATAAATTGCATATGAAAGAAAAAGAAAAGAAAGTAACAAAGCATGAATTGTTCTTGCTCCAAGAGCATTCATCAATAGAAGAACAACACTTTAAAACGCTGTATCAAACCTATGGTTTAGCTTCTGCTCAACAATGGAAGGAGTTTGGATATTATGCTCTACTCATTTGTGGTATTGGTTTTTTGGTCAGTGGTATGCTGTTCTTCTTTGCCTTTAATTGGGATCAAATGACAGCCAGTGTCAAGTTCGCTCTTGTTGGATTGGGCATCTTAATCAGTGCCTATGGAGCAATAACGACACGTGTCAAAGAGGCAATCAATAAAATTAGCCTAGTCGCTACTTCCGTATTACTAGGGGTGTTACTGGCTGTTTTTGGACAAACGTATCAAACAGGAGCTAACGCTTATGACCTGTTTTTAATGTGGCTGATTGTGGTTACACCACTAACGCTTGTTAGTCAGTCTACGTATCAATGGCTGTTCTTTAGTATTTTAGCTAATACAACGTTGATATTAGCCTTAGTGCAAGTATTGCAAATTGATTCTGTTTTCTTTGGAGTTATTTATTTAATCCTGACGAATTTTGCTCTTTTACTTCTTCCGCAAATTAAAGGGCTACATCCTCAGTTTCAAATTGGCAATTGGTACAAACAGGTACAATGCATCGCTATCTATGCACTAGCAACTACAGGTTTTAGTCTGTGGCTTTTTAGTAATGAAGCAAATTACAGAGAAAATGAACTAGATGGAGATGTAATTGCCTTATTACTTGCCTTAATACTGATTGGTGGCGGGCTAGTAATGGGATGGATACAAAAACAGATTTTCTTGTTTTCTTACGCTTTAATTGCAGCAGTTTGCTGTGGCTTAATGATTTGGATGAAGATATTTAAGGATGCAGCTGAAGGGCTACTCGTTTATATGTTGTATGCGATAGGAGCGATCTTCTTCATTATTAAAGTAGTGTCGAATAAATCAAAAGCGTGGAAGGATGAAAAGTAGTTCGTGGAAAGACTTGCTTCTTCAAGTAGAAGAACAAGGTGTTAGGGTTGACGAGCAATTGGCCAGTCGCATAGAGGAAGAAAACTCTATTAAGTATGTATTTTTAAAAGTAGTCGCTATTTTAGGTAGTTTATTAGCCATGGGATTTTTCTTTGGTTTTTTATTTCTTACAATTGGTGATTCACTGGGGTACGTTAGTTTCCTGCTCTTTGCAGTAGTGCTGTATGCGTTGAGTTTTATTGGCAATAAAAAGACAGAACCCGCTTTGAGAGATGGTGTGTTTGTCGCTACCTATATCAGTGCATTTGTTTGCGTAATTGCAGCTGGTATTGATTTTGGCTGGAGAGAGAGTAATAATCTTCTTTGTGTGATCGTACTGAGTTTTGGTGGATTTATGCTATTCAAAAGCAAGATTATCCAATTCTTATCCATAATTAGTTTGTATTATGGGATTGTCTATTACCTCGGTCTACTACACTTAGGCTATGGCGCATTACTCTTATTTTGGCTGCTTTTAGTTGGTCTTTACTTTATGTTTGATAAAGAAGTAGAACTGAAAACGAAATATTCCTTCTGGTCACAGCGCTATAATGCGATTCTAAATGCTTTATTTCTAATTTTTTTCTTTGAGATTATTCAAGATAATATCTCCTTGATCGATCCTTCGAATTGGATTAACCGCTCTAGATTCTTCGATTATCATGTGGTGGGACACCGTATTTATTTGGGCTTTGCAGGAATTGTATTACTGGCTTTAACTTATTGGACCATCAAGCAAATTGGACAACGAGTAACGCTACCTCAACCCATGCTTATTACCGGAATATCAAGTGTTATCATCTTGGGTATGGCCTTTTTTATGCATGGTTTTGGTATGCCCTTAGTCATTAGTTTTTTCTTGTTGGTGTGGTCTTTTCAGTTCCGTTTTTATAAAGGAATTGTACTGGCGATTTGCACGTTGCTTTTATCGCTAGGTGCATATTACTACTATTTAAATGTCAGCTTGCTTATTAAATCTCTAATCTTAATGGGCTGTGGTCTGTTCTTTTTAGGGCTATTTGTAATTTATAATCGATGGAACCGTGAAAAATAAAAGAAATATTGTCATTGCAGTGACCTTAGTGGTATTCGCTGGGTTTTTTCTACGTGCTATCCTGCAAAAAGAAGAAACGATTCAAGAAGGAAAATTGGTATTATTGCGCTTGGCTCCAGTTGATCCACGTTCGTTAATCCAAGGGGATTATATGCAGTTGAATTACGCAATCAATGATGAATTGCGCGAAACAACCCTCAATAAGGAGGAGATACACAAACGCGGGTATGTGATCCTAACCCTCGATGAGCAAAATAGAGGTACTTTTAAAGCCATAAGTACTGCTTTGCCTAAACTAGAGAAGGAAGACGCAATAGTAGCGGTAAAATACTTCAATTGGGACGGATTTAGTCTAGCTGTTGGAGCAGAGAGTTATTTTTTCCAAGAAGGAAAAGATACGGTATATGAACAAGCTAAATATGGAGGACTTCGTGTAGATCAAAACGGAAATAGTGTTTTAGTTGGATTGTATACGGAGAATTTAGAGCGAATTGAATAGATGATAAAGTAAGACAAATGAAAAAAATAATGAGACTCTTCGGGATTGCTATTGCTATTTTAGCAGTGGGATGTAAAAGTCAAACTAGGCAAAAAGACGCCAAGTTAAGTCATCGGCTTGTATGATATTATAACATAATAGAGCATCAACAGTAGTTTTACAATAGCAGGAAATAGTTGCGTCTTATTGAGATAAAAGAAGACCAATTATTGAAAATAAGTTGTAAATTTGATGTACAGAATAATAAAAAATCTCACAATGAAAAGAAGAAATTTAGCTGTATTAACAGTAGTAGCAATGAGCGTTTTAACGCTTACAAGTTGTAAAAAAGAAGTAAAAGAAACAACAGAACCAACTGCAGTTGAAGAAGTAACTCCAACAGAAGTAATGGCAGATAATTCAAAAACTTCATTAGATTGGGCAGGAACATATACCGGAACTATTCCATGTGCAGATTGTCCAGGAATCGATGAAACGATTGAACTTAAAGAGGATGGAACGTTCAAATTAGTAGACCATTATCAAGATAGAAAAGACGGACATTTTGAAGAAGAAGGGAAGTATGAATGGGATGCAACAGGGAATAAAATCACCCTTACATTGAAAGATGGAAGTACAAAACAAGCAGCTGTTCACGAAGGAAGTTTATTGCTTTTGGATCAAGAAGGGAATGAAATTACAGGAAGTTTAGCTGAAAATTATCGTTTGAAAAAACAATAAGACAGACTAAAAAATCTAAATATAAAAGGATGAGAATCGAATTCTCATCCTTTTTTTTGAGCTTATTTTAACCGTATGCAAGTAGAAATAAGCTTTAAAAACAAGGACGGAAAAGGAAGAAATACTGCCCCAAAAGAAGTTGTATAGCGAAGAAGAATATACTTCTTTTTAGTTGCTAAGGAGTAAAAAAAGAGCAGAGGAAAGTCTTTAAGTAAAGTGGGAAATAGAGAAAAAAACAAAAGGGATTTGGAGTGAAAAGTCAAACCAAATTATTTTAAAAAAGAGTAGTAGTAGCGTTATAAGAGACCTGTTTTTAGAAATGAAAGCGATGCAAAATGAGCGATAAATAATAGCAGTAAGTTCAGATAGCGCTACCTTAAAAAGCTATTTAAATTTTACGTAACTTTATTTGACTTGGGCTGGATTGGATAGGCTTTCTTGAAGTGTATTCGGCTTTTTTAAGATTTACTTAGTATATAACTTTTTGTTATGGGTTGTAAAAACAAAAGTTAACTTATTTGTTTTTAAAGTATTGTATGTGTTTTGGTGAAGTTTTAATTCATGTTGAATCTGAAGCACTTTAAGTCGTTTTCGAAAAGTGTATTTTAGCCTCTTATCTGTATTTTGTTTTGTTTAAAATGAATTAGATGTCTTTATTTAAACTATAACTTTAAGTTGTTTTAAAATGTGTTTTGAAAAGAATCGTTCTTTTAGTGAAGTACTTTTTCTCTTTTTGAGTTGCTATGGAGTCTTACTGTTGTACTGAATTTATGAATAGAAATAAAGGAGTTTTACCGTCTTTTTTTTGGGAAAGAAACGAGGGGTGAAAAAGAGAAATAAAGGAGAAAGTAAAACGGAATGTGAAGTTGTATTTACTTGGTTTTATCCTTAATTTTGCGCGAGTGGATAAATGAAGGTATTTGTCCGTTGAAAGTTTATACGTATGTCTAAAACAAAAACATGGGTTTCTGCAGCACGCTTGCGCACGTTACCTTTATCGATATCAGGAATTATTGTTGGAACCGCTTGTGCATTTCCTTATTATGCCAACCATGCAAATTTCTACCTGATCTTTTTCTTTGCTATCGTCACAACTTTATTGTTCCAAATATTATCCAACTTCGCTAACGATTATGGCGATGGTGTAAAAGGAACAGATAACGAAAATAGAGTAGGACCTCAACGGGCTTTACAAAGTGGTTTATTGACCAAAGAAGAATTGAAAAGAGGAATTATTTTTACGGCTGGTTTATCTTTAATTTCAGCGTTGATTTTAATTTACCTCTCCTTTGGACGTGATCATTTTTTTACGTCTTTGTTCTTTTTTGTTTTGGGAATTAGTTGTGTAGCAGCAGCTATTAAATATACCGTTGGACAATCGGCTTATGGGTATCGTGGTCTTGGGGATTTGTTTGTTTTTATCTTCTTTGGTTTAGTCAGTGTAATGGGAAGTTTTTACTTGTATGGACAAACTATAAATCCTTGGATTATTTTACCCGCTGTTGCTGTAGGTAATTTGAGCATCGCTGTATTGAATATTAATAATATGCGCGATTTAGATGCGGATAAAGTCGTAGGCAAAAATACACTAGCGGTTAAATTAGGGCGTCAAAATGCCAAGTATTATCATTACTTCATTATTGCATTTGCCTTAGTCGCATTTGTTGTATATGCTATTTATAGCGCAAAACCTTTAATTAATTTTGCCTTTGTACTCGCTTATTTTCCTTTTGTAAAACACTTGGTCTTTGTTAAAAATAATACCAACCCAAGAGAACTAGACAGCCAAATGAAAATTGTAGCGTTAAGTACTTTTTTGGTTTCTGTACTTTTTTCCTTAGCTTTAATCTTATAAAATAAAAATTATGAAAATAACCTATTATGGACATGCCTGTTTAGGAATCCAGATTGAAGATATTAATGTGATTGTTGATCCTTTTATTACGGGAAATCCGTTACCAGCAGCAAAGGAAATTAACGTCGATGAAATAAAAGCAGATTATATTCTATTAACGCATGCGCATGGTGATCACATTGCAGATGTTGAATTAATTGCAAACAATAATCCTGATGTGATTATTGTTTCTAATGCAGAGATTGCAGGGCACTATGAAGCAAAAGGGTTTAATGCGCATCCCATGAATCACGGTGGAAGTTGGCAGTTTGATTTTGGTAAAGTAAAATACACACCAGCGATTCACTCTAGTTCATTTCCTGATGGGAGCTATGGAGGACAGCCAGGTGGATTTGTCATTGAAAGCAAAAACAAGAATATCTATATCGCAGGTGATACTTCACTAACCATGGATATGAAATTAATTCCGATGTTTACTGCATTAGATTTAGCAATTCTACCTATTGGAAGTAATTTCACTATGGGAGTTGATGAGGCTGTAATTGCAGCGGATTTTGTTCAATGTGATAAAGTACTAGGGTATCACTTTGACACCTTTGGTTATATCGAAATTGACCATGAAGAGGCAAAACGCAAATTCTTTGAAAAAGGAAAAGACTTAATGCTTTTGTCTATTGGAGAAAGCTTAACCTTATAAAAAACATGAAAGCAACATACAGCAAGCATATTCTTCAATTTAAGAGACCTTCTGGTACATCTAGGGGTGTTATGACAGAAAAGGAAACTTGGTTGCTTAAAATAGAGGAAAACGATAAAATCGGAATAGGAGAGTGCGGGATACTGCGCTCTCTTAGTTTTGATGACCGTCCCGACTATGAAGCCAAGTTGCAATGGGTGGTGGAACATATCCATTTAGGAAAGGAAGTTTTATGGGAAGCTTTGCGCGATTGGCCCTCTATTCAATTTGGAGTAGAACAAGCCTTTTTATCTTTAGCAAGCGCTGATCCTTTTGTTCTGTTTCCTTCTGCTTTTGTGGAAGGACAGCAAGCTATTCCAATCAATGGTTTGATTTGGATGGGGAAAGAAGCCTTTATGAAAGAGCAAATCGATGAAAAGTTAGCACAGGGTTTTACTTGTGTGAAGTTAAAAATCGGCGCGATTGACTTTGATGCAGAAATAAATCTCTTACACTACATTCGACAACATTATAGCGTCGATCAGATTGAATTGAGAGTGGATGCCAATGGAGGGTTCTCTGTAGCGGATGCACCAGCGAAACTAAAACAATTAGCACAGCTGCATATTCACAGTATTGAACAACCCATCAAACAGCATCAAATTCAAGAAATGGCAACCCTTTGTCAAACAACGGCTTTGCCTATTGCGCTAGATGAAGAATTAATTGGCGTAACAGCCTACGCAGATAAAGTCGCTTTACTAACAGCGATTCGCCCGCAGTATATTATTTTAAAACCCAGCTTAGTTGGAGGCTTTAAAGGAAGTCAAGAGTGGATTGAAATCGCAGAGCAATTGCAAATTCAATGGTGGATTACTTCTGCATTAGAAAGTAATATCGGACTTAATGCGATTGCACAATGGACCTTTACATTGAATAACCCAATGCCACAAGGATTGGGAACTGGTGCTTTATACACTAATAATTTTGATTCTCCTTTGGAAGTGAGAAACGGACAGTTGTGGTATAATGGAGATGGGGGATGGGTTGTGAGTTAGGTTAGAAGTTATGGGTTAGGAGTTAGGAGTTAGGGGTGATGGTTCGTTCGGGTTACACCTATTTCTAGATATATTCAAAAAAAGGTTCAATCTTGTATAAAGATTGAACCTTTTTTGTGAAGTTCGTGAGGGTTATCACCCTGAGGCAACGAAGGGTCGCATCCAGCGCTCACATAACGCTTTTTTACTACAATTATCTATAATCGACAAATCTCACCACACCCTCTCATCGTCTCACCCTCCCATAACTTATCTTCTCCTAAATTCATCTGGTGCAATCCCAATGTGTTTCTTAAAAAACCTAGAGAAGTAGGAATTATCTTTAAAATTCAATTGATAGGCAATTTCGCTAGCGGATAAGTTTGTATGTAGAAGTAGTCGTTTGCATTCAATTAAGATGCGATCGCGAATCATGTCTCCTGCGGATTTTTGCTTTACTTTTTGGCACATGGCATTCAAGTAGTTGGGGGTAACCAGCAGTACCTTGGCGTATTCTTTTGGAAAGCGATATTCATAAAAGTGCTTATCAATCAAGGATTCAAATGATTTGATTAAATCATTCGATTTTATGGAAGTCAGACTAGTCAAAGAAGTTTGATCAATCTCTTTTTTACATAAGAGTAATACTTCTAAAAGGTAGGTTCGAATTAAATTAATGTATTCGCCGTCCTCAGTTTCATATTCTTTGAGGATACGCTCCATGGCAATCAACAGAATGTCTTTTAGTTCATCTCCTAGTTCAACGAGATGGTGGCTAGTAAAGCGTTTAAAAAAAGGGAGATCGTGGACAAATAGGTGGTCAGAAACGAATTGGGTAATGAAACTAGGGGTAAAACTCAACAAATAGCCTTGTGTGGATGCATTAAAACTCCATCGATATTGTTGCCAGGTATTTATAAAAACAATATCACCCGCTTTGACTTCATAGGCTTGTAAATCGATATATTGAACTCCAGTTCCTGCAGTGATGAGAATAATTTGAAAAAAGTCATTCTTCTGCATGGGAATGGTATAACTATTTTCGAGCCGTAAGGCGTGTTGTAATTTCATGGCGATGAATTCTCTTCGCTCTCCTCTACTATCAGATAATACTTGTTTATTTAAATTCCCATTATACATTTTATCTATTTTAAATCATACGATAAAGATAGATTTATTGTTTTTAATAAATGATTTTATTAGTTATTTTAGTATTTATTTATAAAAATCATACGAAATGAGGGGTAATGATGCGGATTAAATATTTGATTAGTATATAGGTAAAGTGTTTTTTATAGGTATTTTATATGAAATCAAAAAGACCGCCCTTTCGATTGAACGAAAGAAGCGGTCTTTTTTTTAACAAACTAAACCAATCGTTTGTTTTCGTTAGAAAACATATTCGTTAGCTTCTATTGCTTTTTTAGCAATAGATTCGCGTAATGCATTTACATTCGGTAGATTTACATATTTAGTAAATCTTCTTAATCCCATTAACATGATGCGTTGTTCATCTCCTTCTGCAAAAGAAGCAATTCCTTCTTTTCCTTTTTGAGCCACAATATCAACAGCATGGTATAGATATAATTGAGCCATCGCGATTTCTTCTTTGATGTTTTGCTCTCCTTTGCTTTTTGCTAATTTTTCAGTTCTTAGAATTGCGCTTTCTGCCATGTAGATTTCAATCATCATATCTGCAGCAGCCATCATTAATGCTTGGTGTTTTTCTAAGTCTGGACCAAATTTTTGAACCGCACTACCAGCAACCATTAAAAAGGCTTTTTTCAGCTTTTCAATCATTTCTTTTTCTTCGGTGAACAGTTCTGAATAATCAGGGGTATCGAAACTTGGAATACTCATCAATTCATCCGCAACTTGCATAGCAGGAGTTAGTAAATCTACATGTCCTTTCATTGCTTTTTTGATTAACATTCCTACAGCTAACATGCGGTTGATTTCGTTCGTTCCTTCATAAATACGAGAAATACGAGCATCTCTCCACGCACTTTCCATTGGAGTATCTTCAGAGAATCCCATTCCACCAAAGATTTGGATTCCTTCATCTGTACAAGATTGTACATCCTCAGAAACCGCTACTTTTAGGATTGAACACTCAATAGCAAATTCTTCAACTCCTTTTAGTTCTGCTTCTTGGTGTGAATTTCCTTCTTCAATTCGTTGATTGATGCGTTTTTCAATACTACCAGCAGCACGATAAGAAGCGGATTCCCCTACATATGCATTTGTTACCATTTCTGCAATTTTCGTGCGGATAGCACCAAAAGAAGAAATAGGCACTTTGAACTGGATGCGCTCATTCGCGTATTTAATTGCTTCCGTAATTAAGCGACGTTGAGAATCTAAACAAGCAGCAGCTAGTTTGATACGCCCCACGTTCAAGGCATTCATTGCAATTTTAAACCCATTTCCACGCTCAGAAAGCATATTCTCAACAGGTACTTTCGTGTTTGTAAAGAATACCTGACGAGTAGAAGAGGCTCTAATTCCCAATTTGTGTTCTTCTTCTCCAAGAGAAATTCCATTAGAAGGATCATTTTCTACAATAAATCCCGTAATATTTTTGTCGTCTTCAATACGAGCGAATACGATGAATACATTACAGAATCCAGCATTGGAAATCCACATTTTTTGTCCTGTGATGTTGTAATACTTACCATCATCTGATAAAACAGCTTTCGTTTTTCCTGAGTTTGCATCAGAACCAGCATCAGGTTCTGTTAAACAGTAAGCCCCAAACCATTCACCACTGGCTAATTTAGGAACGTATTTTTTCTTTTGTTCTTCATTTCCATAGAGTGTAATCGGCATTGTTCCAATTCCCGTATGTGCTCCAAAAGCAGTAGAGAAAGAACCTGTTGCTCCTGATATATAATCACAAACAAGCATGGTTGAAACAAATCCCATTTCCAATCCTCCGTAAGCTTCAGGAACAGCAACCCCTAAAAGACCAAGTTCCCCTGCTTTTTGCATGCATTCTTTTGTGAACGCATAGTCTTTATTTTCAAAGCGATTTTTGTGTGGCCATACCTCTTTATCGATAAATTCCTTTACCGAATCACGCATCATTAGTTGCTCTTCTGAGAAATCTTCAGGAGTAAAGATATTCTCACTTTTTGTTTCTTTTATTAAGTATTGACCTCCTCTTGTTATAGCTGTATTCATGGTTAATTTTTTTATGGTTAATAGTAGATTATAGCAATTCGTAAATTCCAGCTGCTCCTTGACCAGTTCCCACACACATGGTAACCATACCGTATTTAGAGCCTCTGCGTTTCATTTCATCAAAAAGTTGAACAGATAATTTTGCTCCTGTACATCCTAGTGGATGTCCTAAGGCGATTGCTCCACCATTGACGTTAACGATATCAGGATTAATTCCCAATTCTCTAATAACAGCTAGCGATTGAGAAGCAAAAGCTTCATTCAATTCAATTAAATCAATGTCTTTTAATTGTAATCCAGCTTGTTTAAGTGCTTTAGGAATAGCTTTAATCGGACCAATTCCCATAATTCGAGGCTCAACACCTGCAGCTGCATAATTGACCATGCGAGCAATCGGTTCAATGTTAAGCTCTTTGACCATTTCTTCAGACATGACCATAACAAAAGCAGCACCGTCACTCATTTGAGAAGAGTTTCCTGCCGTAACAGATCCATCAGCGGCAAATACAGGTCTCAATTTAGACAAAGCCTCAACAGAAGTTCCCATACGAGGACCTTCATCTTGTGTAACCGTGTAGGATTTGCTTTCTCTTTTTCCTTTTTCGTTGACAAATACTTCGTCTACGGTGATTGGTACAATTTGATCCGCAAACTTTCCATCCGCAATAGCTTTTAACGCTTTCATGTGCGATTGGTAAGCGAATTCATCTTGATCAGCTCGAGATACTTTATAGTCATTGGCTACTGCTTCAGCAGTAAGTCCCATTCCCCAGTAGTAATCTTCATGTCCCGCTTTTGCCACTCCATAATCTGGCGTTGGTTTATATCCACCCATAGGAATATAACTCATGCTTTCCGCTCCACCAGCGATGATACAATCCGCCATTCCTGCTTGAATCTTTGCCACGGCCATTCCGATGGTTTCAATACCAGAAGCACAGTATCGGTTTACGGTAACCCCAGGTACATCATCTACTTTTAATCCCATTAAGGAGATTAAACGCCCCATATTAAGCCCTTGTTCAGCTTCTGGCATTGCATTTCCTACCATGACATCGTCAATACGCGTTTTGTCAAATTCAGGAAGAGCGTTCATTAAATATTCTATGGTTTCTGCTGCTAACTCATCGGGTCTTTTAAAGCGAAAAACACCGCGAGGAGCTTTACCTACAGCTGTTCTATATCCTTTTACTATATATGCAGTTTTCATGTTTCTGTAATTAGTTGGTTAATTAGTTTCTCAAAGGTTTACCTGTTTTCAGCATATGTTGAATACGCTCTAATGTTTTGCGTTCTCCACATAGCGATAGGAAAGCCTCTCTTTCTAAGTCAAGTAAGTACTGTTCAGAGACTAAAGTTGCCTCAGATAAATCTCCACCAGCCATCACATAAGCAAGTTTATTGGCAATTTTGTGATCGTGTTCTGAAATATACTTTCCTGCCATCATACTGTCTGTTCCTACATAGAACATCCCTAATGCCTGACGACCTAATACTTTGATGTCTTTTCGTTTAACTGGTTGTGTATAGCCGGCTTGAGCCATAACCAATGCTTCGCGTTTGGCTTGTGCAATTTGTAAATCTTTGTTTACTACGACGATATCCTTACCGCGTTGTAGAATGTTATAGTCATAAGCTTCTTCAGCAGATGTAGCTACTTTGGCCATTCCAATGGTCAAGAAATGCTCTTGTAAGGTATTTAATTCCACATCGTTTTTGCGGTATAAATCAGACGCTCTAACAGTCATCTCTTTAGAACCACCACCACCAGGGATTAATCCTACACCAAATTCAACTAAACCAATATAGGTTTCTGCAGCAGCAACAACTTTGTCTGCATGTAAGCTCAACTCACATCCACCACCAAAAGTCATCCCGTGTGGTGCAGCAACTACTGGAATAGCAGAATAGCGCATTTTCATCATGGTATCTTGGAACATTTTAATTGCGATGTTCAATTCATCCCAATCTTGTTCAGCAGCCATCATGAAAATCATCATTAAATTCGCTCCAACAGAGAAATTCGACCCTTGATTTCCAACAACTAAACCGTCAAAATCTTGTTCTGCAATCTCAACAGCTTTATTTAATCCTGCTAAAACACCACCGCCAATCGTATTCATTTTAGAGTGGAACTCTAAGTTTACAATACCATCACCTAGGTCGAGTAGGGTAGCTTCGCTATTCCCCCATACTTTATTCGTATTTCGAATGTTATTTAGGATGATAAATGCATCCTGCCCAGGAATTGCATCATATGTTTGGGTTTGTTGATTGTAAAATAGTTTTTTGCCATTTTCAATTTTATAGAAACTTGTAGCACCCGTAGCTGCTAAGTCTTTGACCCATTGAGCAACTTGATAGCCTTCTTTTTCTACTAAGTCAATTCCCTTTTGTAAACCAAGGACATCCCAAGTTTCAAATGGACCATATTTCCAAGCATATCCTGTACGCATGGCATCATCAATAGAGAATAAGGTATCTGTAATTTCAGGAACGCGTTGTGAAACATACGCAAATAAAGAAGCAAAGTGCTTGCGGATTAAGGTTCCTGCTTTTCCTGGATCAGCTAATAATACAGACCATTTTGCTTTTGTGCCTCCCGCTTGGTTAGCCGTTTCAATAGCTTCAATCTTAGCACGCTCTAAAGGTCTGTAGCTTAATGTATTTAAATCTAGGGCAAAACGATTTGTTTTACCTTCTTTATCTACTTCTTTATAGTAAAATCCTTTTTTCGTTTTGTCTCCTAAGAATTTATTTTCAAGTAAGAAATTCAACGCTTGATTGTCTTTTACTTCTTGAATCATCGCGTCATCTGGACAGTTTTGTTTTAGTCCTAGCGTAACGTTAATTGCTGTATCTAGACCAACTAAATCACCCAATTTAAAGGTTCCTGTTTTTGGACGACCAAGGAAAGCCCCTGTTAAGGTATCTGCTTCTTCAATCGTTAATCCAATCTCTTGGGTAAGTTGCATCACCATGGCCATAGAATATACCCCAATTCTATTTCCAATGAAACCAGGTGTATCTTTACATAAAACAGGAGTTTTACCTAAGTATACACGAGCGTAGTTTTGGAAAAATGAAATAACTTCAGCAGACGTGTGTGGTCCAGGAATAATCTCAAATAAAGGTAAATAACGCGGTGGGTTAAAGAAGTGTGTACCACAAAAATGCTGTTGAAAATCCTCTGAACGTCCTTCAACAAGCAATTTCATAGGAATTCCAGATGTATTTGAAGTAATTAAAGTGCCTGGTTTTCTATATTTTTCTATATTTTCAAAAACAGATTTCTTTATATCTAATCGTTCAATAACAACTTCGATAATCCAATCTACTGTTTTGATTTTCGATAAATCATCCTCAAGATTTCCTACCGTAATACGATCGGCAAAGCGAGGCGTATAAATAGGAGCAGGTTTTGATTTTAGTGCATTGGTTAAATGAGTTTGCGCAATTTTATTTCGAACGGCGCGATCATTTAAAGTTAAGCCCTTTTTCTCTTCCTCTGGAGTTAAAGCATTGGGAACAATATCCATTAACAATACCTCAACACCAATATTGGCAAAATGACATGCAATAGCTGATCCCATAACTCCTGAACCAATTACAGCCACTTTTTTAATTCTTCTTTTCATATGTTTATATAATTCCTATGGTTAATACTTATTCTATTGTTTGATTGGGTTACTTTTTGGTATCAAATATGGCTTTATCTGCAATCAGTTGATTTACCGTTTCGGTAACTGCAATGAAATTGGCAATCTGCTCCTCTGTAAGGTGTTTGCGTATCGCCTCGTTGAATCGCTTGACCTTTTCTTTGGAAAGTTCTCGTTTCTCAAGACCTAAAGGAGTAAGTTTTATGATAACCCCTCGACCATCATGAGGGTTTTTTTCTCTTGTGATTAATCCTTTTTCCTCCATTTTCTTTAAGGTACGAGTCAAACTCGTCGCTTCCATTCCCATATTAGGGCCTAATAGAGTAGAAGGTGTACCATTCTTATCAATACTCAACAGAGCAAAAGCTAAAGACATGGTTGCGTCATATTTGGCAGCTTCTTCGTTGTACATCCTCGCTACTGCTTGCCAAGTTGCTCTTAAAGTATAGTCTATTGTTTTGTCCTTCATTTCAAGTTGGTTAAACTCAAATATAAGAAAAAAATAATATGCACGCATACTATTAGGTGGATTTTTTTTAAAAGTTGCTATTTTACTTTTATAAAAGAATGCCTAAAGTATTTAAGTTCTTCTAAATTAGTGAATTATTTTAATATAGAAAAGGATAAAACTTTAAGCTTTGGTTAAGAAAAATAAAATAGAGTAAGCTTTTCATTGCGGGGAGAAAAGAAGGAAAAGCACAATGAATTTGGGAAGAAAGACTATCTTTGACCTGCTAAATTTAAATCGGATTAGTAATACGCAATTTTAAAATCATGAACAAAGATACAAGCCACTTTTCTTTTATACGAACATCAAAAACCTATTTACCACAATATGATGTACTATTAGAAAAAGTTTATGCTTACAGTGTATGGCCGGAGTTTATTTTGCAGGATCAGGTCAATCTCGACTATTGGGAAGAGTTGTATGTGGAGTTCCCCATGTACCAGTTTTTCCTGATGGACGGACAGGAAGTTGTAGGAAATGGTAACTGCGTTCCGTTGAGTTTAACTAAAGAAGAATTAGCTCAATTGCCTGATGAAGGATGGGATTGGGCATTAGAACGCGCTTTTTTAGATCAACAAGCAGGTAAAAAACCCAACACCTTATGTGCATTACAAATAGGAGTGAATCCAGCCTATCAAGGAAAGGGCATTAGTCAATATTTGGTGCGTTTTATGAAAGCCTTGGCGAAGGAACAGCAGATGGATGATTTTATTTTGCCAATTCGCCCGACTGTAAAGCATCGTTATCCACTTCAAAAGATGGAAGACTATGTGACGTGGAAAAATGAAAAAGGACAGGCATTTGACCCTTGGATCCGAACACACGAAAAAAATGGAGCAACAGTGATTAAGGTATGCGCTAAAGCGATGTATGTAGAAGGCAATGTACAAGAATGGGAGCAATGGACCAATCGCTCCTTTCAAACGTCTGGACACTATGTTATTGATTTTGCCTTAAATCCTATTGAAATTGATTTAGAAAATAATAGAGGTACTTATATAGAGCCCAATGTATGGATGAAATATAACTTAGATTTATAATAACTAAATAAGAGAATGAAAAAGCCCACAAGAAGTTTATCGCTTTTGTGGGCTTTTTGTTGTATTAAACGTATTAAACGTACTAGAAGAGAAGGACAAAAATAAACTGTACGAAATGTTTGGTTATTCTTTTGTTTTAATATAATTTTAAGTTAATTATTTAAGGTTTGATTTTGTTTTGATATAAACGTTTTTGCTTGTTTATTCTTTTATTCGTATTTAGCTTAAAATAGTAGGATGATGGAGGAAGAAGAACGGAAAGATAAGAGGTGCGTTTGTAAAGGGTAGTTGGAGATGAAACCAGAAATAACAAGGATGAAGCCGAAACAAATCTATTAATTTATAAATCAATGAAAAAAAAATTACCCTTGCTGAGCTTGGTGGCCGCTTGCTTATTCGGTCACTTTAGTTTTGCCCAAGAGAATACCCGTACAACGACAATCTTTGATAAAATTGTTTTTTACGATGGTTATGCAGCGAATTCAGAAGAAGCCGTTCCTCCAGGCGTTGTGCGATTAAACAATGCTCTTTATGCTAAAAAGATGACAACAGCGGAGCGTCAGGCCGTTTTGTCTACCTTGGAAGTAGAAGTAACCATTGGTGCACTTTGTGATAATTATGATCGTATTGGCGGTGTTTTTCTTTCTTTGGTTCCTCAAGGTCAACCGATGACAGATCAAAATAAAAAGACCATAGAGATTGGTCGTTTTATCACTCCTTTTATGGATAAAAATCGTCAACCAACAGAGGTTCCTTATGTGTTTGATTTAAACCATTTGGTTCCTATGTTTAAAGATCAATCCTTTGCTGCTTATGATTTTTGGATTGAATTTAATGTATTTGGCGTGCCTTATGCAGCGAATAATGAAGTTTCAGGTTGCGCAGGTAGAAGTGATGTGTTCGAAGGAACGTTGAAAATAAAATCAGAAGATACCGGAAATCCATATGATACCTTCTTTTTACTACCTTTGGCTAGTAGAGATTCTTTTAATAATTACAACGCAACAGATGTTGCAGGTACAACAACAAAAATTTATCAATTTACGTTAGACGATGCAATTAGTGAATCGTATTTTCATTTGATTACATCTAATCACGGTGCAAATCAAGGAGGAGAGGAGTATGTTCGTCGTACACATCAAGTGTATTTAGATGGAGATTTGATAGAAATGTATAAACCTGGTGGAAAATCATGCGAACCTTATCGTAAGTATAATACGCAAGGTAATGGTATTTATGGTTCGCGACCTAAAACGGAAGCAGATTGGACGAGTTGGAATAACTGGTGTCCTGGTGATGTGATTCCCAATAGAATTTTAAAAATAGCAGACCTGCAAAAGGGAACACATGAATTTAAAGTTACGGTTCCTGATGCCCGTTTTGTAGATGGTCAGGGGGATTTCCCCTTGTCTCTTTTCTTTTTTGCAAAGGGAATCAATGGAGTGTTAGCCACAGAAAAGTTTGAAAAAGTGAGCTATCAGATTTATCCAAATCCGACCACAGATGCTGTTCATATTCAGTCAGAACAAGAGGTACAAACTGTTGTAGTATATGATATGAGTGGAAGCAAAGTATTAGAAACAAAAAACACACCAACGATTAATTGCCAAACGTTGAGTGCAGGTAGTTATATCTTTTCCATTGCATTTGCTAATGGGATTAAAACCACAGAAAAAATTGTAAAAAAATAGGAGAGAATATTTCTTGTCCTTAATATAATACGGAAAGCACTGTTTAAGAAGTAAACAGTGCTTTTTGGGTTTATATAGGCTACTTTTGTATCCTATTTATCTGCTCAACCATTTTGGACCGATTCGCTATACAGAAATCACCTCTTCAATCCTGTTTTTTTATCCGTTTACCTCCATATTTTTTCGTACTTTTGTAGTATGAATCGACTATTTTTTTACTTGCTTATTCCTTTCTTCATTGCTTGTGGCAAAGAGGTGAATGAATTGCCTTATTTAGGTAATCATACCGAAGAGGGAGGGAAAGTCGAAAAATATTATGAAATCCCACAATTTTCATTGCTGAATCAGGATAGTCTCCTTGTCTCTAATCAAACCTTGGCTGGAAAAGTATATGTAGCTGATTTTATTTTCCTACAATGCCCAACCATTTGCCCCAAGATGAATGTAGAGATGAAAAGGGTATATGATGCCTATCAAACAGAAGAAGACGTTTTATTTGTGTCCCATACCATTGATCCCAAACACGATACAATTCCCGTTTTAAAAGCATACAGTGAATCTTTAGGGGTAGATCCTTTAAAATGGCACTTCCTATATGGAGAAGAACAGGTTATACATCAATTAGCCCAAGGTTATTTCATGCAAGCTTATCAAGAGACAAATGCTCCTGGAGGCTATGCGCATAGTGGTGGATTTTTGTTGATTGATGGTCAACAGCATATTCGCGGCGTGTATGATGGAACCAATTCCGCTGATGTGGATCGATTAATTCAAGATATTAAATTGTTGTTGAAGAAATAAAGTAATGAAAAAGCAGATTTTACTTCTCTTATTGCTTTCCTTTATCTACCAAAACACCTCCAGTTTTTGGATACTAACCTCATTTTATATCAATCAAAGTTATATTGCTGAAAATATTTGTATCAATCGCTTTGATGCAATTCCCATGTGTTATGGAAGTTGCTATCTTCAAAGTGAACTATCCGAAGATTCAGAGAAAAAAGCCGAACTTCCAATGTTCAAAACGAAGGAAGTACAGCCTTTATTTAGCCAATCCATGGCCTATGAACCTTATATAGCTCATACTATTCCCTTAGAGAATATACCCTATCCCAATTATATTGACACTTTAGTAGTAACCCATTTTATATATGCTGTTTTTCAACCTCCTGAACGGGTGTAAATACCTGTGAATGAATCTGTTTTTTGTAGATTATTACGTGGTGAATGCGATAAAATCAAGATTTGCTGTGTTTTAAGTCGAACAAAAACAGGGAGAAGAAGTTAAACAAGAAAACATAAAATTATGCAAGCGACTAAAGTACCCGTTTGCACAATTGGTTTATTCAATACTAAACATGATCTTTGGATGGACAGCCTGGAAGGGTTGCTTCAACAATACCCTGTATTATCTACGCCTCATACCAATGCCTTTTATTTACTTTTGTGCATTGAACAAGGAGGGGGTGAACTCGTTGTAGACCAAGATAAGATTCGCCTTGGAGCGGCTCAAGTATTGATTATTAAACCCAATTGTATCAACACCATGACTTTGCAAGAAGGAACAACAGGAACCATTATAGGCTTCACTACAGAGTTCTTTTCCTTGCGATACAACACCAATGTATTACATCAATTTCCTTATTTTAATGAAGGAAACCAAACTGTTTTTCACGTTCCTCAGGATCATGTAAAAAGCATGAGATTCTTGTTGTGGCAGATGTTGGATGAATTTAAAATGAACAAAAAAGCCTCTCAAAAAGTATTGCGCTCTTATTTGAATATCCTATTGATTGAGTTAGACCGCATGTATATTCCTATACATACGGTGAAAGTACACAATGCAGTACATGAAAAGATACAGAAGTATCAAACCTTAATCGAACAACATTTTAAAACCCATAAAATGCCTTCTGAATATGCTGATATGTTGCATATTAGTACGAATTATCTGAATAAAATATGCCGTAATATTCTAGGACAAACTTCGGGGAATTTAATTAAGCAACACATTATACTGGAGGCCAAGCGATTATTGAGTTATACCACGCATTCAATCAGTGAAATTGCCAATGAGCTAGGATTTGAACACGCCTCTTATTTTGTAACTATATTTAAGAAAGCAACCAATCAGACTCCGGAACAGTATAGAAAAAATCAGTGGATTGCGTAAGATGAGCGCAAGGAATAAATGAGAATAGGTAAATGTGGAGAAGATAGGGCAGGAAGAACTCCTTGCGATAAAATGAAGCATACAAATAAAAATCGAAGAGCTATTTCGTAATTATCGTGAAAATAGCTTTCATTTTGTTAAAAGTATCAGGGTTTCATTTCGAAATGACTACCTTTAGTTTTTATAAAGTAAAAAGATATGATAATTAAGCGTTTGCTATTGCTTTTTTGTTTATTAGGAGGTTTGTTGAATGTACAAGCACAGAATCGAGTAGAGCAGGTCATGGAAATCTTCATGGAAGACTACAATACCAGCAATTACGATAAATTTTACCACCGTTTTTCTGAGTCTCTTCAAAGTAGAGTGCCTTTTAATACCGTAGAGGCCTTTTTTGATGAGATGAAACAAAACTTAGGATCGATTGTTACCATCGAATACTACGGGGTAAATGATGACCAAACGCCTTTATTTAAGACACAATTTGAAAAAGAAACAGCTATTGTCAATTTCGCTTTTGATGAAGAAGCGAATATTGTCGGGTTTCGCATTTTAGATTATGTCAACCAGGAGGATTTAAAGCAAGGATTAGCAGAAAAATCGCTAGAAGATATTATTCTTGATAATGCCAATCATTTACCTGACCAAGGAGAAATAGCCTTAGCGATTATTAAAGATGATCAGGTACATTTCTATGGGTTGAAAAAGAAAGCTAAATTAATTCGCGATATTGACAACAAAAATGGATTATTCGGATTGGGAACTTTTACTTCTATTTTTACCAACAACATCTTAGCACAAGCTGATGTTCAAGGGAAAGTGAAATTATGGGAGGATATTAATGCTTACTATCCAGAACCGTTTAAAGATACCCTATCCTTGTCTTTTTCTTCTTTAGCGAATGGAACAGCTTTACTGCCGTTTTTTCCAAAAATAACGTTAGTTGGAGAAGATTTGATTTCCAATAAAAAGAATAAAAAAGGAAAAGAACCCGTGATTGGAAATGCGTCTATTGCTAACTATTTAGCGCATGATATCGAATTAGATACACTGAAAGTAAGAGGGCGTTTCTCTATCTTTGGAAGTAGTGTATTAGGAGATGCCTTAGCCCGTGTATACAATAAACCGTATACATCTCTTTTTCAAACGTATATTGTTGATCAATACCACTTAACTTCTACGCATTTGATTAAACCCAAACGAGCAAAAGTAGTGGGTGCTATTGGTAAGATCGATTTAGGTTTAGATAATAAAGCTAGTTATATGGATATTTTCTTGCCGTCTACGCAAGGATACTCAACGATAGAGGATATGGCTACGTATATTCAAGCGTATTTTGACCCAAAACATCCCGAATTAGCGCTGATGCAAAAACCGACTTCTATGATCACTCCAGATGATTGGATTAGCTTGGGATGGCGTTTGAACTTTTTTAGCCCATCAGAATCCCTGTATTTTCATCGAGGTATTGATGTCGCTTATTCCAATTTTATAAGCTTTAGCCCTGAACGGAAAGAAGGCGTAATCGTATTCGCTAATAGTTCAATGGATGATATGATTCAGTTGGTGGAGAATTTGAGCTTTCAAATTTGGTCCAAACTAGTAATAGATAACAAAAAGGATGACAAGTAGTCGTCCTTTTTTTTTGGAAAGTAGGAAGGATGGTATTTGTATAGGTCTGTGAGAAGGTGAGAAGGTGAGAAGGTGAGAAGGTGAAATCGGAACGCAGTGTAGATTCATCGAATACGAAAACAAATATAAACCCATGAGATAGAGGGTGAGGGGATGAGAGGGTAACGTCCCTAAATAGGGTTGACCGTTTTTAATGGAAAAATGGCATAGAAAAACAAAAAGGCAAAAAAGCAATTGCACGACTTCCTACATCCTGAAAATCTTTCTCCTCATTGATTCATAAATAATTATATATTTGTGTTAACTTTTAATTAGTATTTAATTAATATATTTTAACTCAAGTAAAAAAATCATGTTTAAAAAATTACTGGTATTGACCATACTAACATTACTGTCTTTTCCTATTGTTGCACAAGAAGGAAGCGATGAATACGAATTGCGTTCAAATGAAAAAATGGGATGGATTATCGATAAGGATGGAAAGAAAATTGAAGGGGTTGTCAAACTTATTGGAACAGCGGAAACACCTTGGGAGAACCAATTAAAAGTGAAGTTTATTGCTTTTGATGAGATTAATAAAGAGAAGAAAAGACAAAAGTTTAAAACGCTAAAAACAGACGATTTAAAAGGTTATGCCGCTTATGATGGAGAAGTACTACGCGAATTCGAATTGATTACTTACAAAAATATTAGAGAATCCTCAACTACTGATGGAGGAGGGATTTCAGGTAAGATAAAATTAATTAAGAACTTATCTACTTCGGAATATATGGTTGAAGTACTAATCTCAGGAGCAATTAAAGTATATCGCTTGTATGGTTTACCTTCTTCAGTGGCTATTGGAAAGAATGAAGTGAAAGAAAGAGAGCAAGACATTAAATATATTATTGAATCGCCAACTATTTTAGTAGTAAAAAACGGGGGGAAAATAGAAGAATTAAATAGCAGTGACTTTAAAAAACTAACGGAAGATTGTTCTTATGTGCGTACAAAAATGGTAAATAACGAATATGCAAGTTATAACCCAGAGAAAGAAGAAAAGAAAAAATCTAAATTAGGTTCATTATTAAAAAATGAGTTTGAGTTAAACGGAGCTAAAATTCAACGTATGGCTTTAGAAATTTTACCTGATTACAATGAAAATTGTGGGAAGTAAGATGCAATAGAAAGAGAAAGCGAAGATAAAGACCTTGGCTTTCTTTTCATTTTATATCATTTTTGTGGATTTGTATGAAAGTATTTTTTTCTATTCTAAAAGAAAATATTTAGGATAACACAGTAGCTAAGATAAATTATAGACGCCAAGATATTTTTTTTCTAGGAGTATGATGTAATTTGTTAGAAGTGATAAAGAAAAAAATAGTAAATGTCAGAAGATGTCCATTATTTACTACGTAATTAGATTATGAATTCAATTAAACAATCTCAATATATATTTAGCATTTTCATCTTGTTTCTTGCTATTCAGATGGCACCAAATGCTTATGGACAACGAGAATTATCAATTTATGAACCCATGTATACCTATGATTATTCAGTGAAACAACATTTAGCCTTAGGAATTCAAAAGTTGGCTTATGATAATTATTGGTTTATAGAGAATTTCAAGGCACCTGAAGGAGTAAAGATTATTGTTGAGAATAAACCATTTGATTCTTATCCATGTTTTAGAACTTTTTATATCTATGATCCAAATAGTAAATATTTACAAAGGCAAATAAGTCATCGTCTTGATGAAAATGGAATTGTTGTTCCAAATTCCATGAGCGGAGCTATTTATGAGTATGATTTTCAAAATGATAAAATTGAGATTAAGAAGAAGAACCTAAGTGACCGAACAACTGTCGCTACCTTTGTTTTTGATCAGTACACTGAAAACTTACTTGAACTACTTAGAGTTGTAGGGGATACCTTAAGATATTATTATTCGGATACAATAGTACCAAAAAAATTTATTGTTAATGATTTAAAAATATCATCATTAAAAAATAAAATAAATTATGAGGTCACGGTTTTTGATGATGATAAGTTTATTTATGAAGAGCAACCATTTATTCATATTTCTAAATATATCCCTCCCTTATCATTAGTTACTATCAATGAACGTTTATACAAACAAACGAGAGTAGCAAAGATTCAAGCTAAAGAGTTTAATTCGTTCATAAAGAAATATGCTTTGTTAGATGAAGATCAAAAAAAAATAAACGTAAAATTTTCAATTCAATTAACAGAGGAGGAATTAGACTTGTTGCTAAGAAATCGTTCAGAGTCAAGAGCTTATGATTTTCGATTAATATCTAGATCAGACAATCATGATATTTGGATTACAAAGCACACAGTAACTAGCAAATTAGAGGGTGGGGGAATTTCCTTGTTATTTGATTCAATAACTAAAAGAGTGAGTAAAATGAGTCATTATGCTTCTTTTAGAAGATTAGATCGATATAATAAACAAAGTACATATATTTATCAATAATAAATTTGATATAGGATTCCGATATATAGGTTATGGAGATTTGCATTGGATTAAAAATAATACAATTTTATAGTACAAGTACATTTTATCATCTTCCTGATATGCTGTACTAAATTTATTCTATACTAGTTCAAGGAATACCTAACAGACTTTTTCATTCTTTCAAATAACACCAATAAAATGGGTTGTCTATTCTATTTTCAACTATTGCATGCGTTATGTTAAGTAAATGGTTGAAATTGTTAATTCTGTTTGCTTTAAAATAGGGTTAATTGTTTTATTGATATTTTTTTTTGTAAAAATTTCCATAGATTTGATTTTAATTAGGTTTTTTAGGGTGTTATGGTTAAGTTTGATGATGTGGTAATTTGAAAACTTGTTAGAATGAAGCAGTACTATTATTATTTGACTATACTAATTTTATTTAGTACATATTGTGCTTCTTGGGGGCAGATTCCACCATATCAATATAGCAATATTGATTTTCCTTATACCCAATGGCTATATAGACGTGCAGATAATCTATATGGAATGAGGGAAATCTTTCCTAAATATTTTGTATTACCTCCTTCAAAAAAAGTAAGTTTTTATGAGAGAGAAGAAATTCCTTTTTATTCGGTTTTTAATTATTCAGATATGGATCAGTTTGAGTTAGAAAAAAACCTTCAAATCTTTAATTATCGTAACTACAATAGTTTTAAAGCTCCGAAAGGAGTGAAAAAAATCACTTATCATTTGTATAATAATTTAATAGATTCGGCAAATTATGTAAAACATGAGTTTTTTTTTGATAAGAAAAGTAGGTTTGTAGAAAGAGAAGTTAGATATGGGGAAGAAATGTATAGCACTATAAATTGGAATTTTATAGAAATGGAAGAATATCAATACAGATACAATGAAGATGAAAGATATCTTGTTGTTGAGAAGCTAATGCAAGCTAACGATAGTCTTATTTCTTTAGCAAAATATAGTTATACAAAAGATAAAAAGTTGTTAGCAAAAGTGGAGTTTTTATCTAAAGAATTTAATTGGAATTCATTAAGAGGTAAACTTTTGAAAGTACCAATTAAAAACAAAGTAGAATACTGTTATGATCAAGATAATAGAATTTTTGATATACTACTAAATGGTATAAGTTTAAAACAAAATATACCCATTTATAAAAATACAATCGATGCTCAAGTTGCAAATACATGGTTAAATGAAAATTATTGGAAGAGTTTTTTAGAATTAAATGAAGATAGAAGTAAAACAGTTCGCTTTGCGAGTAATCTAGATCCAGATGTAATAAAGAAAGACTTTTATACATTAGAAACGAATAGTGCTGTATCTACAGATGAAGTAGAAAAACTAAATATAGTTGTTCAATCATACAAATCAGATAATGTATTTAAAAATAGCTATTCAGAAAAACATTTTACAGGACAAGAAAATAACGAGAAATGCGATAATTTTTCTTCTAGTTATCTATTGCTCACGAATGAAAAACATAAAATTAGTAATGCTTATTTTTCTAGCAAGTATAGTATAGAAACTGTTCCTTATAAGCATAGTATGGCACTTATTAATAAGCAAACGAAAACAGTCTCAAGGTTCATTTTTATTTTTAAAAATAAGGATTATAATTCGTATCTAATAAAAAGAATTGATAAGAAAAATTTAGATTCAATTGACTTGTTTAGATATATGAATGATAAAAATGTAAATATTGATTTATTGCAGTATAATAGGTCACCTGATTTTAAAAATGAATTATTCACGTTAAAATTGAAATCAAAGCGAGGGCTCAATGAAGTTTATCTTGTAAAAGGAGAGAAAGTTTATCCATTAATAACAATTAATTAGTTTTAATATGTTATTTAATTCTTTTAATGAAGATATAGATTAGGAGGAAAAGATGGACGTAGAGCGGAAAATAATACGATTTTTAATAGGTAATTGAATCAATCTAAGAAAGGAGTAAGAAATCACTATTTATATTTTTAAATAATCACCTCATAGCATTAGGAGTCGCTCCTAATCACCCCGTATGGAATCTAGATACAAAAGCAATAAATGAATAAAAGCAAAAATGAAAATATTTAAAATCACTTTTTTTGTTGGAGTTATAGCAGCATTGCTCTTCTTCGGTTATACTTGGATGTATACTGCTTTAACACATAATGCATTCCGAAAAAAAGTTGAAATTCTCGAAAAGGAGAAAATTTTTATAAAAAAAATAGAAGAAGAATGTGATTGTCAACTATTGTATGAATATGAAGAATTGGTGGAAGACCCAGACTTGTTTAGTTTAGATCATAGTTTTTATATCGAGTTGCGAAGCTACAATACAGACAATAATTGGTGTATGCGCGATTCTATTTTTATTAAACAGAAAGCAAAGGTATTGATAGAGGATTTTATTTCTGTATCCGAATATACACATTTATTCAAGGATATAACATTGGTATTCAATGTATATCAAAATATAGGGACGGATGAGATACTAATACAAAATAGTTGTAAAAAACGCATTGAGTATAACATCGAGAGAAATGAAATAAAAGTAAAGGACTAAAAAAATCAAGCGGATGTTTTTTTGAAACATCCGCTTGATTATATGTATTACTTATGCTTTAGGTGTAGAGGGTTTGTTTGCCTTTCTAGGTCTTCTGCGACCATATGATTTATTTACTATCTTACCTCTTCTTGTTTTTAAATCTCCTTTTCCCATAATAAAAAATTAAAGTTTAACATTCGTTTCCCCAAGATACGAATTTTAACGCAATAAATAAGTTTATAGAAGTTAAAAGGATAAGAATCAGTCTTTTTAAGTGGTAAAAAAGCAATTGAAAGAAAAGAAGAAAGGAGGTGAAAAAGACAAAAGAACAGCAATTGAAAACCCGTGTTCTTTTTGACCTAAAATGTTGTGCAAATTAGTTTGTAGAGTTCCTATTTAAGCGTTATTTTAGTGCCCTTTAAAACCAATTATGAAACATATAGATTATAACCGAAAAGACCTATCAGATCAAACGCTAGTTGAGCTGTATAAAAGGCTGTTGAAACCAAGAATGATTGAAGAAAAGATGCTTATTTTAATCCGTCAAGGAAAAGTGTCGAAATGGTTTTCTGGAATTGGGCAAGAAGCAATATCGGTGGGTATTGTAGCTGCTTTAGAGAACGATGAGTATGTGTTGCCAATGCACCGTAATTTAAGTGTTTTTACCTCTAGAGATATTCCGTTGTACCGTTTATTTTCACAATGGCAAGGAAAAGGAGAAGGTTTTACAAAAGGAAGAGATCGCTCGTTCCACTTCGGTACACAAGAGTTTAATATCGTAGGGATGATTTCGCATTTAGGTCCACAATTAGGTGTAGCTGATGGAATTGCCCTTGCGCATAAATTGCGTGAAGAAAAGAAAATCACTGCTGTATTTACAGGAGAAGGCGCAACTTCGGAAGGGGATTTTCACGAAGCTTTAAACGTAGCTTCTGTATGGGATTTACCTGTGTTGTTCGTTATCGAGAATAACGGATATGGTTTATCAACTCCAACAAACGAACAATACCGTTGTGAGCATTTAGCTGATCGTGGAATTGGGTATGGAATGGAGAGCCACATTATCGATGGAAATGATATCTTAGAAGTTTATACTAAAATCGATGCATTAGCAAAATCGATGCGTGAAAACCCACGTCCAGTTTTAGTGGAGTTCTTGACTTTCAGAAGAAGAGGACATGAAGAGGCGAGTGGTACAAAATACGTTCCACAAGAGTTAATGGATATGTGGGAGAAGAAAGATCCAGTTGAAAACTACCGTGCTTATTTAAAAGAAATTGGAGTTTTAACGGAGGCTTTAGATGAAGAAATCAGAGCTGCTTTCAAAAAAGAAATCGATACAGATTGGAAACGCACCCAAGAAGAGGAGCCAATTCAAGCGAGTTTAGAAACGGAATTAAACGATATGTATGCGCCATTTACGTATGAGCACGTAGAGCCAAGTGGTGAAATGAAAAATATCCGTTTAATTGATGCGATATCAGAAGGGTTGAAACAATCTTTTGAAAAACACCCAGAATTAATCATCATGGGACAAGATATTGCTGAATACGGAGGTGCTTTTAAAGTGACAGATGGATTTGTAGAGCAGTTTGGTAAAGGTCGCATCCGAAATACGCCAATTTGTGAGAGTGCAATCGTTTCTGCAGCTATGGGGTATTCAATCAATGGAGGAAAAGCCATTATGGAGATGCAGTTTGCAGACTTCGTATCTACTGGTTTTAACCCGATTGTAAACTACTTAGCAAAAGTACACTACCGTTGGAATGAAAAAGCAGATGTTGTGGTACGTATGCCATGTGGTGGTGGTACACAAGCTGGACCATTCCACTCGCAAACCAATGAAGCGTGGTTTACTAAAACACCAGGATTAAAAGTAGTTTATCCAGCATTTCCAGTAGATGCAAAAGGATTAATGAATACCGCTATTAATGATCCAAACCCAGTTGTTTTCTTCGAACACAAGCAATTGTACAGAAGTATCTATCAAGATGTACCAAGCAATTATTATACAATCCCATTTGGTCAAGCTGCTTTGCTTAAAGAAGGATCAGATGTAACGATTATATCATTTGGAGCTGGAGTACATTGGGCATTGGAAACACTAGAGAAACACCCAGAAATTCAAGCAGATTTAATTGACTTGCGTACTTTACAACCATTAGATGAAGAAACTATCTTCAAATCAGTAAAGAAAACAAATAAAGTTATAATTTTGCAAGAAGATTCCATGTTTGGAGGTATTGCAAGTGACCTATCAGCAATGATTATGGAAAACTGTTTTGAATATTTAGATGCTCCTGTAAAACGAGTAGCGAGTATTGAAACGGCAATCCCATTTGTGAAAGCTTTAGAAGATCAATATTTACCAAAAGGTAGATTTGAGGAAGCGCTTTTAGATTTATTAGCGTACTAAATAGAAAGAACTACACAACAGAAATATATGAGTAACACAATCACACAGACTAATTTTAAATTTCCAAACCAAAAAAGTGTATATCACGGAAAAGTAAGAGAAGTTTACACCATCGCTGATCAAGTTTTAGTTATGGTAGCAACGGATCGTTTATCTGCTTTTGACGTGATCATGCCGAAAGGGATTCCTTACAAAGGACAAATTTTGAATCAAATTGCAACGCGATTCATGCAAATGACGGAAGATATTGTGCCAAACTGGCTGATTGCAAGTCCGGATCCTAATGTTGCAGTGGGACATATTTGTGAACCTTTTAAAGTGGAGATGGTTATCCGAGGCTATTTAGCCGGACATGCCGCTAGAGAATATGCAGCAGGGAAACGAGTATTGTGTGGTGTTGCCTTACCAGAAGGATTGAAAGAAAACGATCGTTTGCCTCAACCTATTATCACTCCTTCAACGAAGGAAGATTTAGGTTTGCACGATGAAGATATTTCAAGAGAAGATATTCTCGCACGTGGTATTGTATCAGAAGAAGATTACCTTGTTTTAGAAGCGTATACAAGGGCTCTATATCAAAGAGGGAGTGAAATTGCTGCGGAAAGAGGATTGATCTTAGTAGATACAAAATACGAATTTGGTAAAACGAAAGAAGGAAAAATTGTATTGATTGATGAAATTCATACGCCTGATTCTTCTCGTTATTTTTATGCAGAAGGGTACGAAGAGCGTCAAGCGAAAGAAGTACCTCAGAAGCAATTATCAAAAGAATTCGTGCGCCAATGGTTAATTAGCCATGGCTTTCAAGGAAAAGAAGGACAACAAGTTCCGGAAATGTCAGACGAATATATTCAAACAATCTCTGAACGTTATATTGAGTTGTACGAACATATCTTAGGTGAACCTTTTGTAAAGGCAGATGTTCAAGATATTAATCAACGTATTGAAACAAATGTATTGGCTTTTTTAGCTACAATTTAAAAAGTGAATTCACATGAAGTTATTAGATAATTTAAAGTGGCGTTATGCTACGAAGCGTTATAATAGCGCGGTAAAGCTAGAAGATGAAAAGGTAATGCAAATTATCGAGGCTGCTCGTTTAGCGCCAACTTCTTCAGGGTTACAACCTTTTGAAATGATTTTGGTTAAAAACCAAGAAGTAAAGGAGCAATTATTTCCTATTGCAATGAATCAAATGCAAATCAAAGAATGTTCACATCTTTTGATTTTTGCTGCATGGGATAGCTATACAGATGAAAGAATTGACTCTGTTTTTGATAATATGGAAGCAATCAGAGCGCTACCGAAAGGGGAGATGGATGATTTCAAAAACAGCATTAAAAATAATTTTAAAGGGCAAACGAAAGAACAACAGTTCCAACATGCCGCTCGACAAGCGTATATCGCTTTCGGAATGGCCATTGCTGCAGCTGCTGAATTGAAAATTGACGCTTCTCCAATGGAGGGCTTCTATAATGATCAAATGGATGCCTTCTTAGGGTTAGATAAAAAAGGCTTGAAAAGCGTTACGATTTTAGCCTTAGGAGAAAGAGATCCTGAGAATGATTGGTTAATGCCAATGAAGAAGGTTCGATTTGCTTTAGAATCAATGCTTACAATAATAGAATAACATAAAAAAAAGCCCTTGTCACAACAGACAAGGGCTTTTTTTATGGTATTGTGTTGAGGATTTAGTAATCAAAAGCTTTTTTTTAAGATATGATTTTTAAATTCTCATATTTTTTGCGCTTTTAGTTCGTAAAGTTTAAAGTATTGGTGCGCTAATTCACAATAATCCTTAGGTTTAAATTAGCTTTTTTGTTTGGATTATTTTATATTCGTATCCTGTAAAATATTAGATTACGCGATGAGTCAAAATAAAAAAAACACAGCACTTTCTTTTGAAGATTTTAAGAAAGAGGTTATTCAAGATTATACAATTGCAAAGATCAGTAGAGAATGTAGTTTACTAGGTCGTCGTGAAGTTTTAACAGGTAAGGCGAAGTTTGGGATATTTGGAGATGGAAAAGAAGTACCGCAATTAGCCATGGCTAAAGCTTTTCAGAATGGAGATTTTAGATCGGGATACTATCGTGATCAAACCTTCATGATGGCAATTGGTCAGTTAAATATCCAACAGTTTTTTGCTGGTTTATTCGGTGATGCCAATATTGAAAATGATCCTATGTCTGGTGGACGTCAAATGGGTGGGCACTTTGCTACACATAGTTTGGATGAAAACGGAAATTGGAAGAAGCTAACAGCACAAAAAAATTCAAGTGGTGATATTTCTCCTACAGCAGGTCAAATGCCGCGTTTACTAGGATTAGCACAAGCTTCAAAATACTACAGAGCCATTCCAGATGCAGATAAAGACCAACAATTTTCAATCAGTGGAAATGAGGTAGCTTGGGGAACAATTGGAAATGCTTCTACTTCGGAAGGATTGTTCTTTGAAACAATTAACGCGGCTGGAGTATTACAAGTACCGATGGTAATGAGTGTTTGGGATGATCAATATGGTATCTCAGTACATGCAAAATATCAAACAACCAAAGAAAATATCTCTGAAATTTTAAAAGGTTTCCAACGTGATGAACAAGGAAATGGATATGAAATTTTACGAGTAAAAGGATGGGATTATCCTACTTTAGTAGAAACGTATGCAAAAGCTGCGCAAATTGCTAGAGAAGAGCACGTTCCTGTATTGATTCACGTACAAGAATTGACACAGCCACAAGGGCATTCAACTTCAGGATCCCATGAACGTTACAAAAGCAAAGAGCGTTTAGCTTGGGAAGCAGAGCAAGACTGTATCTTGCAGATGAGAAATTGGATGATTGAAGCCAATATTGCAACTGCAGAAGAGTTAGACGTACTAGATAAAGACTTGAAAAAACAAGTATTAGATGGTAAAAAAGAAGCGTGGAGAAACTACTTAGATCCAATCATCGCTGAAAGAGATGAATTAGTTGCTGTTTTACAACAAGTAGCTGCTTCAAGTCCAAATAAAGTATTTATTGAAAAACATATTGCTGATTTACAAGGATTAAAAGAACCAATTCGCCGTGATGTATTAACTGCAGCACGTAAAGTATTGCGTTTGATTATCCAAGAAAGCAGCAAAACAATCTTGATTCAATTTATTGAGAAATATTACGCAAGCGTACAACCAAAATACAGCTCTCATTTATTTTCTGTTTCAGATCAAAAAGCACAAAATATTCAAGCTGTTGCGCCAACGTATGACGACAATGCAGAAGAGGTTGATGCACGTGTTATCTTAAGAGATAACTTCGATTATATCTTAGCAAACAATAAAAACGTAACGGTTTTTGGAGAAGATTCGGGTAATATCGGAGACGTAAATCAAGGATTAGAAGGATTACAAGAGAAACACGGAGAAGAACGTGTTACAGATAGTGGAATTCGTGAAGCAACAATCTTGGGACAAGGAATTGGTATGGCAATGCGCGGTTTGCGTCCGATTGCTGAAATCCAATACTTAGACTATTTATTGTTTGCAATCCAAATCATGAGTGATGATTTAGCTACGTTACAATATAGAACAGTAGGTCGTCAAAAAGCACCCTTAATCGTAAGAACACGTGGACACCGTTTAGAGGGAATCTGGCATTCAGGATCTCCAATGGGAATGATTATCAATGCAATCCGCGGAATGCATGTATTGGTTCCAAGAGATATGACAAAAGCAGCTGGTTTTTATAATACTTTATTAGAAAGTGATGAGCCTGCATTGTTGATTGAGTGTTTAAATGGTTACCGTTTAAAAGAGAAAATGCCAAACAATATTGGGCAATTTAAAACGCCTATTGGAGTAGTGGAAACAATCAAAACAGGTAGTGATTTGACTATCGTGTCTTATGGATCTACGTTGCGTATTGTAGAGCAAGCGGCAAAAGAATTGTTAGAAATTGGTATTGATGTTGAAATTATTGATGCACAGTCTTTATTGCCATTTGATATTCAGCACGATGTAGTGAAGAGTTTAGCTAAAACAAATCGCTTGTTAGTAGTAGATGAAGATGTACCAGGTGGAGCATCTGCTTACTTACTACAGCAAATTTTAGAAGTTCAAAAAGGATACCGTTATTTGGATAGTGAGCCACAAACACTCGCTTCTAAAGAACACAGACCAGCTTATGGAACTGATGGAGATTATTTCAGTAAGCCATCAGTAGAAGATGTATTCGAAAAGGTATATGAATTAATGCATGAAGTAAACCCAACAAAGTTTCCTAAACTGTATTAAAAATAAAGCAAAAACCTCTCAAATTGAGAGGTTTTTGCTTATTTGATAATTTTAATTTATAAATTGTGTGTTTATAAACTATTTTTTTACTTTGTATATTATAAAATTCTTGTAGTTTTAGAGAAAAAACGAGTAGAAAATAATCAAGAATTGAATAAATTCTCCTGAATTTATTATGAAAGCATACAAAATATGAGTAATTTTGCAATTGTTTTTTTAAACATAGTTATATTATGGTAAATGATTTATTTGACAGAATACAGAAGAATAAAGGACCTTTAGGGAAGTGGGCATCTCAAGCAGAGGGATATTATGTTTTTCCTAAACTAGAAGGACCTTTATCAAATCGTATGATGTTTCATGGAAAAGAAGTAATCAATTGGAGTATCAATGATTATTTAGGGTTGTCAAATCATCCAGAAGTAAGAAAGGTAGATGCGGAAGCAGCTGCTGAATATGGTGCGGCATACCCAATGGGAGCTCGTATGATGTCAGGGCATACTACAGTACACGAACAACTTCAAGATGAGTTGGCTGCTTTTGTACAAAAAGAAGCTGCTTATTTACTAAACTTCGGTTACCAAGGAATGGTGTCTATCATTGATGCTTTAGTAACGAAGAATGACGTAATTGTTTATGATGTTGATTCACACGCATGTATTATTGATGGTGTGCGTTTACATATGGGAAAACGCTTTACGTATAAACACAATGACATCGAGAGTTTTGAGAAAAACTTAGAGCGTGCTACTAAAATGGCTGAAACAACAGGTGGAGGTATTTTAGTAATCACAGAAGGTGTATTTGGAATGCGTGGGCAACAAGGAAAGTTGAAAGAAATCGTTGCTTTAAAAGAAAAATATAACTTTAGATTGCTAGTTGACGATGCTCATGGTTTTGGTACTTTAGGTGCAACTGGAGCTGGAGCTGGAGAAGAGCAAGGATGTCAAGATGGAATTGATGTTTATTTCTCTACTTTTGCTAAATCAATGGCTAGTATCGGAGCATTCGTTGCTGCAGATAAAGATATTATCGATTATTTAAAATACAACCTTCGTTCTCAAATGTTCGCAAAATCATTGCCAATGATTTTTACAAAAGGAGCATTGAAACGTTTGGATTTATTGCGTACACAACCAGAACTTAAAGCGAAGTTATGGGAAAATGTGGATGCTTTACAAAATGGATTAAAAGACAGAGGATTCAATATCGGAGATACAAACACTTGTGTTACACCGGTTTACCTAGAAGGAAGTATTCCTGAAGCTATGGTGATGGTGAACGATTTACGTGAAAATTACAATATTTTCTTGTCAATTGTTGTTTATCCAGTAATTCCAAAAGGAATTATCTTATTGAGAATGATTCCTACAGCAACACATACAATGGAAGATATCCAAGAAACATTATCAGCTTACGAAGCAATTCGCGAAAAGCTAGAAAATGGAACGTATAAACGCATTGCTGCTGAAACAACAGTGGATGTATCAAATGCATAATGTAAAAAAAACTCGAAACTTACGTTTCGAGTTTTTTTTTTGAGTTATTGGTATGAAATTGTGCTTTGTGAAGTCGTAGGTTGTTTTTTTGAACAATTTTCGATTAAAGAAGAATTTACAGAGTTTAGGGTTATGGGTTAAGAGGTTATGGGTTAAGAGGTTATGGGTTAAGAGGTTATGGGTTAAGAGGTGAGAGGTGAGAGGTGAGAGGTCAGGCGATGAGACAATGAGATTCGACATAATAAAATCTTCTTTACTGGAAAAAACGTATCCTATCGCCATGTCATGCCGACGCAGGAAGCATCGCATCCGTTACTCTAGCATTGCGCGAGCGCGAGATGCGACCCTTCCTACGTCAGGGAGACATATTGTGGGTGATAGTCTGAATGAGAATACGAGGTTTATTCTCTTTTTGCTTTGTGAGGCTTGCCGATTAAAGAAGGAACTCTGTTTTTTATCTAGTTACTTGGCAAATTGCCATTTGCCACTACGGAGTTTTACATCTCACCATCTATCTCACAAATTTTATATTGGTTTTGGTGTTCGATGAATCTACACTACGTTCCGATTTTCACTTCGTTTCGATTTCACCAACTCACCAACTTCACAAAAACTTACTTTCCTTCTTTAATCTTCAATATCATCAGTTCAATATCTTTAATTTTTCCAATCCAGTAATCGATTCCTTCCTGATTGGTTACTATTTCTTTCTTTCGATTGGGTTTTACGGTATAGAGCTTCTGCCAGTTGCGTTGTTCGTCCTTTATTTTATCTTGTTTTGTTTCTGGCTCTACGCGGGATCGCCAAAAAAGTAACTCCTTTTGGTAATTTTGGATGATCTCTTCAAAGTAGAGGAGCAGTGCAGTTTTATCTTTCGGAATATACCCAGGGCCACTACAGCCACAAGAATGCCAAGTAATACCCACAACAAATAAATCTTTGATGTGTTGCCAAGCTTTGTTGTCTCCTTTTTTAGGTGCTTCAAAATCTTTTCCCATATTCGCCATGATATTTCCACATTGCGGGCATTTTGCTGGGGTATCTACATTAGTTCCTTTTCTAATATCAACCCACAGCCGGCGTTTGAACGTTTTTTGACAATCAAAACACGCATAATGCGGTTTGTAGGCTGTCATAGCATATCTACACATATTTTTTCAGATGTTTGGGCGATTTATTTCCCTTAAATTTTAAAAATTGCTCTTTTTTCTAAACAAAACTACTAAAAGGAATGAATTATCACTAATTATTCTTCATTTTTACTTTTATTAATAAATTTAAATAGATGTAAACGGTATTTGAATAAAAAATGTCTTGTAAAGTTGTTTTAAAATTAATTTTAGTTACATTTGTTAACATAATTAAGTGAATTTTAATTAAAAATAAAGAAAAAGAAATTAAAGTATACGTTTTGACTTGTTTCAAGCGTTATAGTTAGAAAGAAAAAAATGAGAAGAATACTATATATATTGTTGATGGGAGTAAGTTTTACATTAGTTCAATGTAAACAAGAAAAGAAAGAGGACAAAGTAGCGGAAAAGATTCAGAATGATGAAATCAAACTGTATAAGGTAACAACAGTGCCGTATGAAAAGAATGGGGGATATGTATTGAAAAAGCAACAACCGAAGCAAGGAGTACGTCACGTAAAAATCACTAATCAAGCGCAGTTTGCTAACTTATTTGATCCCAATCAAACGCTCGTAGATCAACAAAACATTGACTTCTCTAAATCGTTTGTTTTGGCTTTAGTCGGTATTCCTAGTACGTTGGAAACGGCTTTTTCGATTATTAGCTTGAAAGAAAAAGAAGATTTTATTGAGCTCACTTACTGTCTGCAAGAAGAAGAAAAAGAATTAGCCCAAGCGATATATCCCTATACGATTCTGGTTGTAGATAAAAAGTATAATAAAGATATTCGATTTTTGATTGAATAATTTTTAAAGAAAGTGAAGGAACGATAGGTATCTTATATATTCATGTTTCGTTCTCTCTTTCTGACTTCAAGGACTAGCTCTTTTTGCTCTGACTAGATTAAAAAAGAAGAAATCATACAAAATGCAAAGGACGTTTCCAATCAGAAACGCCCTTTTTGCTATAAACTGTTTTTATTATTTTATTTTCCTTTCTTTGTCCAGGTATAAGCCCAAAAGGCAAATGGAATTGTTCCGACCATAACTAGAGCCGTGGATAATAGCGCATCTTTAGAAAACAAAGACACAATTGCACTGGCAACAAAACACATGCCTAATTGAATGGTGTTTTGTAAGGCCGCCGCTTTACCAGATTGATGTGGAAACAATTTAAGTGCTTCTGCTACGACAATAGGGTAACAAGCTCCATTCGCTAAAGCCATAAAACAAAATGGAATTAACAAACTTGTTAGCGTAGGTGTAGTAAAAATCGCTAAAAAGGCTGTAACGGCAATAGCTAATGCAAATAAGCTAACAAAATAGGCGATTAATTTTGTTCCATCTATTTTTGCTGAAAGTGTTCGATAACCAAAACCACCAATAAGAAAGGCAATGGTCTGTGGTACAAAACTAAAACCGATTTCTCCCTCACTGTATCCCATTTCTTTTAAAAAGAAAGGAGAACCAGTTAACCAAGCAAAAAAAGCGGCGGAACAAAAAGCGTAAATCATGACATTACCTACATACGGTTTAGATTGTAACATGCTCCAATAGGATTTTTGCTTTTCTTCAGCTGGCTCACTTGACTCAAGATCAGTTGCATGAGACTTGATATTTTTCACTGTAAAAGTGTAGAGAATTAGCAATACGGCTATACCAGCCAAGGTAATAAAGATTGATCGCCATCCAAAGTGCTCCAATAAATAAACTCCTAATAAGGGAGCTAATGCTGGAGATAAAGCAACCAAAGGCATAATTGTAGCAAAAACGCGATTAGTTTGTTCTTTTGGGTAACGTTCTATTACGAGAGCTTGCCAACTAACTGCTGCTGCACAAACACCGATGGCTTGTACCAAGCGCAAAATTAAAAAGGCCGTAACACTGTCCGTAAAAAAGATTGCTAAAGAGGATAGCGTAAAAATAAGTAATCCGATGTTGATGGTTTTAGGCTTTCCTATTTTATCAGAAATAGGACCCCAAAGTAATTGAGCTATCGCATAACCTGCTAAAAATAGACTTAAAGTTGCACTGATACTACTTTTGGTTGTGTCTAAATCGACACGCATTTGTTCAAAGGCAGGAAGGTACATATCTGTAGCTAAGAAACCAATAATACTCAAACCTGCTAAATACACTAAAAAGAAAAAACTATTCTTATTATTCTGTGGCATATAATTTAAAAATTAAAGAATCTGCAAAAGTAGTTTTTTTTATGGGAATGGGAAAGGAGAAAGGAGTTCTTTGTGAAGTTGGTCAGGCGGTGAGCCAACCTTTATGGGAAAGGAGAAAGGAGTTTTTTGTGAAGTTGGTGAGGCGGTGAGCAAACCTCACGAAGAGCAAACCTCACAAACTTCACAATAAACACCCCTCATCTATTTAAAATAAGAAAAAGTCTCTCCGTTTTCTATTTGTAAAAGTGTATGGTAAATTAACTGAATCGTATGTTCTACATCCTGACGATGAATCATTTCTACCGTGGTATGCATATAGCGCAAAGGCAATGAAATTAGAGCAGAAGCCACACCGCCATTGCTATAAGCGAATGCATCGGTATCTGTTCCCGTTACGCGAGATAGTGCATTGCGTTGAAACGGAATCTGATTTTTTTCAGCTGTTTGTTCAATTAATACGCGTAAATTATTTTGTACCGCAGGTGCATACGCAATAACAGGACCTTTCCCAATCGTATTATCACCTTCGATATTCTTGTCTACCATCGGCGTGTTTGAATCGTGACAAACGTCAGTTACGATTGCTACATTGGGTTTGATGGTTTGTGTAATCATTTCTGCACCACGTAAACCAACTTCTTCTTGAACTGCATTGACAATATATAGTCCAAAAGGTAATTCTTTCTTGTTTTCTTTTAATAAACGCGCGACTTCAGCAATCATAAAACCGCCAATTCGATTGTCTAAAGCTCTACAAACCCAGCGTTTGCCGTTTAATACTGTAAAGGTATCTGGGTAGGTAATTACACAACCAATATGAATGCCTAAGTTTAAAACTTCTTGTTTGCTATCACATCCAACATCGATAAAATTAGTTTCAATTTTTGGTGATTCTTCTTTTCCGGCTCTGTTTCTAATGTGAATCGCAGGCCAACCAAATACACCTTCTACGATTCCCTTAGCTGTATGGATATTCACGCGTTTTGATGGAGCAATCATATGATCACTTCCTCCATTGCGTACAACGTGGATGAATCCATCTTCTGTAATGTGCTTCACATACCATGAAATCTCATCCGCATGCCCTTCAATAACCACTTTATACGCTGCATCTGGGTTAATTACACCGACCGCATTGCCATATGTATCCGTGATAAAAGTATCTACATAAGGTTCTAAATAGTTCATCCAAAGTTTCTGTCCAACATGTTCATGACCTGTCGGAGAAGCATTATTTAAATAGGCCTCTAAGAAATGCAGGGAGTCCTGATTTAATATTGTATTTTTATCCATGATTATTTTTTACACGAATGTACTGATTCGCTTGGAAATACTCAATCTAATTCTTTACATTTGGTTATATTTTTAACATATGAAAAAACTGTATTTTTATTTTTTCGTCTTCTTCAGTATGGCCTCTGCTCAAGCGCAGGAAGAGGAGTTAAAACCAGTGCCTAGTTTAGTGCCGATGGTTGAAATAGAAGATGATACGCTAAAGTATAGTATTCCAGAGATTTATATTGGTTCAAATACAAAAGAAGATCAGTATCGCCAGGACATGAACATCTTGCGTAATCGCATTCGCAGAGTGTATCCTTATGCCCGTGCAACCGCTGAAAATCTAATGATACTAAATGAGAATTTAGAAAAATTAGAGACCAACAAGCAGAAAAGACAATACATAAAACGCTCTCAGAAGTATCTTGAGAGCCAGTTTAAAGATAAATTGAAAAAATTATCGCGTAAGGATGGAAAGGTTTTATTGAAATTAATTCACCGCGAGACAGGGGAGACTACGTTTACCTTAATTAAGGAATTTAGAAGCGGTTGGACGGCTTTTTGGTCCAATACTACAGCGAAGACCTTTAGCTTGGATTTGAAGTCAGAATATCATCCTGACAGTGATTTACAAGATTTTTATCTGGAGACGCAATTGCAATTCTTATTCTATACGTATCAATTAGAACGCAGCGCAGGTAAAGAAAAAATTAATTTTAATGCGTTGAGAAAAATGTGGGAAATAAAAATTTCAGAAGAAGAGTTTTTTCCACTTGAATTAAGGGAATAGTTTTGGCTTTATAAAAATTAAGCTACCTTTGCACTAATAGTGATTTTATGGAACAATTTATCGTATCAGCAAGAAAATATAGACCACAGACTTTTCAAGAAGTTGTAGGACAGCAAGCCATTACCAATACTTTAGTAAATGCTATAGAGAGTAATCATCTAGCGCAGGCATTGTTGTTTACAGGTCCGAGAGGAGTTGGAAAAACTACTTGTGCGCGTATTTTGGCTCGTAAGATTAATCAAGTAGGCTATGATGATCCTACAGAGGATTTCACATTCAATGTATTTGAATTGGATGCTGCATCAAATAACTCGGTTGATGATATTCGAAATCTAATTGATCAAGTACGCATACCTCCTCAAACAGGAAAATACAAAGTATATATTATAGACGAGGTTCACATGTTGTCGACAGCAGCATTTAATGCGTTTTTAAAAACGTTAGAAGAACCGCCTCGTCATGCTATCTTTATTTTAGCAACTACAGAGAAACACAAAATTATACCAACGATTTTATCGCGTTGTCAAATATTTGATTTCAAAAGAATTACCATTGCTGATGCTGCAGATCATTTAGCTTTAGTAGCCAATAGTCAAGGAATTGCCTATGAAAGTGATGCTTTGCGTATTATTGCACAAAAGGCAGATGGAGCAATGCGTGATGCGTTGTCTATTTTTGACCGCGTAGTTTCGTATTGTGGGAAAAACTTAACTAGACAAGCCGTTGCTGAAAATCTAAATGTACTTGATTTTGAGTACTATATTCGCGTAACGGATTTAATTTTGGCAAATAATATTCCTGCCTTATTGACTTCTTTTGATTCTATTTTGGCAAAAGGATTTGATGCACAACACTTTATTGCTGGTTTAGCTTCTCATTTTAGAAACTTGATGGTTTGTAAAACACCAGAAACAGCCGCTCTTTTAGAAGTAGGAGAGCACGGTAGACAATTGTTTACGGAACAAGCAAATAAGGCTAGTGTTGCCTTATTACTTGAGGCAATCGATTTGGCAAACGAAGCGGATCTGAAGTATAAAGCAAGTCAAAATCAACGTTTACTTGTTGAGTTGTGTTTAATGAAATTAGCGTCTTTATCTTACGAAGGCGAAAAAAAAAAGATAAATCTTTCATAATCCCTGCTCAGGCACTAACTGCTATTGAGCCCTTAGCGCCGATTGAATTACCAACAGCTCCTGTGGCAGCTGTTGTAAGACAATTACCTGAACAACTTGTACAGCCTGTTGAACTTGCTGCTGTTGAAATACCAATAACAGAACCAGTAAGTCCGCAAGTAGTGCCAGTTGTGGCGGATGAAGATGTGCAAGAATATAAAGCACAGAGTCAGGAAGTTAATGCTACAATTTCCCCTCAAGCAGAACCTATAGCTACAGCACCTGTAGATGATAATCCCGCAGAATCACCAGCGTTATTTGCTGTTGATCCTATTGTACCAGCTGCCCCAGTTGAAAAAAAGGTTTCGGCCCTTTCGCTATCTAGTATTCGTGCTCGTAAGGAGATGGAATCCTCTTTAGAGAAAAAGGTAGTCAATCCAGATGATTTACCCAAAGAGCCTTTTACTGCAGAACAATTTATGGAGGAATGGAATAAATATGCAGATAAATTAGCTCGATCAGGATTTATGTTGATGTCATCGTTGATGGGAATGGTACCTCCGGTATTACGTGGAACATCGGTTTCCTTAGTAATGCCTAATGAAGGATCGAAATTAAGCTTTGACGAAAATAAGTTTGACTTGGTTAATTATTTGCGCAAAAAGCTAAGTAACTATGATTTGGAAATCGAAATCACAGTAAATGAGGAAGTTAAAATTCAAAAAAGAGTACTAGATAAAGATGATAAATTAGTTCGTTTTATTGAACTAAACCCTGCGATGCAGTATATGAAAGAAATCTTTGATCTAGAATTTAAATACTAGTAAAATCTAATCGTTATGATTAAAATTGGAAATGACAATACGCTAAAAATAGCTAGAAAGACGAGCATTGGTTTGTATTTAACTGATGGAGAAACGGATATTCTATTGCCAAATAAATACGTACCTAAAAATATAGAAGTTGAGGATGAAATCGTTGTTTTTGTCTATTTGGATCAAGAAGAAAGACCAGTAGCAACTACATTAGAACCTTATATTTATATCAATGAATTTGCTTTGTTGAAGGTGAGTTTTACCAATCAGTTTGGAGCCTTTTTAGATATGGGATTGGAAAAAGATTTATTCGTTCCTTTCGCAGAACAAGCACGCCCGATGAAAGAGGGAAATTACTACTTGGTATACATGCAATTGGATGAAAAATCAAATCGCCTTGTTGGGTCAAGTCGTTTAAACCAATTCTTAGATAACGATACGATTACCGTTGCTATTGGAGATGAAGTAGAATTAGTGGTTTCTCATATTACAGATTTAGGGATTAACGTTATCATCAATGAGAAGCACAAAGGACTGATGTATAAAAACGAAGTCTTTGAAGATTTGCGCACGGGAGACCGTATTGTGGGTTATATTAAGAATATTCGCCCTGATGGAAAAATTGATGTATCGAGAACACGCGTAGGAGTAGAGGCTATTTCTGATGGAGCAGAACAAGTTTTAGCTGCATTAGTAGAGAATAATGGATTCTTAGGATTGTCAGATAGCAGTCACCCAGAAGATATTCGCACGGTACTTAACATGAGTAAAAAAATGTTTAAGAAAGCCATTGGTGGATTGTATAAAGATAAAAAAATCACGTTGACAGAAAAGGGAATTTACTTGGTAAAGGAATAGTTTCGGTAAACGTATAAAAAATAGAAGCACTTGATTTTTAAGTGCTTTTTTTATTTGTGTTAAAGATTAGCTTTAAGTCTTATTTCTCAATATAAGGCTCCTTTAAAGCCTTGAATAAAGTCTTCTTTTGGTCATTGCAAGGCGATAAAAACAGATCATCTAACTTCGTATGATTGCAAATTAGCTCAAGTTAATTTCGCAGAACTTGAATGATTTAACATTAAAATTTTAAGCGAGCGGTTTATAATAAAATAAAAATCAGTATATTGGAGTTCGGTAAAAGAAGAAACGAAGACTGATGTTTATTGCTTTCCTCTTACTTCTTTATAAGGAGTATCTGTTGATATAATGTAAAAACAGTTCTCTTTAGGTTAGGATATGTTTCCGAAATATTTTTTTTTATTGAAAATCCGCAGTTTTAGCCCTTGTAGATTGTCATTTCTTCTTAATAAAGGGTTAATTTAATCCCTGTTTTGTCTAATCGACAGTATTTAACTTTTATTTGGCTGATTTTATTTTACGGAAATTTAGATATAAAAAAATTTTCAATAAAAATATTCATATATTTATCAAATATAAGTAGTTCGTTTGCCGCTGAGGCTAGAAAGGCTGTGGCTATTCGGCCCTTTAGAAGATGTGTGCATTGTGATGAATTACTTTTTACACTCAAAATGTAGATTATTAACAACCATAAGAATGAACAAAACAAACAATTTCAAATCTCCCGGATTACTTTTTAGGGAGGCAATGCAAAAGGAAAGTCCCCTCCAAATTGTAGGTGCAATTAATGCCAATCACGCTTTATTAGCACAACAAGCAGGATTTAATGCTATTTATTTATCAGGTGGTGGTGTTGCAGCAGGATCATTAGGTGTACCCGATTTAGGGATTACAACCTTAGAAGACGTTTTAATCGATGTACAACGTATTACTAATATATGTGATTTACCGTTGATGGTAGATGTTGACACTGGATTTGGTCCATCAGCATTTAACGTAGCAAGAACTGTAAAATCATTAATTAAAGCAGGAGCAGCAGCTTTACACATAGAAGATCAAGTAGGAGCAAAACGCTGTGGTCACCGTCCAGGAAAAGAAGTGGTGAGCATGCAAGAAATGGTAGATCGTATTAAATCTGCTGTTGACGCCCGTACAGACGAGCATTTCGTTATTGGCGCACGTACTGATGCCTTCGCTAATGAAGGATTAGAAAGTACATTAGAACGCGCTATTGCTTATAAAGAAGCTGGTGCAGACTTCATCTTTGCTGAAGCAGTGCCAGATTTGAGTTTTTACCAAAAATTTGTTGATGCAACAGGTATTCCAGTATTAGCGAATATTACTGAATTTGGAATGATTAAAATGTATACAGTAGAAGAGTTAAAAGCAGCTGGAGTAGGACTTGTTCTTTATCCACTTTCTGCTTTCCGCGCAGCAAATAAAGCGGCTCTGAACGTATACAACCACATTCGCCAAGAAGGTACACAAGCTAATGTATTAGATACGATGCAAACACGTGAAGAGTTATACAGCAGTATCAACTACCACGATTATGAACAAAAATTAAACACCCTATTTAAAAAACAATAAGCATGTCAAATAACGAAACAAGCTTCAAACCAAAGAAAAGTGTTGCGCTATCTGGGGTTGCAGCTGGTAATACAGCATTATGTAGCGTTGGAAAAAGCGGAAATGATTTATACTACAGAGGATATAATATATTAGATTTAGCAGCAAATGCAGAATTCGAAGAAGTGGCTTACCTATTAATTTATGGTCATTTGCCGAATGAAGCGCAGTTGAGAAACTACAAAGCGAAATTGAAATCGCTGCGTGGTTTACCAAAATCAGTGCGTAGCATTTTAAAAAATATACCAGCAGCAGCACATCCTATGGATGTAATGCGTTCGATGGTATCTGCTATCGGAACGATTCAACCAGAGAAAGACGACCATAATACTGCTGGAGCTAGAGATATTGCTGATAAATTATTAGCTTCTTTTAGTTCTGGATTATTGTATTGGTATCACTATACCCACAACGGAAAAGAAATCGAAGTAGAAACAGATGACGACACAATTGGTGGTCACTTTTTACATTTGTTACACGGAGAGAAACCTTCTGAATCTTGGGTAAAAGCCATGCAAGTATCTTTAATCTTGTATGCGGAGCATGAATTCAATGCTTCTACTTTTACAAGTCGCGTAATTGCAGGAACAAATTCAGATTTCTATTCTTGTGTAACTGGAGCTATTGGCGCTTTACGTGGACCAAAACACGGAGGAGCTAATGAGGTTGCTTTTGAAATTCAAAGCCGTTATAATTCACCTGATGAAGCAGAAGCAGATATCAGAAAACGCGTAGAAAACAAAGAAGTAATCATTGGTTTCGGACACCCAGTTTACACGATTTCAGATCCAAGAAATGAAGTGATTAAAAAAGTAGCAGAAGAATTGTCTAAAGAAGCGGGTGATATGCTTTTATACGATATCGCAGAGCGTTTAGAAACTGTGATGTGGGATGAGAAAAAGATGTTCCCGAACTTAGATTGGTTCTCGGCAGTATCTTACCACCAAATGGGGGTACCTACTTTAATGTTTACTCCTCTTTTTGTAGTTTCTCGTATTACAGGATGGAGTGCACATATCATGGAACAACGTCAGGATGGAAAAATTATCCGTCCAAGTGCTAATTATGTTGGACCAGAGAACAAATCTTTTGTATCGATCAAAAACAGAAAATAATTTAATAACTAAAAAATAAGAATTTAAAATGTCATTACACATTTCAAACGAACGACCACAACCAGATCAAGTATTAGTGGACATTGCGGATTACGTATTAAACTATGAGATTAAGAATGATTTAGCTTGGAAAACAGCACATTACTGTCTATTAGACACGATTGGATGTGGTTTGGAAGCGCTAACATACCCAGCATGTACTAAATTATTAGGACCTGTTGTAAAAGGAACAATCGTTCCAAATGGAGCAAAAGTTCCAGGAACACAATTTCAATTAGATCCAATTCAAGCTGCTTTCAACATTGGAACAATCGTGCGTTGGTTGGACTTTAATGATACTTGGTTAGCAGCAGAGTGGGGACACCCTTCAGATAACTTAGGAGGTATTTTAGCTACTGCAGATTGGTTGTCAAGAACAAACATCGCAGAAGGAAAAGCACCTTTAAAAATGAAACAAGTTTTAGAAGCAATGATCATGGCACACGAAGTGCAAGGAGTAATGGCTTTAGAGAACTCGTTTAACCGCGTTGGATTAGACCACGTATTATTAGTAAAATTAGCATCTACAGCAGTTGTAGGAAAGTTAATTGGCTTAACACGTGATGAGTTGATCAATGCTATTTCTTTAGCTTTCGTTGATGGACAAGCGTTGAGAACGTACCGTCATGCACCAAATACAGGAAGCCGTAAATCTTGGGCTGCTGGAGATGCAACATCTCGTGCAGTGCGTTTAGCTTTAATGGCTAAAACAGGAGAAATGGGATACCCATCTGTATTAACAGCTAAAACATGGGGATTCTATGACGTTTCTTTCAAAGGAAATGCGTTTAAATTCCAAAGAGATTACTCTTCATACGTAATGGAGAATGTATTATTCAAAATTTCTTTCCCAGCTGAGTTCCACTCGCAAACAGCAGTTGAAGCAGCAATGACTTTACACGGGAAATTAAAAGAATTAGGAAAATCTACAGAAGATATCAAGAAAATCACGATTCGTACACACGAAGCGGCTATCCGTATTATCGACAAAAAAGGTCCATTAGACAACCCAGCTGACCGTGACCACTGTATTCAATACATGATTGCTGTTCCATTAATCCACGGAAGATTAACAGCTGCAGATTATGAAGATAATATTGCTTCTGATGCAAGAATCGACGTATTACGCGATAAAATGGAATGTGTAGAAGACGTTCAATTTACAAAAGATTATTTCGATCCAGAAAAACGTTCAATTGCTAACGCATTGACGATTACATTTAACGATGGATCATCAATTGATGAAGTAGTTGTTGAATACCCAATCGGACACAAACGCAGAAGAGAAGAAGGAATTCCGGAGTTAATTAAAAAATACAAAATTAACTTAGCTCGCGTTTACCCAGAAAAACAACAGAGAGTAGTAATGGAAAACTCTTTAGATTATGATACTTTGATTAATCTAAATGTAAACGAGTTTGTTGACTTACTAGTTATCTAAGTTTATACTTACACAAGAGTTGATTGAAAAATCAACTCTTGTTCCTTAAGTAACCACCAACCAACCCCAATAAATTATAACAACTATGACACAAAAAATAAACTTATACATAAACGGTGCATTTACCGCAAGTACTGCTACAGCCTATTTACCAGTTGAAAACCCAGCAACACAAGAAATTATCGCAGAAGTGCCGTTAACGGAATTAAAAGAAATTGATCAGGCGATTGCTTTAGCCGGTGAGGCATTTAAAACTTGGAAAGAAGTTGCTACACCAGAGCGCGCTAGATTATTTTTAAAATACCAACATTTACTAAAAGAGCATCAAAAAGAAATCGCAGAGATTTTAGCAACAGAGAACGGAAAGACGTTTGCTGATGCGATGGGAGATGTATGGAGAGGAATTGAAGTAGTAGAACACGCTTGTTCAATCCCTACCTTAATGATGGGTGAAACTGTTGAAAATGTGGCTCGTGCAGTAGATACATATAGCTATATTCAACCGTTAGGAGTTTGTGCCGGAATCACACCATTTAACTTCCCAGCGATGATTCCTTTATGGATGTTCCCAATGGCAATTGCCTGTGGTAATACCTTTATTTTAAAACCGTCTGAGCAAGCGCCTATGACGGCTATGAAATTAGCTGAGTTATTCCAACAAGCAGGATTCCCTAAAGGAGTTTTAAATATTGTTCACGGATCAAAAGACCAAGTGAATCACATTTTAAATCATGAGGATATTCGCGCTATTTCATTTGTAGGATCGGTGCCAGTAGCGGAACATGTTTACCGTACAGGAACGCATAATTTAAAACGCGTACAAGCATTTGGTGGAGCAAAAAACCACATGGTTGTTATGCCAGATGCAAATAAACAACAAGTAATCAATAACTTAGTTGGAGCTTCTTGTGGCGCTGCAGGTCAGCGTTGTATGGCTATTAGTGTAGCTGTATTAGTAGGAGAAGCGCAAAATTGGGTAAATGATATTAAAAATGCATTAAGTACAATCAAACCGGGTGTTTGGTCGGACGATGCAGCAGCATATGGACCGCTAATCAACAAGCAAGCAAAAGAAAAAGTATTGCGTTTGATTAAGAGTGGTTATGACCAAGGAGCAGAAGTTTTATTAGACGGAAGTGACTGTGTTGTACCAGGTTATGAAAAAGGTTACTTCGTAGGGCCGACGTTGTTTAATAAAGTAACAACGGATATGGATATCTATAAAGAAGAAATCTTTGGACCTGCCTTATTATTAGTAACGGCTGATACTTTAGATGAAGCGATTCAAATCATCAATGACAACCCTTATGGAAATGGTACGTCAATTTTCACTAATTCAGGAGCAGCAGCTCGTAAATTCCAACACGAGATTCAAGTAGGACAAATTGGAGTGAACCTTCCAATTCCAGTGCCATTACCGTTCTTCTCTTTCACAGGATGGCGTAAGTCATTCTTCGGAGATTTACACTCGTATGGAAAACAAGGAGTTCGCTTCTATACAGAGACCAAAACAATCACAGCACGTTGGTTTGAGGAAGATGTACCTGGAGGAAATGTGAATATGACGATTAATCTTAAATAAGGAGGAAAGAGTATTATGCAATTTAATTTAGATGAAAATCAATTAGCTTTTCAAGATGCGGCAAGGAGTTTTGCAGAAAAAGAATTAGCACCCTATGCCTCAGATTGGGATGCGAATAAAATATTTCCACGTGAAGCCATTCAAAAAGCGGGAGAACAAGGATTTTGTGGGGTTTATACCCGAGAAGATGTAGGAGGATTAGGGTTTTCAAGATTAGATGCTGCTATTATTTTTGAAGAATTAGCAGCGGCTTGTCCGTCTACAACCGCTTATATTACCATTCACAATATGGTAACGTGGATGATTGACCAATATGGAAAAGAGCAAGTAAGACAAGCGATTTGTCCAGAATTGGCGTCAGGAATGAAATTTGGGTCTTATTGTTTAACTGAGCCTGATTCAGGTTCGGATGCTGCTAGTTTGAAAACAACAGCAGTAAAACAAGGAGACACCTATATCTTGAATGGAACAAAAGCCTTTATTTCAGGAGCTGGAGAGAGTGATTACCTTGTTGTAATGGCTCGTACTGGAGAAGCAGGAGCAAGAGGAATTAGTGCCTTTGTTGTCCCTGCGGATGCAAAAGGAATTAGCTTTGGCGAAAAAGAAAAGAAACTAGGTTGGAATACACAACCGACCCGTTTTATCTTTTTAGATCAAGTAGAAATTCCTGCTGAAAACCTATTAGGAAATGAAGGAGATGGTTTCAAGATTGCTTTAAAAGGTTTAGATGGAGGACGTATCAACGTAGCTATCTGTTCTGTTGGAGCAGCTCAAGGATCCCTGAATTTAGCTCAGCGCTATATGCACGAACGCATGCAGTTTGGCAAAGCATTAGCTCAATTCCAAGCGTTACAGTTTAAAATCGCAGATATGGTAACAGAGCTAGTTGCAGCGCGTCAAATGGTTTATTTAGCTGCTTTTAAGCTAGATTCTAAAGATGTAAACGCAACAACTTATTGTGCCATGGCAAAACGCTTAGCTACAGATAATAGTTTTACGGTATGTAATGATGCCTTACAGCTATTAGGTGGTTATGGATGTACGCAAGATTTCCCTGTAGAACGTTTAATGCGTGATGCTCGAGTACACCAAATCGTGGAAGGAACCAATGAAATTATGAAATTGGTGATATCAAGAAAGATATTAGAAGAAGGAGCAACTGCTGAAATACGTTAATCTATCATGAGTTTAATACTAACAGAAATAAAGAATAAAGTAGGTTTTATCACGTTGAATTCAGAAGCGACGTTGAACTCACTGAATTTAGAAATGATTGAAGCACTAACAGTTGCGTTAGAATCGTGGAAAAATTCAAGTGAGGTTGCTTGTATCTTTATTCAAGGAGCGGGAGAAAAAGCGCTTTGTGCTGGAGGAGATGTCAGACAATTGTATGACAATATTCTTGCACAACGTGAAGTAGATGCAACGCAAGTACCGCAAGGTTGCTTTGATTTCTTTGCGAAAGAATATGCTTTAAATTACGCCATTCACACCTATCCAAAACCTATTATTGTATGGGGACATGGTATCGTTATGGGTGGCGGTATTGGTGTCATGGTAGGCGCTTCACACCGTATTGTAACGGAGCGAAGCAAATTAGCGATGCCTGAAATTACCATTGGATTATTTCCAGATGTAGGAGCGACGTGGTTTTTAAATCGCATGCCTTCTGCGTATGGAGTATACTTAGGATTAACAGGTGCTCGTTTAGATGCTGCTGATTGTCGATTCTTAGGCCTAGCTGATTATTATATGGAATCAACCGCCAAACAAGCGGTGGTTGATGCTTTAATTCAAGCTACTTGGTCGGAACATGTAGAAGCACAAGTAGACGAGATGTTAACCACATTGGCACAACCGTATACAATTGGTGCTTCACAAGCTGAAGCGCATCAATCGTTTATTCAACAATTTGAGTCAGTCAATACGCTGGAAGAATTCCGCACTATTTTGATGAATTACAAAGACAAAGATAGTTGGATTGAAACGGGGGTACAGAGTTTTGAAAAAGGCTCACCAAGTTCTGCGCATATTATTTTCAAACAGCTACAAGACGGAAAAGACTACAGCTTAGCTCAAGTATTCCAAACGGAATTAAACTTGGCTTGTCAATGTTGTATTCATCCTGATTTTGCAGAAGGTGTACGTGCTTTACTGGTAGATAAAGATCAATCTCCTAAATGGCAACCTGCTACTTTAGAAGATGTTACGTCTGATTGGGTGGAGAGTTACTTCAAGCCTCTTTGGACGAAAGAGAATTGCGTTTTAAAGGATTTAGGTACAAACTAAAACGAAAAAGTATGGCAAAAATAGCTTTTATAGGCTTAGGAAATATGGGTGGTCCAATGGCTGCCAACCTAGTAAAAAAAGGACACGAAGTAACGGGATTTGATTTAAGTGAAGTAGCTTTAAATCAATTGGTTGCTCAAGGAGGAAAAGTTGCAAAATCAGCTTTAGAAGTAGCAAAAGGAGCAGAAGTAGTTGTTTCTATGTTACCTTCTGGTAAACACGTTGCAGATTTGTATACGGTGGAATTTATGGCTCAATTGCAACCGCACGCTGTATTAATTGACAGTAGTACAATTGATGCAGTTACGGCTCGTTCTGTTGCTGCTTTAGCAGTTTCACAAGGACATGCAATGATTGATGCTCCAGTATCTGGAGGAACTGCAGGAGCACAAGCAGGTACTTTAACTTTTATTGTTGGAGGAGCTGCAGGTGATTTCGATAGAGCAAAACCTATCTTAGAAGGAATGGGGCAAAACATTTTTTATGCTGGTGAATCAGGAGCAGGACAAGTAGCTAAGATTTGCAATAATATGTTGCTGGCTATTCACATGATTGGTACTTCAGAAGCAATTAACTTGGGAGTACGTCATGGATTAGATCCTAAAGTATTGAGCGAGATTATGCAAAAAAGCTCAGGTAGAAACTGGTCTTTGGAAGTTTATAATCCTTATCCAGGTGTGGCTGAGAATACGCCAGCATCAAAAGGATATGCTGGTGGTTTTGCTGTGGATTTAATGACGAAAGATTTAGGATTAGCTGCAGAGGCTAGTTTAGATACAAAGAGCTCAACTCCATTAGGAAGTGCAGCACTTAACTTGTATAGAATGTGGAGCGAAGCAGGAAATGGCAAGTTCGATTTTTCTAGTATTATTAAATTTTTAAACCAGCAATAGTTATGAATTTTGAGACGTTACAATACCAACAAGATGGATATGTAGGCACCTTGACAATCAATCGTCCAGATGCGTTAAATGCATTGAATAATACGGTATTAGCAGAATTAAAATCATTTGCAGAACAAGCAAAAAGCAAAAGCGATCTTCGCGTTTTGATTATTACGGGTTCTGGAGAAAAAGCTTTTGTTGCAGGAGCTGATATCAAAGCGATGCAAAGTATGACAGCAGCAGAGGCAACGGAATTTTCGTATACGGCACAAGCTGCTTTTAATGCGATTGAAGCTTTGCCTTTTGCAGTTATTGCAGCAGTCAATGGTTTTGCTTTAGGTGGAGGTTGCGAATTAGCCTTATCTTGTGATATCATTTTAGCGAGTGAAAAGGCTAAATTTGGTTTACCTGAATCTACATTAGGTTTATTGCCTTGCTTTGGTGGAACACAGCGTTTACCTCGTGCTATTGGACTTTATAAAGCAAAAGAAATGGTCTTTACGGGCGATTTCTATTCTGCGGCAGCTTGTGAGGCGATGGGCTTTGTTAATCGCGTAATTGCTCCGGAGGAGTTGTTGAATCAAGCATCTGCTATGGCTCAAACGATTGCTTCTAGAGGGCCAATTGCAGTAGCGAAAGCAAAAGAATCAATGCACACTGGTTTTGATTTATCTTTAGCAGATGGATTAAAGCAAGAAGGAGCCTTATTTGGCGAATTGTTTCATACCGCGGATCAAAAAGAGGGGATAGGGGCTTTTGTAGAAAAGAGAAAACCTAATTTCAAAGGAAATTAATCCTAGTATAAAAAATAAAATAAGGGCGTACGATTCATCGTACGCCCTTTGTATTTTTAAGTCGCTTCCCTTATAAAAGTGCAGCGCGTAATTGTCCGGGTGATTTAGGCGATAAATAGCCTAATGGAATGTCGAATACAGTTTTCGCTCCAATATGTCCTTCTTTTGCCATTTTGGCAATCGCACGTGAAAAAGCTACTAAAACAGAAGCCGTAAATTCTGGATTACTCTCTAGTTTTAAACCAAATTCCATATGCTGTTGATTTCCATCTCCTGTTTCGCCTGATCGCAAAACAAATCCGCCATGAGGCATCGCACTGTGATTCAGTTTTAATTCTTCTTCCGAAATAAAGTGAACCGTTGTATGGTAAGGTTCGAAGTAATTGGGCATCGTTTGAATCTCCTGTGCAATTTGCTGTTGATCTGCACCTTCTTCAGCTACGACATAACATACCCTTTGGTGTTTCTCAGCTGCAGTAAATGTTGGATTTTGACCTGCGCGTACTTCTTCTAATGCTTTTTCAATTGGAAGTGTATATTGAACACCATTTTTAACACCTGCTAAACGGCGAATAGCGTCAGAGTGTCCTTGACTTAATCCTTTACCCCAAAAGGTATAGGTTTCTCCTTGCGGTAGAATGCTCTCTCCTAATAAACGCAACATAGAAAATAAACCTGGATCCCAACCAGTTGAGATTAGACTCAAGGTTTGATTGGCCTTTGTACATTGTTCTACTTTAGCAAAATAAGCGGGTATTTCACCATGATTATCAAAACTATCTACCGTATTAAAATGAGTTGCCAATTGGATGACTTGTTCTGGTAAATCGGTAGAAGATCCACCGCATAAAATCATCACGTCAATTTTAGTTTTATACTCCAATACTTGATCTAAAGCAACTACTTTCGATGTTGTTGGCAACGATTCAGGTGAACGTCTTGTAAAAATAGCAACTAGTTCTAAATCTTTATTTTGAGCAATTGCGTGTTCAACGCCTCTTCCTAAATTTCCATATCCTACAATACCTATGCGAATAGGGGTTGTTTCGTGTGTCATATCCTGTTATTTTTAACCATACCCCTGCATGGGGTTCAAAGGGGCCAAAAATAGACAAAACTTTAGATAGATTTAGAAATACGCTTATTTTAATTTGAAAAAGAAATTAAAATAAGTATACTGTTTTATCCTTGTTTATTTAATAACGAACATCAGGACGTGGTAGAGGTTGAAACGGAGGGAATTTAGGATTTTCGGGAAAATAAAAAGGAATAACGCGAACTTGATAACTTTTAATATAGCCTTCTGTAAGGTGTAAACCTGAATTTTGAATGACAATTTCTTTAGATTCTCCTTTGTGTAGTAGTATTTTATCAGACGTTAGTTTTTTGTTTTCACTGGTTATAGCTTCAACAAAAATATAGTTTATACTACTTTCTAGTGATTGTACATTGAAAACAAAATTGGTATTTGTTCCATCATACGTTGGTTTGAGGTATTGGATACGTACTTGGTCATTTTTGGCAACAATACTTTCTTCTGTTGTACAACTCATTGTGGCTAGCAACAGACTAAGTGCTAGCATAAATTTTACATTTAATTTCATTGATAAGGTTTTATTAGATGTAAAATAAATTATAAACTTCAAATTTATTCCTATAAAATAAAGTGTTTAACGAAAGTTTATTACGTTTTTTAAATAAAATGCTATTTAATTGTCTTTTTTACTTCTGGTGTAATTACATATTGTGTTTGGAATTATATTAAAAATACATATCCAATAATTTAATTGTTATTTTATTACGATATTTTAAATTTAGTTAAGTTATAATCATTTATTTAAGTCAAAATATGATTAAATCATTTTGGATTCTTATTTTTGTAGGGTAAAATTTAATTCAAACAGATGAAAAAAATAAAAACAGCACTTATTCTAGGCTTTTTCTGTCACTTCTGTGCATTTGCGCAACAAGATTACGATAAATTGACCAAAGAGGGGCTTCTTACTGATTTCGACTTTATGGTAAAAGTGATTAAAGAACAACATCCTAATCCCTTTCGCTTTATTACAGAAAAGGAGTTTGATCAAAAAGCGACTGTCTTGCGAAAGAAGATTGAAAAAGAGCCAACGATAGAAAATTTTTATTTATCTGAACCTTTAAGCTTAATACGAGATGCACATGCAAGTCTTGTTCCAGATCCAACTTTATTTGATCAGGTGCTTAAAAATATGTCCTTCTTTCCTTTTAAAACAACCGTATATGACAATAGAGTGTTTATTAATCAATATACGAAGGAAATACCTGAAGGTGCAGAACTGATTAGCGTCAATCAAATAAAAGTAGGGGATATCCTCAATCAAATTCCCAATAGAGTAGATGGTGATATTCAAGCGAGTACTCAGAAAGAATTTAGTCAATATCTATCTTTTCGATTTCCAAAAGCAACCTCTTTTACGTTAGTGTATAAAGAAGAAGCTAACGGAAATTTAAAAACAGTAGAAGTAAAGTCCGTTGATTATGAGCGCTATAATTACAATGGAAGAAAGGCTATTTTACCTTTGAACCTACTAGCGTATGATACAGGCATTTATGGATCTCAAGTAGATAAAGATACGTATCTCCTTTCTATTAAGTCATTTAACCTATCTGAAGAATATGCGTATTATATTTTAAATACTATTTTTACAGATATTAAGACGAAGAACATCAAACAGGTGATTATTGATATTCGAGATAATGCCGGTGGTGCGTTGTCTAACATTCCTTTATTTTATTCTTTTATCAGCAAAGAAAAGCACTTTAAAAATATCTACAAATACGCAACGAAAGTGCCGACCATTAATGTCAGAGAAAACCTGATTGATGAAAATAGTAAGTTATTAAATAACACGGATATTATAGCCTACGACAATTTCATGCAACAACGTTTTGATAAAAATGAAAGTGATGGGTTTTATTATGGCAATAATCGTTTGGATGAATCATATGTAGAAAATTACCCGCAAGATAAAAATGCTTTTACAGGAAATGTGATTCTTTTACAAAACAACAATACACTTTCTGCAGCAGCCTATTTTGCTTATATGTTTGAACTGAATGAAAGAGGCCCAATTGCTGGTCAAGAAACACAAAGTTGCAGTAATTTTACAACAGCCGCTTGGTTCTTAAACTATAAATTACCACACACGGCCTCAATTGTTGTTTTGCCGCGATCTGAAATCTTTTTCAACACCGTTGCAAATAAAGATTCCGCATGTAGGGGAGTGTTACCTCATTTTACTATTTCAGCGGATCAGTTTCAAAAAGGATTACAAACCGTTGAGGATCCGGAACTAAATTTAGCTTTAGAATTGAGTAAAAAGTAAATGATATAAAAAAAGAAATACAAATGGGCAAAGGGATTCTTTGCCCATTTGTATTCACTGTCATTTAGAAATAGATAAATTAAGTGTATTTTTACAATAGAAAGAGTTTTTATGCTTCCTACATTTTTTGATCGATTTAATTTATTTACTGCAGCAGAAATAGCTACTATTGTTGCTTTATTTCAACCACGTCATTTAACTAAACACAGCTTTTTAATCCGAGAAGGGGATTACTGTGAGGAAATTGCTTTTGTTGAATCTGGGCTTTTCCGTTCTTTTTATACGACGGATACTGGAAATGAATTGACCTATTGTTTTCGCTTTCCCAATGATTTAATAGGAGCCTATTCTGCTTTTATCACCCAAGGAAAAAGTGTAGAAAATATTCAAGCTATTGAACCAGCCGTACTTTGGGTTATTCAGCAAAAAGACCTCGCACTCTTAGCGGATCAATTGCCCCAATGGACTGTCTTCTTAAAAGTAATAGCAGAACAGCAGTATTTGGAACTCGAACAACGCGTGATGCAATTGCAACGTGAAACCGCCCAACAACGCTATAAAAATTTAGTATTGAATCATCCTAATTTTATTCAATCCATTCCCTTACAATATTTAGCTTCCTATTTAGGCATTACACAACGCCATTTAAGTAGAATTCGAAAAGAGATTACTTTTTAGACATTTGTCTAGGATTTTAAGCTAAGTGGCCTAGTACCTTTGTTAAACTAATGTCTGCAGGATTGAATAATAAAGCAGTAAAACAAAGGACTACAATGAAAAAAATAGTAATTATAAATGGACATCCTAATTCCGCTTCTTTTACTAAGGGATTGGTTGAAGCGTATGAAAAAGGTGCAAAAACAAAAGGAGTAGAGATCAAAATAATCACGATTGCTGATCTTGCTTTTGATGCTAATTTGCGTTTCGGTTACCAAAAGCGAATGGAGCTAGAACCAGATTTGTTGGATGCCATTCAAACAATTCAATGGGCAGATCATCTGGTGTGGATTCATCCAGTTTGGTGGGGTGGATTGCCTGCTTTAGTAAAAGGTTTTATTGACCGCACTTTTTTACCTGGAATTACTTATCAATATCGCGAGAATAGCATGTTGTGGGATAAATTATTAAAAGGAAAAACAGCTCATATCATCACTACACTTGATCAACCCGGTTGGTATTATCGTTTAATGTACGGCAGACCAAGTGTGAATCAATTAAAAAAATCAACCCTTCAGTTCTGTGGTGTGTCTAAGGTTAAAGTAACTTACATTGGAATTGTTCGAAACTCAACAGCAGATCAACGAGCAAAATGGCTGAAGAAAGTAGAACAACTTGCCGCGCGATAAGCTAAGTGATTAGCCCAAACCCTGCGCTATTTCAAGACCAATACAATCTTGAAATAGCGTAGGGTTAAAGTATTTTGGCAAGTTCAAAATGCATTCCATCTTTTCGCTTAAAGTGACCACCCCAATAAAATCCATATTGATAAGCTAAAGGAACGAGTTCACGCACAGAACCAAGGGCTCCTAAGGGCGCTGGATCCGTATTTAGTGAATTCCATTGCATGTTGAGATCAAATGCAGTGCCATAGGCGTGATTGGATAATGTCGTTTTAGATCCACGAATCAATCGAGGGACATAGCTTCCACCATAACTTAAAAGTAGGGGTAATAAACCGTTTTGCTCAATTGCATCAAAGAATCCACGGAGTTGTTCTGCGCCTTTTCGATGAAAATAAATTGTAGATGTTGCTCCTTGTGGAATCTTTTTTAATTGTGGAATATCAACTGCGATAATATTTTCAATCGCAAAATTATTGTTGATTACAATCTGCTCTGGGTTTTGTGCTATTGGATTTGGTGTAAACTGAATTTCTCCAAATAGGCCCATTAATTGTTGCGTAGTTCTTATGGAACCAAAATTGGGTGGAAGCGGAAAACTCTTCTTTTGATCAAGGGTAAAACTCATCCCTTCTTGATAAGCAGCATACCATGTATTGGTGCCAATATAACCATCTACTAAGAGGTTCTTTTCTTTTTGGTATTCTTGTATAACTTGGATAAAAGAAGCGTCATACCAATCATCAAAAGGGCCCTTATACTTTCCTAACTGATGTTGAAACTCTTTCCATTGAATAATCAACGGCGTTTGTGTCTGGGGTTTAATAAGCTCTATATTCATTGCTATACTTGGTTGTTGATTAGGTAATTTGTCGTTTTAGAAAATTTTCATATCCTTCGGTAATAATACGCAAGCCTTCTGTAGTTTCTTGAGGGGTTAATGTTATTTCTAGTTTCCCAAGATTGGTTTTAGCACTTTTTTTAAGTAACGGAGTATCTGGTTTTCCAAAGTAGATCTGCAATTCATCTTGTATAACTTCCATTTCAAATTCTGTGGTGAAAGTAGCTTTCTTAATTCCGCACATTTGCATCGGAACCATGGAAATTAAAGGTACTTCTACGGGTTCTTGAATAGAAGTGAAATTGTCTGGATTTGCACTACTTCCCGTCTGTACTTTGTGCGGATAAATAAGCGTGACTGTTTTGGGAACTAACGTTTTTTTGATTATTTCATTTCCACCTTCATCTAATATCTTTGATTCATGTTCTTCGAAATATTTGTCTAATAACGTTAAATTTTTTTCGACTATTTGTTCACTTGAAAGTAGAATAGCTCTGTGAAGGATTTGAATGAATTTTTTAAAACTAATAGGGGCCATATTTTATTTTTTAGGGGTTGATGTTAATGAGGTATACGATTGAACAGCTTCTTCTACGATACTTTTGCTATTCTGTGCTAAGCCTATCGCTGCTTGACAATTGGAACAAGTAAATCTAGTTCCTAGTATTAGTTGTGAAACTTCAATAAATACTGGGGTATTACATGCTGGACATGGAAGGGTTACGGTTTTTGTTTTCATTTTTATTTGATATTAAAAGGTTGAATATTTTTACTGTATAATTCTAAAATATTTAAAACGCCCAAAGGAAGAGGAAGTGGACCCGCTTGAATATTAATTTTGAGCATGCGCTGATTGGATTTTGAATAGTTAGGTACTGTATTATTCTCTTGATTTGTATTAGATATTTTACCATTTAATTGTGCTTTTCGCTCTATGATGGCATTGGATTGATTGATATAACTGGTTGTTGAAGTAATATCTAGGTTGAAGGCAATATTCATTTTTTGAATAGCGATGGAATTCAAAGGCGCAATGGAAATTAAAGGAACCTGAAAAACAACATCATAAGGTTTTGTTTCACCTTCTACTTTCATGAATTTAGTCAATACCATATTAATCATTTTCGGCTGATAGAGGTATTTGGCTTTGATTGTATCTCCTCTTGTCTTTCTTTTTGTTTTAGTAAAATATTGATCGAGTATAGCGGTAGTTTGTCCATTCAAAACCATGGTATTAGCTTTTGATAGCGCAATTAATGGAGCTGAGATAATGGATTCAATGTTAAGTTCAGAATCTTGATCTCTAATGTAGGGAAGTACTTTATTCTTTTGATTCATCTTTTTACCTGTTTTTAAATGGATTCCAACTTTGTTGGAATCCATTTGTTGTTAGTTAAAATCTAAGCTTTTGCTTTTAATTGTTACTCCTTTTTGGATGTAGCAACAGGATCAATAGATTTAGCGAAAACGTCAATAATCGTGGTTACTCCAGTTGGTAAAGGAAGTTGACCTGCATGTACTTTTAGGTTGTACTTCGCTGAATTGCTTTTTGAATAATGCTGACTTGCTTTACTAGAAGAACTACTATCATAGCTCACTTTACCTTTGATAGTTGCCGAAAATACACCAAAACCAATTTTTGCTTCTAATTCAGCTTCAGCAGCTAATTTTTCTTTTTTTGCTTGAGAGCTTTCTTCACTAAAACTTGATTTTACCTCCATTTCGAAATCAACATCAACCGAATCAACTCCTAAAGAGTTAATAGGCATAATCGTTAATAACGGTAAATGAAAAGTAGTCGTGACTTTTTCAACACTTTCATCTTCTTGAACAAAGGCGCGTTCCAATTCCATTTTGATTAAAATGGGTTGATACGAAACCTCAGTTCCTTCCCCTTTACGCACAAAGCAAGTATCTAAGATAAACTTGGTTTGTGAAATAGCCATTTTGGCATTGGCGTCTGCAGCGGCATTTAATGGTCCTCCGATTAATGCATCCATGGGTAATCCCGTGAATTGCTGCGCAATTGATACTAGATCTGAATTCATAATTATTATTTTTAAAATTTTAATAAAAGTACAGGCCTCAAACTTTTTTTTCTAGGGTGTAATCCCTTAGATGTAAAGAGAAAACACCTTATTTGTCTTAAAACCATCGCTTCCTTGTTCTATCTTACTTATTTCCGCCGTTATGGCTTACTATTTGTTTGGTATAAAACATATGTAAGTAGATTACTATTGGAACATTAATACTGCTTCAAGCATTTGTATTGAGGTTGTTTTATACTAGTATTTTCACACCTGTGCACTTTATTAAAGTGCTAAAAAGATCTATTTATTTCTTGCTGATACACACTAGAGTCTCCCATACTACTTTACACTGACAAAGTTGTCCAAACACCCTATAGTTGATTGCCTTTTATTTGGAATTCCCTAAACAGGGAACTAGGGGATGTCTAGTATCAACCTCATTTTATTCTTACAGCATGAAATATAAAATCACCCTCATGGAAAAAGATACCTTACTTCTCGAATTGATTAAGGATTTTTTAAATGCTTCGGATGAGTTTGAGGTAAGCTATTCCTTTGAAGATTTTGCGAGCTTTTATTCTTCTTTTTCTGCTGTTTGTAAGAATACAGATTTAATTATTATGGACTTTCAAATGGGGGATACCTTAGCTGAACAATTGGTAACTCTTATTCAATCGGAAGAGGTCGATATTCCAATCCTAGTATTAACTTCTTATTATAATCAATCCCTCATTGGTTATATGCTCAAATTAGGGATTGCTTGTTATATTCCTAAATATATTCGGTTAATGGAATTTGTAACTATTGTGAAAGAAGTGCTTGACAAAGGACATTACATCAGCAAAGAGCAATTTCCATCTTTAAAAGAGTCTATTTATGACAGTTCAGGAGAACTAGCCATAAAAAAACACAACATTTCAAAGCGAGAATTGGATATTATTTATCTGCTTGCTCAACAATGTTCAGCTAAAGAGATTGGAGAGCGCTTATTTATAGCTCCCAAAACAGTAGAAAATTACAAGAATACCTTATTTGTAAAAACAGGAACGAAAACTATTGTTGGTTTGGTTCTTTGGGCTGTTCAACGGAGAATTATTTCGATTGATTTACTTTATCAAATATGAGTTCAGAAGTTAAAATGAAAACTAGATAAACGATGTTAAAAAGGCCATTTTTAGGTGAATTAATCGCTCATTTATTCGTTAAAAAAAAGCAAAATACGTATCTTGCTAGTTCTACGAAAAACATTCAAAATCAACAAAAAACATGTTAGTTAAACTCTTTTTTCTCTTCACCAAAATTGGCATTTTTACTATTGGTGGAGGATATGCTGTAATTCCCTTAATTGAAAAAGAAATCATCAGTCGTTCTTGGTTGACTTATGATGAATTTTATGAGCTTTTAGCGATAACCGAATCATTACCTGGTGTTTTTGCAACGAATATTGCGGCCTTGGTGGGTTTCAAAATTGGAGGAATAAAAGGAGGTATTTTAGCTGCATTGGGCACCATTATAGCACCTTTCGTTATTGTGCTGCTATTAGCTGTTTTTTTCAATCGATTTCAGGATAATATTTATGTAATTAAGGCATTTAAAGGACTGAGACCCGTTGTTGTAGCTTTAATTGCAGCTCCTTGTTATACCGCTATACAAATCAATAAAATGTCAATAAAAACCTTACTGCTACCGCTGATTGCTTTGGGCTTGATGTGGGGAGCCAATGTATCTCCCGTGTGGATTATTTTAGCTGGATGCATTGGAGGGATTGCCTATCACAGTTTGCGTAATAAAAGCATTTCTAAGTTATGATTTTTTATCAATTGTTTTGGGTCTTTATTAAAATTGGAACCTTTGGTTTTGGTGGAGGCTATGCGATGCTTTCTCTTATTCAAGAAGAAGTAGTTGACCATCATCAATGGATTTCCAAAAGTGAGTTTACGAATTTAGTTGCTGTTTCACAAATGACACCAGGACCTATTGGAATTAATACAGCAACCTACGTAGGCTATGCAGCCTTAATCAATGAAGGCTACCCTGTTTATATTGCCGTATTGGGATCGGCTTTAACGACCATTGCACTTTGTTTACCGGCATTTCTTATGATTGGTTTGATTTCTTATTTCTATTTCAAATTTAGGTCGAACAAATTCTTTGCATATGCTATCTCCGGGATAAAACCCTTAGGTATATCCTTAATTGCTCTAGCCGCCTTATCTTTAACTAATAAGGAAAGTTTTCCAGACTATTTGAGTCCCGTTTTATTTATTGCAGCTTTGGTTTGTTCTATCCGCTTTAAGGTGCATCCCATTTTAATTTTATTTGGGGCTGCTTTGTTGGGAATTCTCTTTTATTAAATAAAACCTCTTTGGTACATTAATGCACCAAAGAGGTTTTTGTTTTATCTCATTTGTTTTTTAAACAATATAAGCGCCAATAGGCAGAAAATAGCAGCTACAAAAAAAGAGATGCCATGAAATACAAAAGTATGTTCAGGTTTTGAAAAGGTATAGAATAAATAGGTAAATAGAAGAGGACCAATAAGCGTTGTTAAGCCATTGATACTGCTGAGTATTCCTTGTAGAATTCCTTGCTTATTTTCTTGAACCAGTTTTGATAATAGGGATTGAAATCCGGTTTGTTGAATACTTCCAATTAAATAAAGTATCATACCCGTCCATAAAATTAGAGCAGTAGAACTCAGACTAATGAGTAGTAAACCACCAATACTGAATACAATGCCCCAAGTAATGAGCTGTTGATCCGTTAAATACTTCGAAACAAACTGAATCAAGTAGGTTTGAATCAAAAGAGTTAAAATTCCAATAACAGTGAGGGATAATCCTATTTGCTGTTTGCTCCAATCGTATTTTCCTACGGTATAAAAAGACCAAGTACTTTCCATGCTGTGAGACGCTAACGCCAAGAAGAAAAAGACAACTAAGAGCAAACCTACGTTTTGAATGGATTGAATGTGTTTCCATTGTTCGAATGTTGTTGTAAACGCAAATTTAGCTTTCGATTTAACTCGATTTGTTTCCGGGAAGTAGAGATAGCCATAGCACATATTTACAAGCGTTAAACATCCTGTAAACACAAAAGGCAATCGCAGGTTGTATTCCCCTAATATTCCGCCTATAAGAGGTCCTAAAATAAAACCTAGTGCAAAGGCGGCATGTAAATAACCGAAATATTTAGTTCGTTCATCTTCTGTTGAAATATCAACAATAGCGGCAGAGGCTACTGCAAAAGTAGCTCCAGTAATTCCAGCAATAATTCGACCTACTACTAATAATTCATAGGTAGAGGCAAAGGCCATAAAAAAGCAATCCAGAGAAAAACCTAGCAAAGAAAAAAGAAGAACAGGACGTCTTCCATATTGGTCACTGATATAGCCGATAATAGGGGCAAAAACAAATTGCATAAAAGCATACGCTAAGGCAAGGATACCCGCAAATTTAGCTGCGTGGCTTAAATCTTGATGCAGTAATTCTTTTAATAAATCCGGTAAAATAGGAAATATAATTCCGAACCCTGCAGTATCTAATACTAAGGTAATTGTAATAAAAATTACAATTTTAGTTTTGTTTTTAAAAGTCATAAATGATAATATAAAATAACCGTACCCTAAAAAGAAATAGGATAACATAAATAAGAAATCAAGAGCTAGGCTCTTCTAAAAGTTATTTTAATTATTGCTGCATAGTTCAACAAAGGTATCTTAAATCAAAAACCTATACAACGGAAGAACAAAAAAAGAAGAAATAAATTTAGTTCCTCCTGATTGTTCAATGAATACAGAGTCTATGTTTTCTACTTCGCGTAATTAGGGTGATTTACTTTTTTTATTCTCTTTTTGTATTTATTTATGTTATTTTGTGAATTTTTTTAATTAAAAAGTTAAAATTATTTGATTTTTTAATTAAAATAGGTAATTTAAAGAAATAATAACCTAAATAGATGCATATGAAGACCCCAAATAATCTAGCAACTGTCGCAACGATCTTTCAACCTGTGCAAATAGGACCTCTTACTTTACGCAATCCTATAATAAAAGCTGCTACAAGTGAAGGACGTAGTCCTGAAGGAAAAGTAACACAAGCTTTAATTGATTTTCATCGCGGATTTATTGAAGGAGGAATTGCTATGACAACTTTAGCTTACTGCGCGATTTCTAAAGCAGGATTTGCTGCACCAGGTGAAATTTTAATGGTGAAAGAGAATATTGTCGGGCTGAAAAAATTCACTGAAGCGATGCATCAAGCTGGAGGTAAAGCCTCTGCACAGCTAGGGCATGCGGGGCCTGTTGCAACAAAAAAAATCACAGGCGTCCGCCCAATTGCACCTTCTCGTTTTTTTAACTTAACAAGTTTACAAACTTGCCGAGCGATTACACTAAAAGAGATAGAAGAAATTAAGCAACAATTTGCTGATGCAGCGGCAGTTGCTGTAGAAGCAGGTTTTGATGCGATTGAGCTTCATTTTGGACATCTGTATTTGGTATCCTCTTTCTTTAGTCCGTGGATTAATAAAAGAACGGATCAATATGGAGGATCTATTGAAAATAGAACCCGTTTTGCCAAGGAAATTTTGTTAGCTGTCAAAGCACGTATAGGTGATCAGTTAGCTATTATTGTTAAGCTCTCAATGGATGATGGTATCAAAGGTTCAATTTGGTTAGATGAATCTACGGAGACAGCGCGAATCTTAGATGAAACAGGAGCGGTAGATGCTTTTGAATTAACGATGGGGTCGTCGGTTTCCAATCAGATGTATTTATTTCGAGGAGCAACGGATATCGATGGCATGGCTGCGACTCAAAAAGGGATTATGAAGTTAGGGGTTAAATGGTTTGGAAGGCGAATTTTAGGAGAGTATCCGTATCAAAATTTATATATGCTTGAATCTGCTCGTCAGTTTCAAGAGGTTGTACAAAAGGCTAAATTAATTTTGCTAGGAGGGATAAATACCTTTGAACATATCGCAACAGCCGTAGAAGAAGGGTTCCCAGTAGTTGCTATAGGAAGAGCATTATTACGCGAACCTGATATGATTCAAAAGATCAAAGAGAATCCAAACAAAGCAGGGTTGTGTATCCATTGCAACAAATGTATGTTCTCTGTTTATGCTACAACGAACTGTGTATTTACAAAAGATTATGCAGTCACGTCACACGTGGCAATTGTTTAATTTTCTTATCTTATTCAACGAATCGAGTCATGTAGTTCTATGTGGCTCGATTCACTTTTTATACCTATGAGTGTCATTTTACTTTCGATATGCGCTCAAAGAAAATCCTGTTTCTCTTTTAAAAAATCGCCCCATATAAGAAGGATCTACAAAATGAAGCTCTTCGGCAATTTCTCCAATACTCTTATCTGTTGTTCGAAGGAGTGTTTTAAGTTCTAGTACAACTTGGCGGTTGATTAGGTCTTTGGGTTGATCGTTTAAGTGTTTTTTTGAAATTTGAGCAAGATAGAAGGGAGTAATATGTAATTTTTCTGCATAAAAAGCCACTTCTCGATGTGTTTTAGCATGCTGTCCAATAAGATCCCAAAACTTCCAGCACAGTTCTTCTTGTCTACTGAATTTTTGCTGTTTGAAAGTTCCTTGTTCATCCATATATTCAGCAAGACGCAAAAATAGATTTTCAAAGTGATTGCAAACCATTTGCTGTACATGAGATGCATTGTTCTCAAGCATATACAGCAGTTGTTTGTTCCAGTATACTACTTGTTGTTTCTCTCGTTTACTTAATTGATGTACTGGATAATCATGAATAAAACCAAACAATTGATTGGGAAGCTGATAAGCTATTTCACTAGCTAAACTTCGATCAATCAGATAACCATAAACTTTAAAATCTGCTGATTTTTGCTGCATAATGGCTATTGTATCACTAGACAGTACCGTTAGCGTATCTTTAGAGAGCGTATAGTCCTTAAAATTAAGGGTGATGGTAGCTTCTCCTTCTAATCCGAGTAATACAACTAAATAAGAAAGCTTCAAAGGATACCCCAATTGATTTTCCCAGGTTGTTGTCCCGAAGCGCATCCCAATGGACGAAGTTTGAAAGAGAGAAGTTTGCATGTTAGTTTTGATTATGACGTAAATATACGCTTTTATCTCATTATAGTCTTTTATTTGTTTTCAAAAGTACCGAAAGTGCTTAAATTTTGGTATATCGTAATCCGCTTATACCCACTACTTTTGCCCTAGAAATTAATAGAAGTAAAAAGATGAAATTTACAACAGAACGTTTAATTCTCAGACCTTGGGAAGTAACAGATGCAGAAGATTTATTTCGTTATGCTAAAGATGAAAACATTGGACCAGTAGCAGGATGGCCTGCACATACTAGTGTAGAAGAAAGTAGAAGTATTATTGAAGAAGTATTTTCTAAACCAGAAATATACGCTGTAGCATTAAAAGAAAACAATCGCGCTATTGGGTGTATTGGATTATTGATTGGCAAGGATAGTAATTTCCCTATTAGTGAACAAGAAGGAGAAGTAGCGTATTGGCTTGGCGTTCCATTTTGGGGACAAGGATTAATACCAGAAGCACTTGAAATAATTATCCAACATAGTTTTGAGAACCTTGAATTAGAGACGCTTTGGTGTGGCTTTTTTGAAGGAAATGAAAAATCCAAAAAAGCACAAGAGAAATGTGGCTTTCAACATTCACATATTGTTGAAAATCAATACAATCAATTTATGAATGACTACCGTGTAGAACACATTAGCCGTTTGAATAGAAGTGATTGGCAAGCGAGACAATAAAAAAAAGGAAAACTTATAGCCATCGTATTGCTATGAGTTTTCCTCTATACAAAAGATTTTTATTTACCCTCGCTTTGGAGAAATGGTTGAATAAAATAAAAAAAAAGAGATGATATTTCCATCTAATTATGAAGAAAAATGCGGATTTACATCCATTCGCGAAATGCTCAAGGACTTCTGTTTAGGTTCTTTAGGCATTGAAAAAGTAGATGAATTAACTATTCATACTAATTTCGAATTACTTGTTCATCAACTAGAACAAGTAGAAGAAATGAGGATGTTAATAGAAAGAGAGCGTCGTTTTCCACTAACGGATTATAGTGATACGCGCTCTACAGTTCAACAAGTCATAGCTGATACTACAAGCTGGTTAACTATAGAAGATGTATTGAGCATTCAGCACACCTTGATTAGTGGAAAACAGCTATATGACGTAGTTATCCAGCGAGAAGATGATCGAGAGATCTATCAAAAAATGGCGCTTTTAGCTAAAAACTATGAACCTTTAGATGAGCTAGTTGACGCAATTAGTCAAGTAGTTGATCAACAAGGACAAGTTCGCGATAGCGCATCTAAGGAATTGGCTTCTATTCGAAAAGAAAAAATACAGGTCAAACAGACGATTCAGAAGAAGTTTGATTCCCTATGGCGCAAAGCACAAGCAGCAGGATTAATTGATCAGGAAACACCATCCAGTATGAGAGATGGACGTATGGTCATTCCAATAACAGCTTCGTTTAAACGCAGATTTAAAGGAGTAATACACGATGAATCTCGTTCTGGAAAAACTGTTTTTATTGAGCCGGAAGAATTAGTTAGCGAAAATACCCGACTCTTTGTTTTAGAACAAGAAGAAAGAAGAGAGATTGTACGTCTACTGGTTGAATTGACTCGTGCTGTTAGACAAAGTGAAATGCGACTATACCAATTGTATACCTTCATTGGTACGTTGGATTTTATTCGTGCAAAAGCTTTGCTTGCTCAAAAGATAGGGGGGATTAAGCCTATTATGGTCAATCAACCCGTAGTTGAGTGGAAACAAGCGTATCATCCGATATTAGCGCTGCGTTTACGAGAAGCTGGTCAAGTGCTTCATCCATTAACTATTAGTTTGGCAGAAGACCATCGCATTTTAGTGGTTTCTGGAGCAAATTCAGGAGGGAAATCAGTAACTCTAAAGACTGTTGCACTTTTACAATATATGTTGCAATGCGGGTTATTAATCCCAGTTGATGCTACTTCAACCGCAGGGCTATTTGAACATTTGTTTTTGGATATTGGCGATGGACAAAGTATGGAGAACAATTTGAGTACCTATACCTCTCATTTGACTACCATGCAGTTCTTCTTAACACATGCCCATGCCCAAACGCTGATTCTCATTGATGAATTTGGTGGAGGTACAGAACCTGAATTAGGAGGTGCTATTGCTGAAAGTGTTTTAGAACAACTCAATGAGCAAGGGTGCTTTGGGTTAATCACGACTCACTTTTATAACTTAAAAGGGTTTGCCCAACGCACCCAAGGATTAGAAAATGGTGCCATGTTATATGATTTTAAGGAAATGAAACCTTTGTATCAGCTGTCTCAAGGACACCCAGGAAGTTCATATGCTTTAGATGTTGCACGCAGAATCGGATTAGCAGAAGAAATACTTTCCAATGCATCGCAAAAGATTGACGCAAACTATCTTGTAATTGAAGAAGAATTACAACGCGTAATAGCAGAGAAAGTAGCGGCATTAAAGCAAAAATCTGAACAACTAAGTTCAGATGTTGTAGAAAGCATACTGGAGCCTAAAGAAATAATAAAAGCAAGTGAAAAAATAAGTGAGAAAGTAGAAATTCCTGCACCCATCAAACAATTGGGCATCGGTATTTCAGTAGTAATAAAATCCAATGCAAAAGTAGGAGAAATCCTCGAAATAAGAGGGAAGAAAGCCCTTGTTGCTTTAGGTGGAATTAAACTTACAGTTCACGTAGATGATATAGAAGCAATATAAAGAAGAGAGGATGCGGTTAACGTCATCCTCTTTTATTTTTATAGATGTGTTCCTTTGAAAATCATTTCTTCACTAGTAGGAGTAAAGGGATTAAACTCCCAATCTCCAAAGATGTTTGCAACAGTTAATTCCGCTTTTTCTAAAAGAGCTACAATGGAATCTTGTGATGGAAAATCAATAAGAGAAGATGCTTGCCAGAGTTGAGTAGCATCAATGGTTTGGTAATAGGTATAGTAACAAAGTAAATGACCTTGTCTTTCCCAGTCGTTCCAAGCCTTGATTACGCCATAAGCGGGATGTTTAAAATAGCGGATAGAGGCTTGAGGGGTCCAAGTTTTCCATTCTTCTACTGTTGGATTTCTACTATCAAAAATAAAGAACCCCGTAGGTTTTAAATGTTGCTTAATCTTTAGAAAAAGTGCTAATCGGTCAGCATCTGATTGTAATGTTTGAAAGCTATGACCAGATAATAAAATAACATTAAATTGTTGGTCTAAGGAGAAGGTGCAAATATTTTCTTTCATCCAACTAACGGTTGAAGATTTGGTTTGAGCTATCTCTAGCATTTCTGCGGCAAGATCAATACCATAGACTTTTTGACATTTTTTTGCTAGTTCTGATGTTAATGTTCCAGTTCCACAACCTAAATCAAGTACAACATCTGTTTTTTTGACTTGATCTAATAGGGGTGTAAAACCCTCAGACCAAGGATTATCATAATCATAAAACTGTACGAGACTAGCATCTTGGTATAAAGTATCAGTATGTATAGAGTTTGATTGATTCATGTAGCTTATTTATATCATTGATCGACAATTTAGCGTATTATTCTAACTCATTCAAGAAATATATTTCTTTCTTCTTGAATGATGTGTTTTTTTTAGTTTTATCACTCAGAAGTAAGTAATTTTACAATACATAGTCCTGCTATTATGCTTTTAGAAAAACTATTACAAGAATATGCTCTTCCATTAGAGACCTTCACATCTAAGGAATACGATTTATTTGATACTTTTTTTGAAAAAAAGAAGATCAAAAAGAATGCTTTTTTAGTTCAAGAAGGAGAAGTAGAAAAGTATAGTTACTTCATTTATGAAGGTATTCTGCGTTGTTGGGTATTGGATCAGAAAGGAGTAGAGCAAACCTTTTGGTTTTGTAAGCCTGGTACATTTTCGATGTCTAATATTTCTTTTACACTCAATCAAAGCGCCACTTTTCATGTACAGACCGTGATGGATTGTGAGGTTTACTACATTGATCGAACACAAGTAGAACAGTTGTATCAAACTATTCCATCGTTGAAAGCTGTCTTTGATAGTTTAACTGCAATCTTGCTCAATCGACTATTAGAACGCCAAGTATATATGATTAAATATTCACCAGAGCAGTACTATTTAGAGTTAGTAACTTCTTATGGGGCCTTAATTAACTTTATCCCACTTAAAGATATTGCTTCATTTTTGGGGATTACTCCACAAGCATTAAGCAGAATACGCAAGCGAATTTTTTAACCCAGGTTCAGTGTTTTTATTTCCAAAGAATCGAATTTTGTACTTCTAAACAAATTAAATATGATACGACAACTTACTCCAACAGACTACCCACGTTTACTAGAGATTTGGGAAAGTGCTGTTTTAGCTACGCATGATTTTTTAAAAGAAGAAGACTTTGCTTATTATAAAGAAAACCTACCCACTTATTTTTCTTTTGTTTCCCTTTGGGGGTATGAATACCAAGGACAATTGGTTGGGTTTATGGGTTTAGCTGAAAATAATCTAGAAATGCTATTTATTGATGCTGCGATTCGCGGGCAGGGAATTGGCAAAAAGCTACTTGACTATGCAATCCAAAATGAAGGAATAACGCAAGTTGAAGTCAATGAACAAAACGAGCAAGCTGTTGGTTTTTATCAGTATATGGGGTTTAAGACTAAAAGTAGAACTGCATTAGATGGGCAAGGAAAACCTTATCCGATTCTTAAAATGAGCTTGGATTTATAATCCTACTAAGGTAACAGCGAACTAGATCTGGTTCGCTGTTACCTTATAATCCTTCAATCCCTTCAATCCAGTATCCTCTTGTATATACTTTACTCGTCGTTTTATCTTTAATTACTTTTCTGAAAATCTGTATTGATTTCGCATTTCCTGTTAATAAGAAAATAGCATCTTTCCATTGAGTAGATTCAATTGGTGCTAACTGTCCAATAGTTCGCTCATTTCTGAAAACTTTATTTTTAGGATACACTACAGCATGTTCAAAACCCAATTTCTCTGGTATATCTTTATTTTCCTCATCTAGTTCAAATAGAAAGATAAATTCACTATTCATTTGTTTCCATTTCTGATATAAGGATAATCCCAATCCTAAAGAGGTTTCATCTCCAAAAAACACAAATTTAGTACTAGGCAAATCGAGATAATTACTATTTGAACGCAAGCTGTTCATACTAATTTTATTTCCAATAGCCAATTGACTCATAAATGCTTGCCCACTGCCTTTCTGTTTGTGTAAATAGACAATAAATTCCAAACATCCCTTTGCTTTATCCAAAGAAGATACAGTATATTTTCTAGTTTGAGTATAATTGAGTTTAAAACTCACATAAGATCCACTTGTAAATTGAAGCTTTTCAAATTGTCCTTTGAGGCGAATTCGCTTGATGGAAGGAGATAAACTATCGATATCGACTATTTCTGCTTCAGGAACTTTAACTGGGGCTATACCTAGAAAGTCCAATATTCTTCTAACACTATTTGATATCATTCCTTTTTCTTTCAAATTTAAAACAAAAAAGAATGCGAAGTAAGAGAATAAAAGCAGTAGATAGTGGACAAAACGCAGTTTTTAAAGAATGGTAGAAGGACAGCAAGGGATTATGTGTTGTGATTTAATTAACATAAAATAGATTTTCTTGAATTTCACTATGTTTTTTATTGATGTTTATTTTAAATATTTGCATAAAAAAATAATGTAATTTTATTATAATTGCTATATTAGTGCCTATATGTAAAAATATCAGGATTTACAAAAAGTAAAAACAAGTACTATTTGCCAAATAATCTAAAATTATTTATGTAAAAATTAACACTTAACTATAGAGAAATAGGGGGTATTACCCTCGTACAACCAGCTAACCAACTTAACCAAATGAAGGATTATGACTAAAAAACTACTTTTAAAATTCTTTTTGATCTTCCTCTTTTTATCGGCACAGCTAACTAAAGGACAAAACTATACTCCCTTAGTTATAACTTCCGGTTTTAATGAAGATGTTATTGCAGAGGATAGCCCTGCATCTACCTATACCACCTCGGCCGTTGATGCAACAAGCTCTGGTGCAAATAATGCTTTTATGAGTACTAATTATCCCAATGCAACAGTAGGACTTCCTCCGAATGGGTTAATTACTTCTATTGCAACAGGCACACCAGGATTGACCTTTCAACTAGCGCCATATAATCAAAATAACAGTTTAAAGATTAATGCAAATAATGGAACAGGTACCTTAGCGGTTCAAACAACAAATAAGTTAATTAAACTATTTTTATTAACTACTTCTGGAAGTTCTCCGTCAACGTTTACAGGGACCATTACTTTTACAGATGCAACAACGCAAACATTTACTTCTCAGTCTGTTCCAGATTGGTACGACCAAGGTACACCAGCAATTACGATTCGAGGAATTGGAAGAGTACCTCGTACTGGAACTCAAAACCCAGATAACAATACGACTAACCCAAAACTATTTCAAGTAGCTATTGATATTAGTTCAGATAATCAAAATAAGATTATCCAACAAGTTGCGCTTACTAAAACCAGTTCAACTAGTGGATTTTTGCATATTTTTGCTTTATCCGGTGAAATTACACCAACTTGTTTTAAACCTGAGAACTTAGGTATTCAAAATTTGACTGCAACAAGTGTAGATTTAACTTGGACAAGCGCAGGAAATACGTTTGATATTAAATGGGGGCAAAGAGGTTTTAACGTTGCTACAGCTGGAACATTAGTCACTGGTTTTGCCAATGGAGGAACACTGTCTGGTTTAACTGCAGATATGGATTACGACTATTATGTACGCCGTGATTGTGGTGCTGTAGATGGAGTAAGTGCCTGGGCAGGTCCTTTTCAATTTAGAACAGGATATTGTATACCTACAGGTGCACAAAATAACACAGATGAAATTAGAAACTTTAAATTATCAAATTTAAATAACAATTCAAATGCCTCTGAAGGAACAGCTGGATATAAAGATTATTCAGGAACAGTTGAACCAGCAATACTAGAAATAGGAGAGGCTTATATTGCTTCTTTGACCAGTGGAACTGGAACTGGAAATCATGGGGCTGCGATTTGGATTGACTACAATAATAATCTTGTTTTCGAAGCAAATGAAAAAGTTAGTGTAATTACCAATACTATTACGCCTAGTACTACTGCCAATTTTCCTAGTTTTACAGTTCCTGCAACTGTTCAACCGGGTATATACCGATTAAGAGTACAATATCATCACAATAAAGAAGGTGCTGATTTAGATCCTTGTAGATTAACGTCTCAGTATGGTGAAACTGAAGATTATGCGGTTCAAATTATATCACCACCTACTTGTTTTCCGCCTTTGAATATAAAGGCAAAAAGGATTACTAAAAATTCAGTACAAGTCGTTTGGGATGCGCCTATACTGGGAACTCCACCTGCTTTAGGTTATAAAATTGAATTAAGAACCAGTGGACGTCCAGGTGACGCTACAGGACTAGTTCGCACCCTAACTACTACTAATTTATCAGAAACCCTAACGGGTTTAAGTATTGAAACAGAATATCTTATCTATGTTCAATCGCTTTGTGCTGCAACAGATGAAAGTATTTGGAGTCGAATATCTTTTACTACGTTATGTGAGCATCCTGATTATGAATTGACAACAAGTGCCACAGATTTATCTTTCTGTGGTTCTCGTGAGGTTACTTTAACAGTAGACACACAAGGAATCGTGAATTGGTATAATTCAGAAACATCAACGACTCCACTTCACACAGGAAACACGTATACAACTACAGTATCAGCAACTTCTTCCTTTTGGTATCAAGTAGCGACCCCTGAATCAGCAACAATTCCAACAGGTCCATTAAATGCAGCAGCAGTAAGTACATCTTCGGGCAATTGGGGGAGTGAATGGGATGTATATTTTACTGTTTTAGAAACAACAACGTTAAAAAGTATTGATATTTATCCTACTACTGCAGGGCAAACAGGTAGCATGACATTTAAACAAAGAGGGACGACAGGTTCTGCTACAGTGGGTACAATTAATTATACTACAGTTGGTGGAGGAAGAACTATAAAACAAGTGGTTCCTATTGATATTAAATTAACACCTGGAACCTATGCGATATCGACCAATTTACCATCTGATGGACTTCTAAGAAATACTAGTGGCGCGTCCTATCCTTATAGCTCAGAAGTAGCTTCTATTACAGGTAATGGATTCCTATCTTCTTATTATATGGGCTATTATAATTGGATTTTTGAAACTGGATGTAAATCTTCACGAGAAGAAGTGGTGGTTACAGTAATAGAACCTCAAATTATTACGAGCGCAGTAGTAGATCCAACAGCAGCAGAGGGATCTACCTTACATATTGCTTCAACAGCTGAGTTGTTTACTATAGAATATGGATTAACTGGTTTTGAAAGAGGAGAAGGCACGAGTGTATCGGATATAGAACACCCGTATGTATTCAGTAGTTTACGTGCACATACAACTTATGATGTATATGTACAAGCACTACCTTGCGGTATTTGGTATGGTCCTGTGACATTTACAACAGAAGAGGCAACAGATACGCAAGTTATTACAGCAACAGACATAGTTAAAAACTATGGTGATGAAGCCTTTACTCATGGAGAATCTGATAGTGGATTGCCTCTATCCTATACGATTGAAAGTGAAAGTATAGCTATCGTTGAAAATGGAGAATTGGTAATTAAAGGAGCAGGAACAACTCGAGTTACAGTGAGTCAAGAAGGTGATTCGCAATATTTACCTGCTGAAGATGTAATCTTTACCTTAACAGTAAACAAGGCCATGTTAACGGTTACTGCAGACAGTGATCAACAAAAAGAATATGGAGAAACGGATCCAACTCTAACCTATACCGTGGAAGGATTTAAATATGAAGATAATCAAAGTGTTCTTCTAAACGGTTTGAGTAGAAATCCAGGAGAGAATCTTGGAATTTATCCAATCACACAGGGTAATTTACAAGGAGGACCAAACTATACTATTACCTTTGTTGAAGCTACTTTTGAAATTACAAAAGCAACTTTAACCGTATCGGCAGATGCTTTAACGAAATTATACGGTGATGCAGATCCTGTGTTAACTTATACTGTTGCAGGAGCAAGGTTTAATGATGATCAAATTGTTGCAGGTCAATTAGCACGCGAAACAGGGGAGAATGTGGGAACCTATACGATTAATCAAGGCGGTTTACACGTAATAAATCCAAATTATGTTTTGGTTTATGAAGAAAATCAATTCCGCATTAATCCTGCAATCTTAACTATTAACCCAACAGCAGGCCTATTCAAAACATATGGTGCAGTTGATCCTGTATTAACATTTATAGCTACAGGCTTTAAATTTAACGATACACAGGAGACGACATTGAATGGAGTTATTGAAAGAGTAGCGGGTGAAAACGTTGGGCTATATGCTTACGAACAAGGTAGTTTAAGCTCAGCTTTAGGTAATTATACTTTTATGATTCTAAATGATAGTAAATTTGAAATTAAACCTGCACCAATAACCGTTCGCGCAAATGAGAATCAACAAAAAACATTTGGACAAGCAGATCCACTTTTAACTTATACAGTAGAAGGATTACAACGTGGAGAACAACAGTCGCAAGTCATGTCAGGTCGTTTAGCCCGTCAGGCAGGTGAAGCTATCGGACTTTATCCAATTGAACAAGGAACGTTAGCGCCAAGAAATAACTATAACATCGAAACATTTGTATCTGCAGATTTTGAAATTGTCAGCGGAACAATTACAGGTTTGTCTTTACCATCACGTACTGTTGTCTATGATGGAACTGTAAAATCACTAGAAGTACAAGGGAATGTACCTGAAGATGCGGTTATTACTTATACAAATAACAACCAAGTACAAGTTGGAGTCTATAACGTAACTGCACGTATTGATTTTGGACCAAATTATGATTTACTTACTTTACAAGCGGTATTAACAATCGTTAAAGCTGATCAAGTTATTGATTTTGAACCACCAGTAGAAGTATTATTAGAAGATACTCCAACGTTACAACTTGTAGCTACTGCTAGTTCCTCTTTACCTGTTTCATTTAGTATCGATTATGCTGAAGATAGAGATATTGCAACCGTTACTGAATCAGGATTAATTACATTCTTACGTCCTGGATTTGTTACAGTTACAGCAAGACAAGCAGGAAATGAAAACTACAATGCAGCAGCAGCAGTTGCCCGTACGATCGAAGTAGTAAGTAAAAATACAGATATTCTAAACTTAATCGTTGATGGAGTTTCTTATGGCAGAGTTGAAAAAGAAGTATTGGTAACAATCGGATGTGAATCACAACAAAAAAGTGTATTAATTGAAGTTGAAACGCTAGAAGGTACAATAGTAACACCTGGAAAACACATTGTAGTTGAAGTTCCTGAGTATGGACAATATGAGCAAATGATTAAAGTACAATCGGCCTACGGAACAAGTGAAACCTATAAGGTAATTATTGACAAGCGCATTCCTACAGATAAGATTGTCTATCAGAAATACAACAATGTCTTGTTAGTAAATAACAATAAACAGACGAACACAGGCTATATATTCACAGCATATCAGTGGTTTAAAAATGGAGAAGGTATTGGAACAGGACAATCGTATTCAGCTGGTACTAATTATGGTGATGTTTTAGAAGTTGGTGCGACCTATCATGTGGAATTGACTTTACAAAATGGCAAGAAAATAACAAGTTGCCCTATTTACATTGAAGCGCCAACTAGTACTGAATTAGCTGTTTATCCGAATCCAGTGAAGCGAAATCAACGTTTACATGTTCAATTTGATGAAACCATCCAAGAAACGTCAAGTTATGTGATCTATGATTTAAAAGGACAAATGATTCAAAGAGGAGAGTTACAACGTGGAAATTCAAGTATTGATCTTCCAGCGACAGTAGCTTCAGGTTCTTATTTCTTAGTGTTAAAAACAGATAATGGACAGCAAAATGTTCAATTTATCGTGAGAGAATAAAAAACTTACTTTCAAAAAGTAGGGTTCTTTTTGAGAACCCTGCTTTTTTGAAAATAGCGATGAAAATAATATAAATTAATATCAAATTAATCAGAAATGAAAAAAACACTACTATTTGCAGCCCTAGCTGTGTTAGGTCTAGGGGCCGTGGGTTGTTCTAGCGATGATAGTTCATCAAAGCAATATCACAATGAAATTCAAGGCGAATGGGTGGAAGTAAAAACACTCTTTTTAGATAAAGATAGAAAAGTAATTGCAGAAGAAATAGCCACAGATAATGAAGGATGTGGATTTGATGAAGTTGAATTTAAAGGAAATACATTAATCAGTAAATTACCTTTTAGATTAGGAGAAGGAGCGGATTGCCAAGTAGAGACTGAAGAAATTGAATTTACTTTATCAGGTAGAATTATAACTGTAAAAATTCAAGGAGAAGAAGAAATTGAAGAATTCAAAAATACAATTATTGAGGTAAGTGCTTCTACATTAACCATTGAATCTTCAGATATAGATGGTGATTTTCCAGATGAAGTAAAATACATCCAAGTAAAACACAGTAAAAAAGTTCCCCTTTAAGAGTAGAAGAAATAAAAAACAGGAGATATCTCCTGTTTTTTATTGTTATATAAAATTACACTTTCTTACTTTTTCTGAAATTAACTAATACTAAATAGCAAATAAATTTGATTATTAAAATATTTTCATAATTTTGCACAAAATTTAAAAAAAATATTTTTATGAAAAAGATTTTCTTATTTGTTGCTGTAGCAGCATTGGGTTTAGGAACAGTAGCATGTTCAAGTGATGACAATTCATCTCCTAACTATCAAAATGATATTTTAGGCGAATGGAAAGAAGTAAAAACTACTTATCTAGATAAAGATAAAAAAGTAGTAGATGAAGAGACAGCTTCTACTAATGATGGATGTGGTGTAGATGAAATTGAGTTTAAAAGCAATACCCTTTTATTCAAGTTTCCATTCAAAACCTTCGATACCAAAGAATGTAAAGTAGATATGGATGAGGATACGTATACAATTTCAGGGAAAACGATTACTTCTGTTTACTTTGATGAAGATGAACGTATAGAAAATAAAATTGAAATCATAGAACTTACAAAAACAAAATTAGTCCTTGAATCTAGCGATATTGAGGAGGAATTTGAAGATGGAACTGTTTATATTAGAACAGAATATAGCAAAAAATAAAACGATCTAAATATTTAGAGCAAAGAGTAGTCTAACGGCTACTCTTTTTTATTTGCCTCTAATTTCTAGCATATAAATTGCATTTTCTATAAGATGATTAGCAAATTAAAAGGATGTATTATTTATTTTTCAAATAATTCTTTGTTTAAAGAAAAAATATAGTATTTTCGCGCATCAATTTACTAACAAAAATTATGAAAAAATTATTTTTATTAGCTGTTGTTGCAGTTTTAGGATTAACGTCAGTAGGATGTACAAGTGATGATAATAGTTCATCGAACTTTGATACTGATATTCAAGGTGTTTGGAAAGAATCTAGAGTATTATTTTTAGACAAAAACGATAAGGTAATTGATGAATATGAATCTGAAGATGAAGGTTGTGGCTTAGATGAATTAGAATTTAAAGGTAAGGATTTGATTTCTAGATCTTTCTTTATGGATGGAACAGATTGTGAGAAAGAAGAAGAAAAAGTAACATACTATATCAAAGGAAATATGCTTTATAGTAATGAAACAAAAGAAAGCACAGAGATTATTGAGTTAACAGCAACTAAATTAGTTCTATTAGGAGAATTTATTAATGATGACGATATACCTGTAGTTGGAGAATTTAGAAAAGCATCATCATATGAAGATATCGAAAAAGTACACGTAGTGTATTTGAGAAAATAAAAAATAAAAAAAGGGATAACTTAAAAGGTTATCCTTTTTTTATTTTTTAACGCCTAAAATGAGAATTATTTCCGTTACAAATTGTACTTTGTATCGATGAATCCAATAGAAGAAATCAAGACCTACGCATTCAATCCTTTACCTGTAGAGATAGAGGTAAAGGATCTTGCTTTTATTCGTCAAGTTCCACACATAGTAGGACAACCGCATAAGGCTCAGTTCTATCAAATGATATGGGTTAAAACAGGTAGCCTTACTTGCTATATTGATTTTGAACCTATAACCATAGAAGCAAATCAATTGCTTATTATTGCAGCAGGTCAAATTTGTGAATTTGATGTTACAACTGCCTATACTGGTCAATTAGTTCTATTTACAGCTTCTTTTTTTACGCGTACAGAAGAAGATGCTAATTTTTTACATACGGCCGAAATACTAAGTCTTGTTACAGCAAATAAGATTGTGTCTGTTTCAGCTTGTATTATTGAACACCTTTTTGTGTTACTTGAAAAAGAATTAGCGAATAAAACCGATTCCTTTCAATTAGCAATTGCACAAAACTATTTGAGAATTGTATTACTCGAGGCAGAAAGACAAGTGAAACCTTCTCCTTCACTTACAACCAATACAATCACGCAAGATTTTTATAAGGCTATTGAAACCTATTTCAAAGAAAATAGAAATATCAACTATTATGCAGAACTATTAGGGATATCAGAGAAAAAACTAACGCAAGAGGTGAAACATTCGACCGGTTTAACCCCAAAAGTTTGTTTGGATGCTCGTGTAATTTTGGAAGCCAAACGCTTATTGAGCTATAGTGTTTTATCTAGTAAAGAATTGAGTTTTACACTAGGCTTTGATGAACCGACCAATTTTATTAAATATTTCCGCAAACACACCAATTTAACTCCCCAAGCATTTCGAGATAATCAACGGAAAAAGAATCAGCGCTAATTTACCCTCTTTTGGCGTTCATGTATTATTTCTTTTGCTGTGCACGCTGCTACCTTTGTTTTAGTAAAATTTAAAAAAATAAAAGATGAAAAATATTGTATTACTAGGAGCAAGTGGATTTGTTGGTACGGCCCTTTTAAAAGAGGCTTTACAACGCGATATCCAAGTAACAGCTGTAGTTAGAAATCCAGCAAAGATAACCATTCAACACCCAAATCTAACTGTTGTAGCAGGGGTAATCGAGACTGCAGCACAAGTAGCCGCATGGAGTAAAGGAAAAAACGCTGTAATCAGTGCTTACAATCCAGGTTGGTCCAATCCCAATATATATGAAGAAACTTTAAGGGTATATCCTATTATTTTAGAAGGCGTAAAACAAGCAGGTGTAAATCGTTTGCTTATTGTAGGGGGGGCAGGAACTTTATTTGTTCAGCCTGGCTTACGTGTTGTAGATTCTGGTGCTATACCAGAGGCCATTATGGGAGGTGTTCAATCACTAGGCGAGTTTTATTTAAATACGCTGATACAAGAAAAAAATATAGATTGGGTTTTCTTCTCTCCAGCAGCTCATCTAGAACCAGGACAACGCACAGGCGTATATCGCTTAGGTAAAGATGACTTGTTAGTGGATCAAAATGGAGCAAGTCATATTTCAGTTGAAGACTATGCAAAAGCAATGCTAGATGAATTGGAAACTCCACAGCATCATCAAGAACGCTTTACTATTGGATATTAATGTTACGAAAATAAATAAACAGTGCGCAAATGTTTGCGCACTGTTTATTTATATAATAATTTAAGGTTCACAATCTTGGTCTCTAGGAGCTAAAACAATATCTATTCGACCTGGTTGATAAATTACATTAAATTGTTCTAATAGAACTTCAGCCCTATCAAAAGCATTATTCATACCACAAACCTCTTCTTCATAAATGAGTAGTTTATTATTCCAGGAGTCTCGAACTAAAATAGCATAAATACGCTTATTAGGATCTGAGTTAATTTTTTCAATAGCAGGAGTAGCAGCAGTAATATGATGTACTACTTCTCTTGAAATTCCGATACTTCCGCCTATTATAAATAGAACGAAAAATAAAAATAATTTTTGCTTCATAATGTGTTAGTTTTAAAGTTGATTAAGATAAAATTAGTAACTAAAAACAAAAAACAGAACTTAACTAACTCATTTATAACAGAGTGTGTAATAAAAGTATACTTTAGTTAAATAAAAAATCAGAGTCACTATGCACAGGCTAATTGAGCTATTTTTTTATCTTATATTTTTTATTTTTGGTTCCAAATAGATGCAAAAATTTAATATTTATTAAAATTTAAATAATTTCATTCTAAAAATTCAAAACTCAAATGTTAAAAAAAGCAAGAAACTCTTTTGGCCTTTACTACAATCTTTATTTTTTTTAGAATAAAAAGAATACATGCGTGTTTTGTGGCATAAAAATAGGCAAGAAATAACATTTCATTTTTTTTAAAAAAAACAGCTACTTTTTCAACGTACGTTTGACTATGTTAATCATAGTCTTTCCTTTGTTCAATCCACACGAAAAAAAACGCTATCTCAAATTATTTGAGATAGCGTTTTTTAAAAATTAATTAGTCTGGAATTATAGTTCGCACTCGCCATCCAATCTAAGAAACCCATAAACTTTGTCGTAACCTCCAAGGTCTTCAGCAATTGCATCTGCCATATCTAATCCTTCTTGTGCAGTAACACAAACTACTTCATGATAAACTAATTCATCAGTAACAATGTCGTAGAATGTAATCGTATATTGATTCTTAACCTCTCCAGTTTGAATCGTTAAAACTGAGCTTTCGTTTGTTGTTAACGTTTTAGCCATGATTGTACCAGTCCCTAATACCATTAGAGTAGCAAGCAATAAAAATTTTTTTTTCATAAAATTCTATTATTTGAATTGGATTACTAAATTATTGTTATTTTAATTTAAAATGGAATAATTAATTTAATTTTTTAATATTACGAATATTAAATTCACAATTTGTTAAATATATTAACAAATAAAAAAATAAGCCAAAACAATAAAATTTAAGTACGCTATAGGTCATAGATGTAGCGCTTTACTTTCTCTTTGAATAAAATAGTGTACTTTAGTTTAGATAGTAATCTTCACTATGTTTCATTAAAATTTTATTTATGTTTGAAAAATTTGATCGTACATCCACTTTAAGTCAAACTTTTATCGCAGCCTATGGACCATATTTTAGAGAGGAAAGTTATCCTGCCAAAACTATTTTACTAGAGGAAGGACAAGTTGCAACTAAAGTTTTTTGGATTAAAAAGGGTTGTATGCGCGTTTGGTTAAATCATGAAGGTCAGGAGGTTACTTTTCAGTTTTTTTTAGAAAACAGCATGGTTTCTTCCATTGAAAGTTTTTGGAAAGGGCAAGCGAGTAAATTTACTTTAGAAACGATTGAGCCCACGGTAGTTTTGGTCGCAGATAAAGAGGATATTCAACCTCTTTTAGAAGATTCTTTGACCCATCCTGAATACAGGGATTTATTTATTGATGTGATTTTTCAACGTACATTTGACTATGTAAACCACAGTCTTTCTTTTATACAATCAACTCCAGAAGAACGCTATCTCAAGCTATTTGAGACTCGACCTGAATTGATTCAACGAATTCCACAGCACTATATTGCTTCTTATATTGGCATTTCTAAAGTGCATTTGAGTCGAATTAAAAGCAAACAACTCAAACGATAATTTGATAACATTTGTTATCGTCTAGTTGAGGCTTTTATTTTTACTTTTGATTCAACTTAAAAGGTATAAAATGAAAGCTGTTATTGTAAAAGAGAAAGGACAAGATCCTATTTATGTTTCTGATTTTAAGACTGCAAAGGTTGATTCTACCACATCGGTTTTGATGCGTGTTAAAGCAGTTTCAATTAAAAATTTAGACCGTGCAATTGCCAGTGGGGCACATTATTCTGTTGCCACTAAACCTTTTTCTCCCTTTGTGATTGGAACAGATGGTGTAGGGGAGTTGGAGAATGGCCAATTGGCGTATGGATTTGGCACAGAAGGAATGCTTAGTGAATATGCGGTTGTTCCGAAAAATCAACTCGTTCCTTTACCTGAGGGAATAGATCTAGCTTTAGCTGCTGCCTTGCCTAATGCTTTGTTGGGATCTGCTATGGCCTTAGTTGTGCGTGCGAAGTTACAGCAAGGCGAAGTGGTTTTAATCAATGGAGCAACTGGGGTAACAGGACAACTAGCCATACAACTTGCTCGATACTATGGGGCACGTAAAATCATTGTAACAGGACGTAATGCTACAAGTCTAGAAGAATTAAAAACGTTAGGCGCCGATATTCTTGTTCCTTTGCATCAAAATCAAGAAGAATTAATTGCTACTCTACAACAGATACATAAAGAATCACCTATAGACATCGTTCTTGATTATTTATGGGGACCAAGTGCTTCTGCTATCCTAGCTGCATTAAAAGGAAAAGGAACCTACCAACATAAAACGAGATTTATTAATGTTGGTGCCATGGCAGGGGACCAAATAGAACTATCTTCTTCTATTTTAAGAGGAACCGACATTAGCTTATTAGGTTCTGGTATAGGTAGTTGGACAGCTGAGGAAATGCAGTATTTTTTCAGCGTATTAGCACCAGAGGCTTTTGAATTAGCCGCTAAGGGAGGGCTTACCCTTCATACTGTTTCTCATCCTTGGCAAAAGATAGAAAAGGTTTGGAATTTACCTTTACCAAGTGGACAACGGTTGGTTCTTACAACAGATATGGAATAATAAAAAAGAAAAAGATTACGTATGCTAGGCATACGTAATCTTTTTCTTTTTATCATTGTAATGCTAGAACTAATTCTTCTCTTAATTAATATGTTCATTATTTGGATTAATACTTGCGTAAAGCACATGGTCAATATATTCACCGTTTTTATAGGTATACGCTTTTAAAAGTCCTTCTTTTTTCATCCCTATTTTCTCCATAATTCTACCAGAAGCTTCATTAAAACTAAAGTAAGAAGCAAAAATTCGTTTCAGGTTAAGCTCATTAAATCCAAAGGACAACAGTGCCTGAGCCGCTTCTGTTACATAGCCTTTATTCCAATGGGATTCATCTAACCAATAGCCAAGCTCTGCATTGTTGTTCACTTTATTAAGACCTAAACCAATACCTCCAATAATATGCGGCTGATCTTTTAATCGAATCGCAAAAATATAAGCTGTTTTTTGTTCCAAGCCTTGTTCAGCTAATTCTATCCAAAAATGAGCGCTTCCTTCTGTATACGGGAAGGGAATATTGGTTGTATTTTTATTGTAGATTGGATTCTTCATAATCTCAAGTAAAAGAGGAATATCCATTTCTTGCGGTTGATTTAACAACAATCGATCGGTTTGTATTACGAGATGCTTCATGCGTTTAGATTTCTATAAAAATAATAACTTTACACCCTTGTTTATGCAAAATAAGCAGATAATTTATACTTATGTAATCAAATAAATCTCTTGTTTTTAGATCTTAACTAAAAACAAGAGAACCAGGAGTAATAAACAGAAACAAAAAGAGCTAGTTCATCCTTTTGAACTAGCCCTTTTTTCGTATTTAATTTTTTGTTGTTTTTAGCAATCTCCTAAAAGTGCTACCAAAGCATATGCTTCGTCATAACCGCCATAACCAGCAATAAGATCTTCGGCAAATTGAACTACTTCTTCACCCGTAAAACATCCTACTTCGGTTTGAATTAATTCTCCCGTATGATTGTCATAAATTCGGATACGATATACCGATCTTTCCACATCATCATTATGCTCCTCAACTGATTTTTCAATTGTTGTAGCTGGTGCAACTGTACTTGCTACCATTGTGCTTGCTCCTAATAAGAATAGAGCTGCAGCTAAGAATAAACCTTTTTTCATAATAGTATAATTTTAAATTAATTATGTTAAATTAATATTTATATTTCAATATTTTAAAATATTATATTTGATTTAGTTGTTTTAAAATAAAAGCTATCCCTCATGTTAATATCTTTAACAATTCTGTATTTTTTAAAATAGGAAGACTAAATTCAGCCACAATGCTTTTTATTTTATTTGTAGGCTTAGAGAAATCGAGGGAAAACCATACTTCTAAAAAGCAATCCATCTTCTAGCAGTGTAAAATCCCTATTTAATGGTAGTATAGTCAAGATTTGTGCTATTTTGACATCGAAACAGTTACTACATTTGCCTCGTTAATCTAATCATTATCGCCTATATATAGGTGTTTAACTAGATAAACAACAACTTTTCTAACTTCTATCCTATATCAAGTATTTAGTAAAGAAAAGTTAAAGTCTTAACTCCGTTCAAAAGGCAGAAGATACTATTTCGCCAGGAAGTAAGACAGAAAATAGAATTTGACTTTAGTGTAAGACTTGAAGCTAGTAGTCGAATCAAAAGGACCTTAAGTCTAGGTGCCTTTATTTGTTTTAGTTGAATGTATATAGTGAATTAAAGAGGAAAGCGATGCATGAATTGTCAATCGTGAAAGATATCTTTTCTACATTGGAAGAGCATTATGAGGCTAGAGTAGAAGATATCCAAAAAATAGAAATTGTAGCAGGATTACTATCTAATGTACAGCCTGTTTTGATACAAAATACGTTTGATGCTTTTATTACAGAGCATCATAACTATAAACACATGGAGCTGGAAGTTGTTGTGCAAGATATCATAGCCCATTGCCAGACCTGTAATAAAGATTTTAAAGTAGAATATCATCGTTTTGTCTGTTCTTGTGGTACTCCCTCCACTAACATTGTACAAGGCAATGAATTGTATATTTCAAAAGTTATCGTCAAACAATCCTAATAAATTATTTTTATGGCATCAAATCCAAAAAGTTTGGGAAATCGCGTCGGTTCATTACAATGTGATAATACGACATTACATCTATTAAAGGCTAATGATTTTGTGGCCAATGCAATTAGACAACGTCTAAAAAATGTATGTGTAATCAATGTCTGTTCTTCCCCAGGTTCTGGTAAAACTACATTAATGCAAGAAACGGGAAAACGCTTAGGTAAAGATCTAAATATTGCCGTTTTGGTTGGAGATCCTGAAACAGATCGCGATGCGGTTCGCATGAAAGAAGTGGGGTTGAACGCACTTCAGATTGTTACTGGAGGGATGTGTCATATTGAAGCACAAATGATTCTTCAAGCTTTAGATCATATCGAATTAGAAAACCTTGATCTATTGTTTATTGAAAATGTTGGTAATCTATTATGTCCTTCGGCTTTTGACTTGGGTGAAGATTATCGCGTTACTTTATTAGCTACCACAGAAGGAGATGACAAACCTAAAAAGTACCCTCGTATGTTCTTAACGAGCGAATTGATGTTGGTTTCTAAAGCCGATTTATTACCCTACGTTCCTTTTACGGTTGAAAATGTAACACAAGATGCAAGAGAGGTAAACCCTAATATTGAGATCCTAACTATCAGTACATTGAATGGAGAGGGAATAGATGCTTGGTGTGAATGGCTACAAGCTCGTGTAGAAGCTAAAAAAGCGCAAATAGCGGAATAATTTCTTGATGCAAGAGCCTATTTATATTAATGAAGTTCAATTCCAAGAAACGCTTATTGACGGAGTTGATTGGTTTGAAATCGAATGGTTTGAAACACAAAAGCACTTGTTTAAGCGAAAGACAAAACAGGGTATTGAACTTCATATCGAAAGAAAACAAGGGCATATCTGGAAGCAAGGAGATGCTTTATATTACAATGGGGGATTACTTGCTCAAGTAGTAATCAAACCCACCTTGACCATTCAATTTTCAGTTACAAATGGTGCACCAATTGCAGATTTCACTTATTATATCGGCAATAGACACCTGCCTATTTTTATTGAAAAGGAAACGAATCAATTATTAGTGCCTTATGATGGCCAGTTATATGAACAAGTAATAGCAAAGTTTCCAACTTATATCACCTTAGTCAAACAGCCATTGCATGCTACAATGCTTTTGACTCAACAACAGACACAAGTATAAATCCATGAGAAAATTATTTTTCTTCCCTTTATTAGTTGTTTTAAGTTTAGTACAAGCTTGTAAACAAGAACCTAAAGCCCCTTCAACTGTTGATACAGACACCACAGTGTACGCCATTGACAGTAGAGGTAAAGAGGTTAAATTACCAAAAGCAGCTACTCGTGTTGTGGCTTTATATGAAGCATTAGTTGATGATGTTTTCATGCTGGATGCCCAAGATAAACTAGTAGGTATACCACAGCAGACGTATTTAAACGAAGATGCTTTTGCCTTTTTTTCAACCTTAGATAGTCGTATGGCTAAAAAAGAGATTGCTACTCCCACTTTTGGGGGCGGTTCTTCTAATGTGGAAGCCTTAGTTGGCTTACAGCCAGATCTTGTACTTACTTTTGATCAAGACAAAGAAGTTGTTGCTCAACTAGAAAATCTAGGCATTGCTGTATATACAATTGCTAGTGAAAACAAAGAAGGGATTATCAGAGAACTAGAGGGAATAGGAACTTTAGTTGGTAAAGAAGAACGCGCAAAAAACATTACAACCTATATCCAAAAGGAAATTAAGGAGATGGAGGCGACTAAGATTGACAACCAAAAGAAAGTCTATTATGCTTGGTCTAAAGGACGTGTTCTTTCTACTTCGGGAAAGGGAACATTAATGGATATGGCCATTACACTTTCAGGAGCTGTCAATGCTTGTCCGCTTGAAATGCAAGCACCTAATATTGGAGCAGAAATGCTATACAAATGGAATCCAGATATCATTTTATTGTGGAATTCAAATGAAAGTGACGTGTATGACCTTAGTGAATTAGCCAATTTACCTGCGGTTGTTAACAAACAAGTGAAAGTAATGCAACCGTCTTTTTTATTTGACCCACACACGGTAAAATTTTTATTATTTGCAAAACAAGTGAGACAGTGGAGTTATCCTACTTATACAGAAGAAGCTTTGCAAGCCGATTTAATGGAAGCTATGCACATTTTGTATGCTATTAAAAAATAAAGTTCTACTTGTTATATGAAAGTTCATTTTAGTCTTATTCTATTGGGAATTGTGCCCATTCTATTGCTGATTGGTTCACTGTTGTTGGGAACAACAACGAATCTTTCGCCTGTAGAATTAGTGCATTATATGGGTCAAGCTTTACATCATACAGGAGATACAACGGATCCCATTGCAACTATTTTGTGGAAAGTGCGCCTACCTCGAATTATCTTAACTTTTTTAGTAGGGGCAGCTTTGGCAGTATCGGGGGGAGTATTACAAGCTATATTTAGAAATCCGATTGTAGATCCTTTTACCCTAGGTATTTCTTCTGGCGCTGCATTTGGTGCCGCATTAGCCATGTTATTTCCCTTTATTTCGGTCAATTTATCTGCTTTTGTATTTGGGGTCTTGGCGGTTCTTTTAACTTATATGGTTTCATACGCTGGTCAACGAACATCCATTGTGAGTATGGTTTTATCTGGAATCATTGTCTCGGGTATTTTTACGGCATTACTAACCTTGTTACAATATTTAAGTGATCCGTATAAATTACAAGCGATTGTACAATGGACGATGGGAAATCTACATACCGCTTCTTGGGCGAAAGTGCAAACTGCTTTTGCGCCTATTTTAATCGGTTTGTTGCTTATTTTACTCTTGCGTTGGAAGTTGAATCTTTTGGCACTAGGGGATCATGAAGCATTAGCGGTGGGTGTAAATCCAAAATATTTAAAACTGTTATTGATTGGAGTCGCCACCATGATTACAACTTCAGCTGTTGCGGCCGTAGGAGTTATTAGCTTATTTGGCTTAATTGTTCCTCATATCAGTAGAATGATCTTTGGGCCAAACAACACCATTGGTGTTTGGGCGAATATCAGCATCGGTGGTTCATTTTTATTAGTTATTGATGATTTTTCTCGTGCTGTAATGCCTTTTGAAATTCCAGTTGGTGTGTTTACCATGTTAATCGGCGCGCCAATTTTTATTTACCTCATGAAAAAAAGTCTAACGCAGTGGAATGCATGAAACAGTTTATTCAATTACAGCATGTATCCTTTGCTTATGAGAAGCAATTGGTCTTGAATCAAATTAATGCTTCTTTTGAAAAAGGAAAATTATCTGTCATTTTAGGCCGAAATGGCAGTGGGAAGTCCACCATGTTCAACATCTTGGCGGGATTAGAAAGGAAATATGAAGGTCAGGTTTTCTTTGATGGCATTGAGCGAAAAGGAAGTAAACATCCCATTCGATTGGGGTTTTTAAATCAGTTCCATCAAACGACTTTTCCTTTTACAGTAAGAGAAGTTATCTTAACCGGACGTGCCTCTTTTTCTTCTTTTAAACCATCTGCAGAAGATCATCAAGAAGTGGAAGAAATTGTAGCGCGCTTTCAGTTAACTCATCTGATTGATAAGCCTTATACTGCGCTTTCAGGCGGAGAACGACAATTGGTTTTACTCTGTCGTGTTTTGGTTCAAAAACCAGCCGTATTAATGCTCGATGAACCAACGAATCACCTCGATTTACACTATCAGGTGGCGGTTTTGAAATGCATCAAACAATTGGCTAATGAAGGAACAACTATTCTTTGTGTGATGCACGATCCCAATTTAGCTTTTATGTTTGGGGATCGTTTTTATTTGATGCAAAACAATCAATTGATTGATATTCAATCACTCGAAAAAAAGGAAGTACATCAATTATTAGAAGAAACCTATCAATTGCCTTTGCATCCTCTTGATAATCAAGGTAAACTGATGTTTATGCCCTTAATTGAAGTTTAATATGTTTGAAATAAAGATAACCAAGGTAGATGAAAAGACAATGGAAGGCGTTCTTGCCTATGTTAAAGCTTTTCGAAAGGATTTATTTCCCATGCTGGACCATACAAAAGTTCCCAACGATTTACTTCATTTTAAATCAATCTATTTGGATCATCCTTATGGGGAGTTTTTACAAGCAAATAATGAAAAAGGGGAATTAATTGGTGTCATTGGCATGATGCCTTATGATTACCGTTTTGACTACCTAGATTATAAGCATCAACGAACGGTAGAAGTCGCCCGTCTTTTTGTTGAACCTTCTTATCGAAGAACGGGACTTGCAACTCAACTATTTCAAGCTTTATTTCAAGTAGCCAAAGAAAAAGAAATTGAATGCTTGTACTTGCATACACATCCTTTTTTGACAGGTGCTTTTGAGTATTGGAAAAAACAGGGCTTTCAACATCGTACAACTTCCCTAGACGGGGGATTTACGACTTGGCATATGGATAGGATGATTAACGGTTGACAGTTTACGGTTAGCTACTATATAATTTAAAACAATGAAAAAACAGATACAACAACTAGGAATAGGGGCGTTATTGCTTTTATTTCCTGCTGTGCTTATGGCACAAAGCTCACAGCGTATTGCGGGGCGTATTTTAGGTGAGAAAAACAACCCTATTGCTGCAGCAACAGTGGTTTTAGATCAGCATAATATTGAACAAAGCAATAGAGAAGGGGCATTTGAGAGTGCAACTACATTGGCTTTTCCATTGGTCATTCAGATTCACGCTCCGGGATATAAATCCAAGCAAGTAACCTTAACAGAGGCAAATTATAAAGCGGGTTTTGTAGTACAATTGGAGGAGGATACAAATCAATTGGATGAAATTGTTGTAACCTCAAGACGAGATAATTCTTATTTGACGAATTCTACGGTTTTAGGTGGGAAATACAATGGTCGAATTAAAGATTTACCTCAATCGATTTCTATTGTGTCTAGTGAGTTGATGGAAGATAAACAAGTATTTCAAGTTGCTGATGTTATTCCAGATTTAGCTGGGGTTACACAAGCATCTGTTTACGATGAATTTGTCATCCGCGGCTTTAAAAGTGGGTATGACAATGGGATTCGATTGATTAACGGAATGCGTTCGGCTTATGGTTTTGGAGAGAGCTATTATCGTTCACCCATGACAATTAATTTTGAGAGCATTGAGGTTCTAAAAGGACCTGGAGCTTCTTTATTTGGAGATATTGCACCTGGGGGAACCATCAATATGGTAACTAAAAAAACGCGAGAAGAACACAAGGGGATTCTTTCTTTTTCTGCAGGAAGTTTTGAAACACTTCGTACAACTATTGATGTAGGGGGACCATTAGACAAAGAAAAGAAAATCTTATATCGCTTGAATGCGGGGTATGAAACCTCAAAGACATTTAGAGATATCAACAACCGCAAGAACTTTGCTGTAGCGCCTTCGTTTACGTTCAAACCAGTTGAAGGAACTACCTTAGATGTCGATTTAGTATTTGACCAATTCAACGGGTATTTGGATCGTGGAATGAGTACTAAAGGGGGAGATTTATATGGTTTACCGCGTACTTTTACGTTAAGTCAGCCTTCAGATTATTTTAAAACAAAAACGACAACGATTAGTGGGCGTTTGACCCAGCGTATTGTAGATAATTTAAATCTACATGTCAACTATATGAAGTCCATCTATGAAGAGGATTTAAATGAACATCGCACACTTAATACGTATGCTAATCCAGAAAATACAATTGTCAATTTGCGCTTTTTTGATCGCCACGGGAAGGAGTATACCGATAACTTTGTGTCTTATTTAAAATGGGATACCTATGGCAAGTATTTGGATCATCATGTTGTAGTAGGAATAGATTACGCCCAATACAAAGGGGATAAGAATAGCTACCAACGAGAATCGCGTAGTAAAAAAGAAAATGGAGAAACGGTAGCATTGACCTTTGATATGAATAATCCCGTATACCAAGGAGCTGATATCAACAACTACGTTTGGCGTTCGAATACGCAATATCCTTTTATGAGCCCTTATAAGAGTACAGGAATTTACATTCAAGATCAAATTTCTGTTGGTGAAAAATTAAAAATGGTGCTTGGGTTAAGACACGAAAGCTATCAATCAGAAACAACAGATCCGAAAGAAACATTTAAAGCTACGCAAAATGTATGGTTACCTCGTGTAGGATTGACGTATCTCATCAACGATAAAATCAATTACTTTGCAAGCTACTCGCAAGGTTATGTGCCAATTGCAGCTAATTTTGTGTCGAATTATAAAGATTATGGTGCAGACAGCGCGTTCAAATCAGAACGTAGTTTTCAAATAGAAACAGGTTTAAAAACAGGTTTCTTTGCGAATCAATTGCAAATGGATTTATCGCTCTTCCGCATTGAACGAAAAGATATGCTTCTTGGAACAGGACAACTCACTGAAGCGGGATTACCTGTTTACAGACAATCGGGGAAAGTTATTTCTCAAGGGGTAGAGGTAGATGTACGTGGACAAATTACCAAGGAATTCCAAATCATGGCCAATTATACCTTCAATGATACACAAATTAAGGAATCGGCTATCCCTTCAGAAAAAGAAGAACTATTACCTGGAGCACCGAAAAACTCCGCTAGTGTTTGGTTGAAATATGTGTTCTCTGATACCGCTTTGAAAGGCTTAGGATTTGGTGTAGGAGCTTATTATGTTGATCAAAGACGATTGAGTGAAAGTGTAGGTAAAGATGCCGCTGGAAATGCAACATGGGGGTATCTTCCAGCTTATACTACAGCTAATGCAGCGGTATATTATCACCTAGATAAGTTTAAAATAGCCGTAAATATGAATAATATATTCGACAAGTATTATTTCTTAGGTGGTTTTGATTATACTCGTGTATTTGCTGGTGCTCCTCGCAATGTGATGGTAGCCTTAAGCTATAATTTTTAACCCCACTATAGAAACAAATTAATTATTTTACTTGAGTTACTTTTAACCCTCAAAGGAAGTAAAATTCCTTGAGGGTTTTTTAATGCTATTGGATGCCAGGATAAGTGAAACCATGGAGCAAAAATAAAAAGACTTATTTAGTAACTAAGAATTCGTTAGCTAGAAAAAGATTTGGCTGCTTTTCTACTAAAAAAATCAAATATTTTATATTAAATTTATATTTATTGACTCAAATTAAAACTTATGTTTACAGAAAAGGACAATGTATATTGGAAAGCATTTAGTGATACTATTCAAGCCGAGTTTGTAGAACGACAATATTGGTATTCTCCAAAAGCAATTTATACGTATAAAGGTTTTTCTATTGTTTTTGATAATTACTATTTTACTAGTACAGTGGGCACTAGAAGTTATGAGTCTTTTATTACTCGTGTTTACTGTAAATTTAATTACCCTCAATCCTTAAAAATTCGAATAGAAAAAGCAAGTTTTTTAAATCGTCTAATTAATATATTTACAGGGAATTTATATCGAACGCTAGATGCTGAATTTGATCGTCATTATCATGTACATGCAACAAATCCCAATACTTGTGTTTTCTTATCTCCAGCTATAAGACGAAGCTTATTGGATCTCAATGTAGAAGGTTTGTTTATAGATACTCAAGACGGAATCTGGGGAGATCCTTTACTTGGTAGTCAGTATGAAGTGGCTATTTATGTAGAGTCTACACGATTAGAAGAACATGAACTAATTGCTTTAAAAACGCTATTCGAAGCCATTATAGATTCACTTTGTGCTAAGTTTTATATCACGGAAGCGCTAACGTAAGCTTCTTTCATTTACTATTTACTTCTTTTAATTCAACGGAATTTTCTCAAAAAAGCAGCAATAAAAAAGAGTATCTTCGCCCTTAAATTGCATTGATATGATACATTTTGAGTGTACTTCTAAAGGCCTTCAAATCAATGGGAAAGAGTATAGCTTTCCTATAAACAAAGAAACTCTAGTTGAGCTATTTGGACCTCCAGTTGTTTTTCCGAGTGAATACAATGAGGTTTATATTTGGCATGATTTGGGATTACGAGGGTTTTCAAAAGACAGCATCGTCATTGAAACCTTAGAGGTTACCTATCAAGTGGAGGAGTACACAAGTGCAGTCCGTTCTCGTTTTAGTGGTGTATTTACTATGCATGGTGAATCAGATCCTCGTGTTTATTATGATACGCATAAAAAAGAACGCGTGAAACTATGGGACAGTGATTCCTCGGGTGCATTTGTATTTCAGAATGTATCCGTTTGGTATTCCATTCGCGATACAACCCTGCATTCCCTTTCTTTAAGTGCATATGAAGAACCCGTAGTCAAGTCTGTTGAGATCTTGCCTTTGGAGGATGATTTTGCCTATTTACACGTCGTTTGGCAGGATTGGAAAACAGCAATTGAACAAGTTATTGATTCGGATAATCGCTATTACAACCTGACTCATGGCCTTACACAAGAGCAATTGGATCAAGTGGAAGCAGAACTTGAAGAAATAAAGTTGCCGCTTCATTTAATTAATTTCTATAAAGCGGGAAATGTAAAATGGGATGCTGTAACTTCTGCTTTTAGTATACACGTAAATGGTTGGGATTATGATTTATTACCTTTTGACCGTATTCCTCATGAGTGGGAGATGATACAGGAACTTTTTGACGAGGAGGAAGAGATAGATGAAGAAACAAAAGATCAGTTTGATGCTAAACTGAAGTGTAACAGTTATGCGAATAAAGGATGGATTCCCTTCGCAGAAGGACGAAATGGCGATTATTTATTGTTTGACACCGATCCAAGTCAAACAGGGGAGTATGGACAAATTATTGAACTGCAAAATGAAGCCTGGAGCCGTATGGTAGTTGCCCAAAGTTTAGAAGAATTAATTTATCGTGCCATTTCTTCTATCCACCAAGAACAGGCTGAAAAATATAAGTTTATGCTTGAAAATGGCGCTTTTTAATTTAACAATCAAAAAATGCTTAAAAAAGGGTAACAGCTAGCCTGCAATTTCAAACAAATGGGATAGCAAATACTAAACGATAGCTCTTTTTTAAAAGTTCTAGCTACTTTATGCGAATAGAACGACGAGGATTAGAATGACTAAGCGATGAATTAGCTGTAAAAGACTCAAGAATTGCCTATTTTATCCTAGCTTAGTCAAGATTTGTGCTATTTATAAACCCCGATTGAACTTATCTTTGTTGCGTAATTAAAAACAAGGTGTAAGACTATTATGAAAGCATTATTTCGACTATTCGTTTTGTGTTTTTTTCTTTTGCGTTTTGGCTTGGGATTTGCCCATCAACATGCAAAAGTAGAGTCTCATGCTGTCGTCTTGGATCAAACTTTTATATCCAATTCAACCCCTAAAAAAGAAAGTAGTGTTGACTTTTGTCAGATTGAAGTAAATCTAGAACTTATTACTTCTGTTGAGAGCCAAGATCTTCCTATTCAAACCGTCGACTTAAGCGATGTGTTTTATTTTTTTATGACTTCTGTTTTTGAGTTAGCTTGGGCTAAACCTTTGGTAGGAGCACAACAAGTTGCTATCGTTTTGCAACAGCATCGAGCGAAGTACTTGTTATATCAATCGATTAAAATTCCTCATCGTTTAGCCTAAACGATTCAGATGAGATCGCTTCCTAAAAGTGATACCACCTTTATTACAAAAGTAAGTTATTTTTTATTGTACCTACCTAGTTTAAAAATAGGGTAGCTACTCATCTATTGTTCAATTTTTAATTAAAAAATAGTTATGCATTTATTACCGAGAGAGACGGAAAAATTGCTTTTGCATCTAGCTGGGGAACTAGCTAAAAAACGCAAGGCGAGAGGGGTAAAATTAAACTACCCTGAATCGATTGCCTATATCAGCAGTGAGCTCTTAGAAGCGGCACGTGATGGAAGAACTGTGGCTGAACTCATGCAATATGGTGCAACCTTATTAACGCGTGAGGATGTTATGGAGGGAATTCCTGAAATGATTCACGACGTTCAAATTGAAGCGACGTTTCCTGATGGAACAAAGTTGGTAACGGTGCATAATCCTATACGTTAATTCAGACAGTAATACCATGGTTCCAGGAGAATATTTTAGTAAAGAAGAAGCTATTATCTGTAATGAAGGTAGAGCTATAACTACAATTACTGTAGTAAATAAAGGAGATCGACCAATTCAGGTTGGCTCACATTATCACTTTTTTGAAGTTAATAAAATGATGGAGTTTGATCGAGCTGCGGCTTTTGGAAAACGCCTCAATATTATTGCAAGTACAGCTGTTCGTTTTGAGCCCGGAGAGGAAAAGGAAGTTGAACTAGTTGTTTATGCCGGAGCACGTAAAATATACGGGCACAATGATTTGGTTAACGGAGAAACTCATTCGGAAGAAGCTAAAATAGCAGCGATGAAAAAAGTGGAAAAACAATACTTTAAAAACAAAAGTGTATGAGTTTAAAAGTTAGTAGAGCAAACTATAACGCAATTTTTGGTCCCACAGTTGGTGATCGTGTGCGTTTAGGAGATACAGCTATCATCATCGAAGTAGAAAAAGATTTTGCAAGTTATGGTGATGAAAGCAAATTTGGTGGTGGAAAAACAGTACGCGATGGAATGATGCAATCGTCCAATCACTTGAGCCATGAAGGTGTACTTGATATGGTTATCACAGGTGCCATTGTCCTAGATCATTGGGGAATTGTCAAAGGCGATATTGGAATTAAAGATGGCAAAATTGTCGGTGTAGGACGTGCAGGAAATCCTGATACGATGGATGATGTAACACCTAATATGATTATTGGAGCTTCAACAGAAGTACACGGTGGTGCCGGTTATATTGTAACTGCTGGGGGAATCGATACTCACATCCATTATATTAGTCCAACTCAAATAGAAACGGCTTTATACAGCGGTATTACGACTATGATTGGTGGCGGAACAGGTCCTGCAGACGGAACAAATGCAACAACCGTAACACCCGGAAAATGGAGCTTAAAACGCATGATGCAAGCTGTTGATCACTTGCCGATGAACTTTGGTTTCTTCGGAAAAGGAAATGTTGGTACGGAAGCCCCAATTATTGAACAAATTGAAGCAGGAGCTTTAGGGGTTAAAATACACGAAGATTGGGGAGCTACACCAGCTACAATCGATAGAGCTTTGACTGTTGCAGATCAATACGATGTCCAAGTGGCTATCCATACAGATACCTTGAATGAAGGAGGTTTCTTGGAAGATACCATGCAAGCGATTAATGGCCGAGTAATTCACACCTTCCATACCGAAGGAGCAGGTGGTGGACATGCACCAGATATTATTAAATCTGCGATGTATCCCAATGTATTACCCGCATCAACGAATCCAACACGTCCTTTTACTAAGAATACGATCGATGAACACCTCGATATGTTAATGGTTTGTCACCACTTGAGTAAAGATATTCCGGAAGATGTTGCTTTTGCTGATTCGCGTATTCGCCCAGAGACCATAGCTGCTGAAGATATCTTACAAGATCAAGGCGTATTTAGTATTATGAGTTCAGATTCGCAAGCCATGGGACGCGTAGGAGAAGTTGTCACTAGAACTTGGCAAACAGCAGATAAGATGAAGAAACAACTTGGTGCATTAGCAGAAGATGAAGGAAATGATAATGATAATTTCCGCGCCAAACGCTACGTAGCGAAGTACACCATCAACCCCGCAATTGCACATGGAGTTTCTCAGTATATCGGATCAATTGAGCCAGGAAAAATAGCGGATTTAGTCATTTGGAAACCTGCTTTATTTGGAGCAAAACCGGAAATGATTATCAAAGGAGGAATGATTGCTGCCTCGAAAATGGGAGATGCAAATGCCTCAATTCCAACCCCACAACCGATTATATTACGTACCATGTACGGTGGTTTAGGTAAGGCCGTAACGCAAACGTGTTTCAACTTTGTTTCTCAAGTTTCTTTAACTAAAGGAATTCAAGAAGAATACGGAATTGAACGCACTTTACTTCCTGTAGTCAATTGTAGAAATATCTCCAAAGCAGATATGATTCACAATCACGCTACACCTGAGATTATTGTCAATCCAGAGAATTATGAAGTAAGCATTGACGGGAAAAAAATTACCTGTCAGCCCATAGATGAAGTTGCTTTAGGACAGCGTTACTTCTTATTTTAATTCAGTAGAGAAACAACAAAGATAGCCCAATTCAACTCGAGAATACAAGGATCACCAAGTGGCCTTGTATTCTCACTTTTTCGTTTAACAATGATTATAACACAAGCCATACGCAATTGCCTTCCTCAAGAAGTAGAAAAGCAGATTGATTATTTGTTTATCGCTTGGTACCAAACCAGCAAACGCATCCAACGACTTACTACAGCTGATGGACAAGCGATTGCCATTCGATTTTTAGGCAAAAATCAACGGTTAAACGAAGGAGATATTTTATATGAAAATGAATCTAAGGTTATTATGGTTTCTATTTTACCCTGTGAGGCACTTGTTGTTGCTACAAATCACTGGATTCAACTAAGTTGGTTGGCGTATGAAATTGGCAATAAACACGTTCCTCTTTTTGTAAAAGGAACCGATTTGTATATGCCTTACGAGCGTCCTATGCAAGATTGGTTAACCAGCAAAGGATATCAGCCCAAAGTGGAACAAAAAAAACTGAGTAATCCGTTGAATGCCAATGTAGATTACGAACAACATAAAAAAATATCATTTAAACTACCTCAGGGTGGTTTAGTACTAAAGATTTAACTCATGCAAGAATCATTTTTAGGTCGACTATTGCATTTAGCAGATCCAACTTTGCCCATAGGAGGATATACCCATTCCAATGGATTAGAAACCTATGTTCAAAACGGAGGTGTCTGTGATAAAACCACAGCAGATCAATATGTACGCCATTATTTGTGGTATAATTTAAAATACAATGATGCTGCCTTGATGAAATTAGCCTATGATGCAACGCAACAAGCTAATCTGGAAGAATTGATCCTTCTCGATCAGGAATGCAATGCGCTAAAGGCACCAATGGAAACAAGAGTAGCCAGTCAAAAATTAGGTTTGCGGTTATATAAAATATTTAGTCGATACCATCAAGAACATCCCCTAGTACAAGCATGGGGAACTTATATACAGAATAAAGCAGTATACAATCACTATTGTATTCTGTATGGTTTATTTGCTGCAATCATGCAAATCCCTTTAGTTGAAGCCATGCATGCCTATTATTATAATGCAGCTATTGGTATGGTAACCAATGCCGTTAAATTAGTGCCTTTAGGACAATTGGATGGGCAAGATATTCTGTATTATTTACACGATGACTTGCTTCAGTTAAGTGAAGAATCCCTGCAAATGGACCGCAATTTAATAGGATTATGTACCATTGGTTTTGACATTCGATCGATGCAACACGAGCGATTGTACTCCAGACTATACCTATCCTAAATCACGAATTAAAAAGATAAAATAATCATGGAAACTAGAAAATACGTAAAAATTGGAGTTGGAGGACCTGTTGGATCAGGAAAAACAGCTTTATTAGAACGCTTAAGTCGCCGTTTATTAAATGAATACGACTTGGCTGTTATTACAAATGATATTTATACCAAAGAGGATGCTGAATTCATGGCTAAAAACAGCTTATTGGATCGAGACAGAATCATAGGAGTAGAAACAGGAGGCTGCCCCCATACTGCTATTCGCGAAGATGCCAGTATGAACCTAGAAGCAGTAGAAGAATTAGCGAATCGCTTTCCCGATTTGGAATTAATCCTCATTGAAAGTGGAGGAGATAACCTTTCTTCAACGTATAGCCCTGACTTAGCAGACATTACCATCTTTGTAATTGATGTTGCAGAAGGAGAAAAGATACCGAGAAAAGGGGGGCCAGCTATTACGCGTTCTGATTTATTACTCATCAATAAAATCGATTTAGCTCCCTATGTTGGTGCAGATTTAAGTGTGATGGAAAGCGATGCAAGACGCATGCGAAAAGGAGCTCCTTTTCTTTTTTCAAATTTAAAGACGGGAGAAGGATTAGAAGAAATTGTTGGATGGATCAAAAAATATGCCTTACTCGAAGACATTGATGAACCGAATTTAGTGCGATAATATGGTTTCTTCTTTAGCAATTCAGATTGAACAGCGTGAAGGCTTATCTTATTTAAAAGATGCTTACGTTACGCAGCCCTTCCGCATTGTACCTGTAGGGCAATATAAAAAGGACAAGGCAGCGTATTTGATGATTATGAGTTCATCCCCTGGATTATTAGATAATGATGAGCATCAGATCAGCATTAATCTCGCACCAAATACAAAACTACAATTGCAGACACAAGCATACCAACGTCTTTTTCACATGAAAAACAAGTCGACACAAACGACGACGATTCAAATGGAAAAAGGAAGTGTATTTGCTTATGTTCCACATCCAGTAGTGCCTCAACGCGCTTCTACGTTTATTAGTCGAAATAGGGTAGAACTAAAGGCAGATTGTCATTTTTTACTGTCTGATATCATTACTTGTGGTAGAAAACTTTCGGGAGAGGAATTTGAATATGATCATTTTCAAAATCTCACCGAAATCTACTATGAAGGAAAGCTCCAATTAAAGGATAATGTCTTGTTGCAACCAGGGTTAATGCCCTTGCAAGGATTAGGTATTTTAGAAGGGTATACGCATCAAGGAACATTGATTTATTCTAACACGGCTAAAATAAACGTACAAGTATATATTGACTTTTTTTATGAGCAATATGGAGAAATGGAGGCTATCGCCTTTGGGATTAGTGCCGTAGAAGGAGACGGTTTTATGGTTCGTATTTTAGGACAAGGAGCAGAAAAACTCTTTGCCATTTTTCAAGCCATTCAACAGAAGCTCTGGGATGACCTCATGCTATTGTAAATAAAAAATAAACCCCGACAATTACTAAAAAGAAAAACAAATGAAAGCACTACTAATCCATTGTTTTAATGCCTTTTTTAAAGGGTTTGGACAGATTATGCTACAAGCGAATGCGCTAACGGGGATTTTATTCTTAGCCGCAATCTACTATGATTCAACGGATATGGCTTTAGCCGCTTCCTTGAGTAATGTTGTTGCCATCTTAACGGCTAAACTATTAAAGTACGATGAGCAAGAAATTGAAGATGGACTGTATGGCTTTAATCCTTGTTTGATTGCTATAGCGTTGATGTTCTACTTTCAGCCCAGCTTATGGGTGTATCTTTTGATGATCGCTTCATCGATTGCTTCAACTGTACTCATGCATTGGGCCATGAAACGCGAATTGCCAGCCTATACCTTTCCTTTTATTATCTTTACGTGGATTTCTTTGTTTATTTTGAGTATTCCCGATTTAGCAATTCGCTCTGTTCCAGAGCACTTTGTTGATATTCAAGAACTCGATGATTTTTTAATCCAAGGGCACGCTTTCGGGCAAGTGCTCTTTCAAGGGAGCTTTGTAGCAGGAGTCGTTTTTTTCTTAGGCGTCTTTATCAGTCGCCCTATACAAGCCTTATATGGTTTCGTAGCCGTTATTGTCAGCGTTTATATTTCACACAGTAATCACGCTTCCAATGCTTTGATTAACGAAGGGGTTTTCAGTTTTAATGCTGTGCTCTGTGGAATAGCGATGGGAGAAGATAAAGTACGGGCAGGAATGTATGTGCTGATTAGTGTCATTATCTCCACGTATTTTGATATCTTTATGATTCAATACGGATGGACTACCTTGACCTTTCCTTTTGTATTTGCCATGTGGGTGATGTATCCCATCAAGCGATTAGACAAATGGATTGTCTTAAAACTAGAAGAACTAGGAGTAAATAGAATATGGAACGAACTATTTCATTCGAAATAATAAAAATTAGTTCTTTATTGCGCATAATGTTATATTTATTTTATAAACTTTGTTTTATTTTTTGGATTCAGCATGTCGAAACCTTCTATTGAAATATTAAACAACTACCAATATAAAAAGTTGTTTTTGCCTCATTTGAGTGATAGTTATTTAAAAAACGATAGTAAAATACAAGTCTATCGTTTGGAAGACTATTTGCGAGGTATTTTAATGCCCGTCATTCCTTATCGTACGACGTTTAATTTTTTAATCTTATTGACGAAAGGAGAGATGACACAATATTTAGATAGTGGGGCGTATACCTTATCCAAAAATGAGATTATAAATGTCAAAAATGGCAATATTACGGCAACCTTATCTATTTCAGATGATATTCAAGGGTATTTCGTGGTATATGAGAATGATGTGATTACGGATATTTCATTAGGCGCGAACGACTTGAAGTTTTTCACCATGAATCCCTATGTCAAATTAAATGAAGTCAATGCCAATTGGGTAGGGAGAACGCTTGATTTATTGGAGGAAGAAAGCACCAGTGAACAACGCGATGAGGAGATTTGTATTACGTTGTTGGAAACGGTTTTAATGAAGGTAATTCGCGTAGATATGGAAAAGAAAACACCGATGAGTCGACAGTTGGATATTGCCTTTCGCTTTAGAGAAATGGTTCAAAAATTTCATATCGATCACAAGAATGTTTTATTCTACGCTAACTTACTTCATATTTCAGAAAATTATTTAAACAAATGTGTCAAAGAAGCTACAAATAAGCCACCTAAGCAATGGATTAATGAGATTAGTATCTTACATAGTCAAATTTTATTACAGGATAAAAGTAGAGATATTGCAGGCATAGCCTTTGAATTAAAATACAATTCTCCTTCTTATTTTACGCGTTTATTTAAAAAGGTGACGGGATATTCACCAAGCGACTATCGCCGTCATAAATTTATATTATAGTCTGATTTCGCATATAAAATAACTACTAGCTGTATTGGTCTCGCTCATCATGCTATTTTTATTTCGTTTGTATTTGACATTGTTTTTATACCGATATATCTTTTATTTAAAAAACTATCCGTTTGTCAACTGTTTTTTAAATTAAACAAACAATTTTATTTGAATTATTTTAGAAATCAACAAAAAATAAATTCATTTTTACTTAAAATTTGCTTAATATTACAGTTAATTTAAATGATATATTATGAAGTATGTTTTTTTATTCCTTGGGGTTGCACTGTTAACAGCAAGTTGTTCTAGTGATGATGATGATGATTCCGACTCTGTTATTGTTTGTCCTGGCATTGATTACTCTACTGCGATTAAGGGAATCTGGGAGGAATCAAAAATTGTGTATTTGGATGAACACAAGAAATTAGTAAAAGAAATAGATGCTTTTAACATTCATAATTGTCCATTAACGCGTCTTGAGATTAAAGAGCAGACTTTAATTGAACATTTCAGTTATCAATATGATCATCATGATAGTTGTCAAGAAGGCACAACTTCACATAGTTATACTTTAGAGAACTATCAACTCGTAACTGAATTTCACGGAGATGATTATATAGATCTTACTGAATATGAGATTATAGGTGTTGATAAGTCAACATTAGTTCTTCAACGAGCATCTACTTGGTATGATCACGCACCAGAAAAAACTCGTTTTATGAAGATTGTTTACCTCAAAAAATAAGCTAAATATCATTGTTTTAGTTTCTTAACTTTTTTAAACTTAAAAGTTAGCGTGATTAATGGGGTTAAATAATAGCAAAAAGTATCATAATAAAGGTTTATTTAACACCAAAAAAGGGGACAAACAAATTATACTTATTTCTCAAATAGAGTATTTTATGTTAAATAAATGTCAAATTTGTATAAATAAACCCTTTAAATACTTCATATTCTTATTTTAACTACCTTAGTAGAACGATAAAGCGTAAAAAAAAGCTGATCCGTCAATTGCTATTTTAACTTTGCAGGGTATCTAATAAAAAATAAAATGAAAGAAACAGAACAACATAATCTTCGTATGGCTACGCTGACATTTGCTTCTGTTTATCCACATTATATTGCGAAAGTAGAAAGTAAAGGAAGAACCATCGAAGAGCTGCATCAAGTCATTGAATGGCTTACGGGGTTTGACCCAGAAAAGCTAGATAAATTGGTGGATGAAAAAGTATCTTTTGAAGTCTTTTTCGAAAGAGCTCAATTAAATCCAAAAGCGGAAGAGATTAAAGGCGTTATTTGTGGCTATAAAATTGAAGAAATTCAAAATCCATTAACCAAAAAGGTTAGGTATCTCGATAAATTAGTTGACGAACTAGCTAAAGGAAAGAAAATGGAAAAAATATTGAGATAACTAGTCCCAAAATAACAACTTAGTTTTTAAATTAATTCAAAGTAGAAATTACCCATTCGCATGAAAGCAGTAGGAAGTACAGTAGACGAAATTTTATTACATATACCAGCAGAACGAGCAGAGGCTTTTAAGAAGTTACATCAGACTATCGTTGATCATTTGCCTTCAGGTTTTGAAGCTGCAATTAGTTATGGAGGATTAGGCTATGTTGTTCCACACAGCCTTTATCCAGCAGGATATCACTGTAAGCCTATCGAAGCTTTGCCTTTTGCAGGCCTTGCTTCTCAGAAGAATTCGATTAATTTTTATCATATGGGTATTTATTCTGATCCAACTTTATTGGATTGGTTTGTCACAGAATATCCCAAGCACAGCAAACAAAAATTGGATATGGGAAAAAGTTGTATCCGATTTAAGAAAATGGAAGAAATTCCCTACCAACTCATTGGAGAATTGATGCAAAAGATGAGTGTACAGCAGTGGGTTGATTTGTATGAAAGTAAACTGAAAAAGTAATCTTAATCTACTGTTTATGTCGAACAAAGTAACTTTACATCGTGTGTTTACGGCAAGCCCAGCTAAAGTCTTCAAGGCATTTGCTGATGCTGATGCACTTGTTTCATGGTTGCCTCCCTATGGATTTACAGCCAAACTTCACCACATGGAGTTTAAGGTAGGAGGGACGTACGAAATGTCTTTTACCAATTTTTCAACAGGAACGAGCCATGCTTTTGGCGGACAATATGTTGAGATTATAGACAAGGAAGTAATCAAGTATACCGATCGCTTTAATGATCCACAGCTAGCAGGAGAAATGATAACCACCATTCTTTTAAAAGAAGTTCTATGTGGTACGGAAATTATAGCCACACAAGAAGGCATTCCAGATGCTATTCCTGTTGAAATGTGTTATTTAGGCTGGCAGGAAAGCTTAGATAAATTAAAGAAACTAGTTGAACCTACAATTCCTGATAATTAAACGAAGTTTCTATCCTCACGTTATAATCCTATCTTATAAACCATTAAATCCAATCAAATTATGGCAACAATACACACTTATTTAAATTTTGACGGCAATTGCGAAGAAGCATTTAACTTTTATAAATCTGTTTTCGGTGGAGAATTCACCTACATCGGAAAACTAGGTGAAATGCCTCCGCAAGAAGGATTTACAGTTTCTGAAGCAGATAAAAATAAAATAATGCACGTTAGTTTACCTATTGGTAATACGGTGTTGATGGGTAGTGACACTGGAGGAGACTGTGCACCTACATTTTTACAAGGGAATAATTTTTCTATTTCGATTAATACAGAAAGTATAGAAGAAGCAGATCAATTGTTTGCTGCTATTTCTGCAGGAGGGCAAATTATTATGCCGATGGATCACATGTTTTGGGGAGCTTATTTTGGTATGGCAACGGATAAATTTGGCGTTAATTGGATGGTTAATTTTGATACTGTTCCTTTATAAAAGAATCTTACAAACACGGCTTTCTTTAGTACTCCTTAATTTTAATAAACTGGAATTAGGGAGAAAGTAATGTTGATATTATATTTATAAATTGTGTTCAAAACAAAAAGGGACTGTCTTTTGAGACGGTCCCTTTATTTATTCTGTGAGCAATCGCTTTCTAATTGTACTGACAAATTCAGCCGTTACCCCCAGATAAGAGGCAATATAATATTGTGCCACTCGTTGAGGAATAGTTGGATACAACGAGATAAATTCGAGGTATCGATCAGCTGCTTTTTTTGAAATCGTATTAATTAAACGATTTTGTACACTAGTTAGATTTCTTTGAACGAGCATTCTAAATACTCGTTCAAATTTTGGAATTGCCTGTAATAGTTCTTCTTTTGTTTGTGGCGTAAGTAAATAGAGCTCTGTGTCTTCTAACGTTTCAATAAACAAATCCGAAGGGATTTGTTCGTGAAATGAAGCAATGTCGCTTACCCACCAATCTTCTATCGCAAAGGAAATGGTAACTTCAAAACCATCTTCATTAACATAATAAATGCGAATACAACCTTTTTGTACATACCCTTCAAATTGACATATTTCGCCTTCTCGTAAAAGCTTTGTTTTAGCTGGATAAGACTCCTTCTTTAGAAGATTAGTGAAAAAAAATTCCTCTTCAGCAGTAAATTTCATGGATCTACCTACATTATTAATTATATTGGCATACATCTATTTTAGTTTTTTGAATGATTCAAATCAGGAAATACACTATATACTTCGTTTTTCAAAAGCCCACTTCCACCACCAAAATGCTGAATAACTTTGATATTCGGATCAATAGAGAGGGCATAGGCTTTTATACCAATTTCAATGAGTTCATCTAAACCAGCACTTAATAAAATGATATTCACTTTGTTTTCATTTAAAAAAGGTTGTAATATGTTTTCATCTTCTGTTACAGTGGCGTACCATCCTTTATTTGCTTCAATGATTCGTTTTAACGTCATCAAAATTGCTGTGTTTTTTCCGATCACTAGAAAGTTGAGTGTTTTCATCTGATTTATATTTTTTATTGAACCTATAAAGGGAAGCTCATTTACATTAAAATCTACGTAAATGATATGCTTTTGTCACTATTTATGCTGATATCCACCAAAGTATTTTACAGGGCTCCAAGTAGGAATTACAGGGAGTAGTGCAGGAGCAAAAGTTTTAAATTCTTTATTTCCATACACGATTTTTCCATCTACTATAGTTAGTTCACTTGTAACATTTTTAATAGCATGCTCTGGTATAGTCAGGTAATCTTGATCTAATATCACGACATCCGCATAATATCCTTTTTCAATTTTCCCTTTCTTTTCTTCTTTGATTAACTCATATCCTTTGTGTGTTACTAATCGCAGGGCATCTATACGATTAATCGCATTACTCTTAGCCATAACTTGATTACCTCCAACTGTTTTACCTGTTGTTATCCAATATAAAGCAATCCATGGGTTATATGATGCTACACGCGTTCCATCAGTTCCAAGTCCAACAGGAATATCTAATTCTAGTATTCGCTTAATAGGAGGAGAGGCTAGTGCTGGAGTTTTACCATAGCGTTTTATAAAGCTTTCTCCTTGGTAGGCCATGCGGTGTTGAATCGCAATACCACCACCCAATGCTTTAATTCTTTGCAGACTTTCTTCACTTACAGTCTCCGCATGGTCAAAAAACCAAACAAGTCCATCTAGTGGAGTCTCTTTGTTTACCTCTTCGATTACCGTTAAAAATCGCTCAATACTTTCATTATAAGTAGCATGTAAACGGAAAGGCCATCTATTTTGAACCAAAAGGCTAATTACTGATTTTAAATTATCTTCCATCGCATTTGGAAGTATAGGGCGCGGAAATAGAAAATTTTCAAAATCTCCAGCATCACCCACTAAATTTTCACCAGCACCTCCCACATAATAATCAATATCATTATGGCCATTAGGTGCGTGTTCATCAATATTAACCATACCCAACCATTGAGTATAATCTTTTAATTCTGATCCCTTATTTTGAGCAAATAAGAAATAAGGTAGTCTAACCGTAATTTTTCCCTGTTTATTTAATTCATCTGTAATAGTATAATCATCTGGGAAGTTTTGAAAACCACCCCCAGCATCCATTACTGCAGTAACCCCTAAGCGATTTAACTCTGTCATATATTGCAGGGTTGAATTCACCTCTTCTTCACGAGTCATATTCGGAAGTTTAGCTAGGGTAGAGTATAAGATAAAAGCATTCGGTTCTGCAACAAGTAATCCTGTAGGATTTCCCTGTTCATCTTTTTGAATAAGACCTTCTGCTGGATTTGGTGTATCCCCCGTAATGTTTAAAGCTTGAATTCCAGCTTTATTTAACCAGGCCTTTCCATATAGATATAAGATAAAAGTTGGAACATCACCCGTAGCTTCGTTGATTTCCTCTAGTGTTGGTAATCTTTTTTCTTCAAATTGATATTCATTCCAACCACCAACTACTCGAATCCATTGTCCCTTTGGCGTACGAGCGGCTTGTTCTTTCAGCATTCCTAAAGCCGTTTTTACCGAAGTAACACCATCCCAACGTAATTCTAAATTATAGAATCTACCGCCGCGAATAACGTGTAAATGACTATCAAATAGCCCCGGTATTACTCGTTTTCCTTTGGCATCAATTAGTTTTGTGTTTTTTCCTTTAAGCTTTAAAATATCTTTATTTGAACCAATATCTAATATTTTGTTACCTGCTATTGCAATTGCTTCTACTTCTTGTTTTGTATCATTGAGAGTCGTAATCTTTCCATTTGAAATAATAATATCTGCTTTTTGCGCATACAATGAAAAAACCGTAATCATACTAAATACTAAAACAGTATATATTTTTTTCATAACTCTAATTTTAAATTTAAAAAAAAGCGGATACGAGTTAACGTATCCGCTGTAAGATTAATGTGTCAACATTTCTCTAGAATATTGGATACCTATACCATAAGATCCTCCATACTTCACAATCAAATCGTTCACTGCTTGATATGTTTCTTGACGTGCCCAATCTCGTTGTAACTCCAATAAATATTGAATTGAAGTCATTGGTTTTGCTCCGGCTTGAATCATTCTAGTCATCGCTTGATCATGTGCTTCTTGTGTAATATCTCCAGATGCGTCACTAATCACATAAACATCATATCCATCATTTAATGCAGATAATGCTGGTCCAACAATACATACACTGGTCCATAACCCTGCCATAACTACTTTCTTTTTCCCTTTTCCCGTAATTGCTTTATACGCATTTACATCTTCCCAGGTATTCATACTAGTTCGATCAACGTAGTTTGAAGTAGCTTGTGGATAAAATTCCATTACTTCTGGGAAAACAGGTCCACTAAATGATTTCTCTGCTACCGTAGTAATTACCGTTGGTACATTGAATATTTTTGATGCTCCCGCTACAATAGCTGTGTTTTGTCTTAATTCATTCATAGAAATACTATGCGTCGCAAAAGCCATTTGTCCTTCATGGTCAATCAATACTAAAGAGTGATTGGTTGGACTCAATAATTCTGGACTTGGTTTTTGCCCAAATGCTGTCACTGTTACTAAACCTAAAACGAATGTTAAAAATACTTTTTTCATCTTTTTAAAATTTTAATTAGTTAGTTATTATTTTCTCATTATTTGTATCTCCGATATCAATTGGATATCTTCACCTACTAATACTCCTCCTGTTTCTAGCGCTGAGTTCCAGGTCAACCCAAACTCTTTTCGATTAATTTTTCCAGTAAGTGAAATACCTGCTTTAGTATTCCCCCAAGGATCTTTCATCAATCCGCTATATGCAGTGTCTAGTGCAATACTTTGCGTGTTATCTTTAATGGTTAAATCCCCATATATCGTATAGTTGCCCTCTTTATTTTTCTCAACCTTTGTTGATGTAAAAGAAAGTTTTGGATAGTTTTCAACATCAAAAAAATCAGCACTTCTTAAATGTTTATCTCTATCTTCATTATTGGTATCAATAGAGTTAACTTCTGCTGTAAATGAAATTTTAGATGTTTCAAAATTGTCATTTTCATTTTCTATCACGGCCTGTATATTGGTAAATTTTCCAGATACATTAGTAAACATCATGTGTTTTACTTTAAATCCAATTTCTGAATGTGTTGGATCAATTGCCCAAATTGATTTTGTCATAATTGATTTGATTTTTAATGTTGTGTTATATTTTATTGTGTTGTTAAGCGAGTGTCATGGGAACATCCATAACTAAAATTTCTGTTTCTGGTGACGTTGCTTGGATAGTAAGATTTGTAATATCCCAAATTCCCAATCCATCTCGTGCCTCTATTTTTTGGTCTTCTATTGTTGCACTTCCTTTTATAAGGAAGATGTAAACTCCATTTCCCGGTTTTCTTATGGTATAATTCACCTGCATTTGATCGTCAAATAGGCCTAGATGAAACCAAGCCTCTTGGTGAATCCATACCCCTTCATCCTCGGGATTTGGCGAAAGTATTTGTTGAAACCTATTTTTTCGTTTTTTCTTATCTAAGGTTATTGAATCATATCTAGGGGATACATTGCGCTTGTTTGGATAGACCCAAATCTGTAAAAATTGGACCTCACGATCTTGATTTTTATTGTATTCACTATGCATAATACCCGTTCCAGCACTCATTACTTGAATATCTCCTTCCTTTATAATAGAAGTGTTTCCCATACTATCCTCATGTTTTAAATCGCCTTGTAAAGGGATACTAATAATTTCCATATTGTCATGAGGATGTATACCAAATCCTTTACCTGCTGCTACTTGATCATCATTTAATACTCGAAGTACCCCAAAGTGCATGCGTTCAGGATTGTGATAGTTTGCGAAACTAAAGGTATGATGACTAACTAGCCATCCGTGATTAACCAATCCTCTTGAACTCGCGGGATGAAAAACAGAATTGTCTTTAATTTTAGACGTGGTATTAGGTATATGATTAAAACCTAAAACTTCTAAAGGTTCGAGTTCATCAATTTCATTTTTCAGTATATTTCCTAGAGCTGCCGTAGCGGCGAACATTCCTGTCCCTAATAAACCTTTTTTCAAAAAATTTCTTCGTTCCATTATTATTCTATTTTGATACCTCAAAGGTAGATGTAAGAAAATCGGATTACATTGAACTAGTTAAAGAAAGAACAAAACGGTAGTAAACTTGCTTTAAATCAAAATATTGATCGAATTAAATAGGCATAGTGTGTTTTTGTATTTCTTGCTTAATTAAAGAGTACAATTTTACTGTTCGTCTTAAAATAGAAAAACGACTAAAACTAATTCTTAATTAAAAAGTAAATGTATACTACACCATTACATGTCGAATAGCAATGCCTTCACCATATAATCCTTTGTTTTGATTTGTATTGACAATCGCTAGATGTTGTCATTTCCCTCATGTGGTTTGGTCCTGTTGAAAAGAAAGAGGGGGTATTATTTTTGACGATAGCATATAGGTTAAAAATAAACAGCTAATACTAGAGAATTTAATTGAATAATCTCCTTAAATTGAGTTTAAATTCACCTTCTACCTCTTAAATACCATTAAAAATCAAGTTAAAGATACTTAATTTTTTTCAAAAAACCTAATATTTGTATCAAAAGCACAAAATAACAGTGTAATAGAGGGCTGTTTTTACGAAATAGCTCTCCTATATATTAATATATCACGTTTTGACATAATACTACATCTAGCAGATAGAATAAAGAATTCCTTTTGAAGCACATTTATGCTCAACTTTATGAAGATCCTAAAATAAAATAAGCAAAGTTTAAAAACAGTTATGATCTTTACTATACTCCTTTATTGGTGTTACTGTTTTCACTACTAACTACGAGCAGTTTTATCCTTAAAATTAAACAAGCGAATAAGTAAAACACATCCCCATTTATTATATTATAAAAAAAGCTAGGTTAAACGGATTTAACCTAGCTGATTTAAAAGTAATAAAATTGAAACTAATTGCAACGACCGTTATCACGCATTGAAATCTGATAAAAATCTAACATATCTTCTCCAAATGGTTCAAGAATTCTTTGATAAATAGCAGGGAGATCCGCTTCTATTGCACAAAATGTTTCTTCATAAACCAAATTACCTGTACTGAGCTCTTTAATAAAGATTGTATAACCATAAGGTTTCGTAGGGTCATAACTTTTTTCTACAGCTTCTGTTGTTAATTGCTCAGTGGTATGAGCTAACATTGCACCTCCAGTTAACAGAAATAGAAATGCAAATAATACTAAACTTTTCTTCATCTTGTTTGTGTTTTAAGGTTGATAGATTAAAGTTAATTTTAAACTTTAATTCTATTAATTCTATTAACTAGCTCTTAATTGAAATTACAATTTTGCTCTATCTCTTGTTAATGAGGACACTGAAATGTATCATCTTTTTTGTTCTATTTTTATATTCCAAATAACCTATAGTAAACATAAATCAGTACTTTCATTGTATTATGCGAAGTAATCATCTTAGTTCAAATAACTGTTAATTTTTACTAATTATTTCTATTTATTTTAGTATAACTTAAATAACGTTTACTTTGCAAGCCATAATAAGAAACTTATAATGCTATGAAAAAATATATTGTATTAGTTGCTTGTTTACTTGTTACTACAATTCAAGCCCAACATGTAAACGAACCCAACCAGAATAACAACGATATTTCAGACTTGTTAGATAGAGGAGAGGAATATAGACTAAGCGCCAAACAAAAAGAACAATTAATTGCACGTAAGAAAAAAATAGGTAGAGAATATGCTGCTATTGGAAAAGATCGAAGTTTGTCAGGGTATGAGAAAGGGATAAAGAAACGAGCACTTTCCCAAGAGATTGAAGACGACATACGCGCCATCTTATATGAAGAACAATACCTTAAATGGTCCAATTATAATCAGCAGAAATACAAAGGAGATTATTATGAATATGATGCTTTACATGATGAGATTGAAACTAAAATTGACCGTTTAGAAAAGGAATATGAACAGGACATCAAGCGAATAGAACAAACCTATAGTAGAGATAAAAATGCGCTAAAAAGAGAAAAAAACAAAAGAAAAGCGCTATATAAAAATGAAAAACAAAGACTTAAAGCGCAGAAAAAATAATTAAAAAGCGGGTATTCTAAAAGAATACCCGCTTTTTGTTTAAGATTCTCTCACCATCTCATAACTCACACCCATAATCTCCTAGTGCCCCGCACCAGCAATAATTTTCCCGGCTCCTTTTTTAATTAGAATTAGAATAAAAGGGATACAGATTAAGAATAAAACCCCCAAGAACATAAAGACATCCATATACGTCAGTACAGTTGCTTGTTTCGTTACTCCTAAATCGAGTAGGGTATAGGCTTTTTGCAAAGCTTCATCAGCTGTAAAACCTTTGGCTATAAAACTTTGTTGTAAAGCTAGCACGCGATTTTGTACTTCTAGTGAAGCGGTATCCAAATGGCTCACTAAGGCCAATCGATGGTTCACTGTCCAACGAGAAATAAAAGTAGTAATTAAGGCAATTCCAAAAGACCCTCCTAATTGACGCATCATTCCTGTAAACGCAGCACCTTCACCAATCTGTTTGTTTCTCAAATTAGACAGAGAAAGCGTTGTAATGGGTACAAATAATAAACCTAAACCTACTCCGCGTATAACTAAAGGCCAAAAGAAATGCTCACTACCTGTATCTGGAGTTAAAATATTATGTGCACAGAAACTGTAGATAAAAAAGACTAAAAATCCAGTGGCTACTAAATATTTAGGAGGAACACCTCGTTGTAACATTCTCGCAATAAAAGGCATCATAAAGGCCGTCATCAATGAACTAGGTACTAATAACATTCCGGCATCTGTAGCCGTCCATCCTAGAATTGATTGCGTATAAATCGGAATAACAAAGGTGGAACCATAAAGTCCAAAACCTAAAATAAATGATAATACGGTACCAATAGCTAGATTAGAATCCTTCAATACTCTTAAATTGACAATCGGCTTTTCACAAGTTAATTCCCTCCAGATAAAGAAAAAGAATCCCAGTACAGAAGTAATCGACAACGTCAGGATGGTGGAGTTTTCAAACCAGTCATCTTGTTGTCCGTGTTCTAGTACATATTGTAAAGATCCAACCGCAATGGCGAGTAATATAATTCCCAAGAAATCGACTTCATTCAATTTACTTTTTTCTGCATATTTTGGGCTCTTCACATAAAGCAGCGCTAATACCGTTGCTAAAATTCCCAGTGGTACATTAATATAAAAAATAAAAGGCCACGAATAATTATCAATGATATACCCCCCTAAAGGTGGTCCTAGTGTAGGACCTACAATTACGCCCATACCGTAAATGGCTTGCGCCACTCCGCGTTTTTCAACGGGATAACTTTCTGTAATAATGGTTTGGGAAGTAACCAATAAAGCTCCTCCACCTAATCCTTGAATAAAACGAAAAAGTATAATCTCCCATAATGTAGTAGAATTTCCACATAAAAAAGAAGCGACGGTAAAGATAATAATAGAAGCAGCAAAATAATTGCGTCTTCCAAACTGTTGTGAGAGCCAGCTAGTCATTGGCACTACAATTACATTGGCGATAGCATACGCTGTAACTACCCAAGCAATATCGGTTAAAGAAACACCGATACTTCCTTTCATATCATTCATCGCAACATTGACAATTGTTGTATCCACAATTTCCAATAGTGCACAAAGAATAGCTGTAATGGTAATGATAATTCGACGATAGCCATGCTCTACTAGGCTTTCTTCACTCATAGTTGTCTCGTTTATCGTCCGCTTTTAATATTCACATCAATATCAACATTCATCCCTGGTTTAACGTATACCAACATCTCGTCTTCTGGATTAGTAAACGTGATTTTTACTGGAATACGTTGTACGGTTTTCACGAAGTTACCTGAAGCATTATCTGGTGGTAATAGAGCAAATTTAGCTCCAGTAGCAGGAGACATCGAATTAATTACGCCTTCAAATTTATGTTTGGGAAAAGCATCTACTTTAATATTCACAGCTTGTCCTTCACGCATGTATTCCATTTGTGTTTCTTTAAAGTTAGCTACTACCCAAATATTGCCTTTTTGCACGGTGTTAAACAGCCCTTGTCCAGGTTGAATCAATTGCCCTACTTGCAAGTTGATTTTTGAAACTTGTCCATCTTCTTTTGCTGTAATCACTGTATAAGACAAATACAAAGCTGCATGATCTAAATTTGCTTTTGCTTGATCAACAACTGCTTTCGCCGCATCAATTTGAGACGTTGACGCAACTGCTTGAGATTTACTAATATTCACTTGTTGAGCAACTGCCTGAGCTTGTTTTTCAACTGCTTTTAGTTGTTCTTGTAAAACAACAACTTGTTTTTCTGCTGTTTCTTTTGCTGCTAAAGCCTGTTCGTATTGCTGTTTGGTAATAGACTGACTTTGGTATAAACGATTGTAACGATCATAGTCATTTGACGCTCTCCACAATTGCGTTTTAGCAGCGTCAATATTAGCTTGGGCCGTAGCTACATTGGCTTGAGCAGTAGAAGCTCCCGCCTGAGAAGAAAGTACAGTTGATTGACTTGTATGTTCTCCTGCTTCAGCCACTTGCAACTGACTCAAAGCAGCTTGATAGTTTGCTTTTGCTTGTTCTACTTGAATTGCGTATTCTGTATCATCCAAACGAATCAACGTATCTCCTTTTTTAACAATCTGATTATCCTGAATGTAGATTGTTTTAATATACCCTGGAATTTTTGATACGATAGGCGTTATTTTAGTTTCAATCTGAGCATCATCAGTACTCTCATGTGCCAATGAATGTATATATTTATAGATTCCATATCCACCTCCGAATAGAACGATTGCGCCTAAAGCAACGATAAATTTCTTGTTTAGTGGTTTTTTAGTAGCTGTATTATTTGTTTCCATTTAGTTTTTTACTTGTAAGTTGTCAATTAATTTACCTGTCTTGTACGCATATTGATAAAGCGTCAAGGTTTCATCTGCTTCACCTAGCATCGTATCAATTTGCGCTTGTAACTGTTGTACATCCGCTTCTAATAGATGATCTGTGTCCGTCAATCCATTGTCATACTTATCTTTGACAATACGGTAGTTTTCATTGGCTTGCACCAATGCTTTTGCTAATACAGCATTCCTTTTCAAGGCTAATTCATACGCATTATACGCCTCATCAATTTCTACTTTGGCTAAATCTTCAACGAGTTGCGCTTGATAGTCTACCTCGATTTTTTTAGCTTTTGCTTTATTGACTTCTGTTCTGTTTTTGAACAACTGCGTCAAATCATATTTCAACCCAAGACCCACGCTTGTTGCATTGGTAATATCTACTACTTGATCTAATTGGATCGCTGAATATCCCGCAGTTAAACCAATAGAAGGGAAGAAGTTTCCTCTTGCAATTTTGATTCCCGTTTGCGCAATCTCTTCCATCTTTTGTGCACTTTGCACATCCTTACGAGAAGAAAAATCATCTGCTTTGGTCGGAAAAATAGCTACAGGTTGTACTTTTTCGGCCAAAATAGTTTCTCCTTCCTCAAGGTCAAGTAAGACTTTCAATCGGGTAGTAATATTTTTTTGCGTATTCTTGGTTTCTTCTAGCGAAAGCTCCACATTAGCCTCTTGTAATTGCGTTCTCAGATAATCATTTTTAGCGATGATTCCTTCAGCTAAGAATTGTTCAAAATCAAGGGTACGTTGGTGGGCGCGTTTTAAATTCTCTGTTAATAAAGCAATCGACTGTTGTGTTTTGTACAGCGCGAAGTATAAATTAATCGTTTGGTAAACAACATTTTCTGTTGTGGATGCTTCATTTAATTGAGCAAGAGAATAATATTGTTTGCTTTGTGTAACCGCGTTGGTAATTTTAAAACCACTAAACACGGGAATATTGGCTTTTGCTTGGCCGATCATCAAATGCTTAGGTTGTACGTCAGGCATTTGCTTGTCTTCAGAAGAAGCAGGTAAAGGTACTTTTAGGTTGATGTCTGTACCATTAAAAAGACGGTTGTAGGTTCCAGATACTTCTAATTCAGGATAACGCATATTTTGCGCACTGTGAATCTGAAGTCTAGAGGCTTCTGTACTTGCTTTTACTTTTTTTATTTCCTTGCCGTTTTTTAAACTCAATGCAATAGCCTCCTCTAAGGTGATTGGAGTAGGGGTTTGAGCGAAAACTTGGGCAATAAATAATGAAGCAAGTAAGACGTAATTACTTCTGTTCATTGTAGATTAGTATTGATTTAAAGGATTGAATTAAATAGGGATATATCTGTTGTTTGATATGTAAACTAAATTCGTCGTGATTGGTCAGATTCCAATATTCATAAAGCATGTGTTCGTGATGAATCAAATAGGTTGTTACCCCCATAGAGAAAATGACAAATGTGATGGGATCTGGTTTGGCTTGAAATAAACCACTTTCATATCCCTCTTCGATAAAGCGATTGATATGTTGCATGATATCGCGCTTTAATAAAACTATACCTTCCGAAATTTCAGGTACATTTTGTTTCTTGGCCAATTGATTCATTAAAATAAGATGAAAATCGGCATTATTCAATTGTACAGCCATTAGATGCTCCACAAAAGCTAATAGCTTCTCAAAGGAATTTAGAAGCGTATTATCCGTTAAATCGATTAGTTTTTCTCTTGTACGGGTTAAGCGTATTTCAAAAAGAGCACTTACCATGGCACTTTTTGAACCAAAATAATAATTAATCATAGCAACATTAATTCCAGCTGCTTTAGAAATATCACGTATGCTAGTTCCATCAATTCCCTTTTGAGAAAACAACTCTTCTGCAACTAATAAAATCTCTTTTTGTTTGTCATTTAATGCCATGATTACTTTTTTATTGGGTACAAAATTAAACAAACGTTTAATTGGTTTTTACATTTTATTCATTTTTTTTTAATTTAAATGGTTTTAATTCACTAATCAAAGATATTAGGTAGATTTAATGTAATTACAAGTTTTTGATTTACTGTAGATTAGAAGTTTTAGGTATAAATCAAAAAAAGGGGAAGAAATTTATAAACCGTTTCCTTCCTTCCTTTTATAAACAACATTAGACAGTCTAATTCTGCTAAAAAACCTAACTTTTAATTAGACGATTTAGGTTATTTAATAGGCTAGAAAAAAAAATAGTTACATTCAAAATAGAACATTAAGAAGAAAGTAAATTGTACATTTACAACTTATCAATTGTCTTGTTATTTTGAGAAAGGGAACATTAAAACTAAAGAAAGAAGATTTTTATCCTGCAATAGTCCTAATTCTTGTACTATGGATTATATTCATCTTGCAACAGATTGGTTTTTTTCAACGTTGTTATGGTGTAATACCTTGGCGTATAGAAGGAATTAAAGGAATTTTTTTAAGCCCTTTATTTCATGGAAGCCTTAATCACCTTAGTAGCAATACGATTCCTTTATTTGTGCTAAGTGTCTTACTCTTTCTGTTTTATAAAAAACAAGCATATAGCGTACTGATTTCTGGATGGATTCTTTCTGGTGTGCTGTTGTGGCTTTTACCTGATTTTAATTATTTGCAACATCAAGTAAGCAGCTGTCATATTGGAGCTAGTGGTTTAATTTATATGCTTGCTACTTTTCTTTGTTTTAGTGGAATCTTTTTGCGTCAAATAACATTAATCTTAGTCTCTATTCTTGTTGCTGTTTTATACGGAGGATTAATTTATGCCATTTTCCCTCATTTGGTTGGAGCTGATGTTTCATGGCAAGGACATTTGATTGGCTCATTGGTGGGATTTTTCTATGCCTATCAATTGAATAAAAAGAAAAGAAGAAGAGTTTAATTTGTTCCAATACTATTCACAAGAATATTTTGATTTAAAACAAAAAAGCCTGACGACTAGTATAGTCAAGCTTTTTACTATATCTCCATTTAATTCTATTTAGTCTGCTTCATAATCTCCCAGCATATCCAAGGTAGGAACAAAGTATAAACTACCTGATACAGCGGTACTAAAATCTAGAATTCGATCATAATTACCTAGAGGTTCACCTAAGAACATGTTTTCTAGCATTTTTTTAGTTGTACTAAATTTACTCGCATAGGAAATAAAATAAGTACCCATTTCGCTTTTTCCAGCATGACCAAATGCCATATTATCGCGGATAATTTTTAGCTCATTTCCGTCTTCATCTTCTATATTAGTCAGCGCAGAGTGGGAGTTCGTCGGTTTAATATCATCTGGCATTTCAATATCAGACATTTTATAGCGGCCAATAACTTTTTCTTGCTCCTCAATACTGGTATTGTTCCAAGCTGTTAATTGATGCAAGTATTTTTGAACAAAAAGATAACTTCCTCCTTTGTATTGGTTATCCTCTTCACCTACCATTGCATAAAACGCTCGATCTTGTCCTTGAGGGTTTTCAGTTCCATCAACAAATCCAATAATCGAACGGCCGTCCCAGTATCTAAACCCCTGTACTTCATCTAAACAATCTGCTACAGGACTTAGAACTTCAGCTAAGGCCATAGACATATCAAAACACGCTCCCATAGAAGCTCCTCTCAAATGGAAATGCAAATCTCCTGGTGTTGACACAGCCGTATGCTTATTTCCTCGTATCGCTTCAAAAGATTGTAACTCTTTGGGTAGTGGTTGAGGCAAATTTAATTGAATCCATGCTTCATATCCAATCCCCATCACACAAGTCGTTTGTGTTTCTGGTAGACGGGTACGAAAGGAATTATTAAAATTTTCAACTAAAGCACAAACCCTTGCAAAAGCTTGCTTATTAGGTACTTCTTGTTTCAATTTCCAAACTGTAAATATGGTGTTAATATTGGGGTTATCTGTAACATTTTGGGGTGTAAAATCCGCCTTTTTCATAGTTGAAGTATTAGAAAAAATTAAAGGTATATTAAATTCGCTCTAGTATAGAGCAAAGGACAAAACACCGCAAAAAAAACGCTTAGGTCTCAAGTATTTCGGCGTTTATCCCTCTTATAGTTAAAGTTTTACATCAAGTTATCCAATCAGTTTTTTAAACCAATCTTTTGCTTTTTCATATTGCTCCGCAAAGAAAGATTCTTGATCGTCTTTTCTCTTTTCAACTGTGGGCAAAATATGTTCATAATAGGTTCCTTGTAAGAATTTGCGCAATAGAGCTTCACCGACAATAGGTTGGTCATCATTTAACGCATGAGCTGCTTTGAGTAAATGGCGAATATCATACTGTAAAGGAAAAATATCTGGTACTTGCTTATTTAAATTAAGTAGTCGATATACGGCTTGTCTACCCGTACGGACCGAACTTTCCATGGTAAATACTACATCATTATGCGTTTCAACAAATTGCCCAATTAATGCTAGATTTTGACAACCCTCAGGCACAACTTGCGGTCTATCCCCTTGAGCACGAGGCATAAACATAGAGGTGATATAAGGCATATAAGCAGTACGAACTATTGTATTTTCAATCACTTGATTGAGTGAATCTATAATTCCCAAATGATAACATAGTTCAGCTAAAATCTCATTTCCTGTACAGGCAGGCATTGTTTTTTTAACGTAATTTCCATCTTTATCCATAAACAAAGCATACACCCAAAGCACTAAAATATCATCGGGTTGCGTAGGGAAGTGGGGTTGGCGATTACATGTAAAACTCATCAGCCAGTTGGAATCCGTTATTGTAATAATACCACCAGTAACTGTTTTTCCAGAATACGGATCATTTACTGCATATTCCTTCAACTTATCAATTAGGGGAGAAGGTTTACAAGTTAAGGTTGCAGATTCCCAAGACGATTTTTCAATATTGGAACAGAATTTTTCAGGACGCCCAAAAACAGGTGATTTTGCAGCTAAATTTTTCCACAAGCTCCATCCCGGACTCTTACCACTTGTTGTATTATCGACTTTAGGTATTGGCACTGTTGTATTATTTCCATAAGATGTATCTTCTGTCATAGAACCTGTTGTAATCACAACAAAATCTTGTTCATTCATCTCGATACGCGTTTCAAGTCCTCCTTGATTCACAAGCAATCCCTTTACTAGTTTACCTGCTGTAGTACTGTGTAAATCTACATCATGCACCAATGTATCCAATCGGATTTGCACGCCTAATTCAGCAAGGTGATTTCGAAGCGGTACAACAAACGTATCATATTGATTGTATCGTGGAAAGACAAGAGCGGATAAATCTTTTAGCCCATCAATATCATGCAAAAAACGATGCATATATAGTTTAAATTCTAGCAGACTATGCCAGTTTTCAAAAGCAAACATGGTTCTCCAAAACGTCCAGAAATTACTCTCCAGAAAAGAGGAATGAAAATATTGTTCTATCGTAATATCATCTAATTCTTCTTTTCTTTTTAATAGCAATTTGATTAAAGCCATTTGATCTTTCTTAGATAGTCCGAATTGGCTGAAATCTTTAATTTCTCCTAATTGATGAATGAATCTAGATTTAGAATAATTCGGATCATTGTCATTAATCAAGCGATATTCATCTAATACACTATAAGGTTTAGGAAGCTCTAACGCAGGTATGTCCTGAAAGATATCCCAAAGGTTTTCATAGGTCATATCCATTTCTCTTCCTCCGCGAACAATATAACCTTCTTGTGCATTACCTGCACCATCTAAAGAACCACCATCAATCGATAATTGCTCTAAAAAGGTAATATTAGCTGCAGGAATACGACCATCGCGTATAAAATAATAAGCTGCTGCCATACCTGCTATTCCACTACCTACAATATAGACTTTGCTTTGAGAAAAATCTTTCGAAGGAATACCCTTATTGCGTTGATAATTACCAGGTTCATCTGCAAAGGGCATCGAACGTTGAGCTGTATTAATAGGAGGTTCTGTGTTGCCATTAGGGGCCTGATTTACGTGCCCATACTTAGAGGAAGTCTCTAGTATCTTATCAAACTTTTGCGTGTCTACTTTCATTTTTTGGTTTTATTAGTAATATTTACTTAAAATTAAAGAAATATTATTTAGTATAACCATTTTAAAGTAGAAATAAATAATAATAGTTGAATAATTTAATAAATAGAAATAGATTTTTGTTTTATTTATGTATAATATATTTTATGCTCATTATTCTTACTAATTGAATGAAGATTACAGTACTATAGGCTAAAAATTGCATCCCTTAGACCAGATACTCACAGAAATAAAAAGAAGAACGAGCAAAAAAATACGAAGTAACAATTCTCCAACCGTTAAAGGAATTAATCCCTCAATAAACTGCAGACACATTGGAGGAGATCAGCAACGCATCCATCAAGTCAACACGGATTTATCGCAAATTACTTTTAAGCATATTCTTTTGCCCTTATACGTCAGTTCGTTTTCTTATAGAAACAAGCAATATACGTACTATGTCAATGGAGTAACAGGTAAAATTACAGGCGAACAACCTTATAGTGCTTGGAAAATTGGATGTGCTACTGTCCTTGCAATTATCCTTATAGTGCTATTTGTTATCCTAATATCCAAAAACTAAATAATCTGAGCTGATAAAGAAAGTGCAACAGCATCGTTATACAGCAAATATATGAATTAGAGAAATTTGTACAGCCACTAACACAGCGTAGGTTGTACAATTTTTCATTCAAATAAAGTTAAAACTAGAATCTTATCTCTATCAGATGTAATATATTTGCAATCCAACAGAGGTAGAGTAAAATGTCCATAAAAAAAAACAAAATGTACCGCAGAACTCGTTATTTGCTGTACAAAGAAACACTAGTTGATTTTAAAGAGCACTTTTGGGCTTTTATAGGCTCATTTATTGGTTTAGGAACCATTTGTTATCTTCATTATGAAGCGTTTTCACAGTATGATTTAACACTCCTCATTGGTTCTTTTGGGGCGAGTTGTGTCTTGATCTATGGGGCAATTGGAAGTCCTTTAGCACAACCCAAAAACTTATTCTTAGGCCATATTATCTCAGCCCTGATTGGGGTGACCATCTATAAACTACTAGGTCATTATATTTGGGTAGCGGCTCCTTTAGCTGTTTCCTTATCCATTATTGGTATGCAAATGGCCAAAGCGCTCCATCCTCCTGGAGGTGCAACAGCTTTGATTGCTGTTACAGGCGGAAGTAGTATTACCAACCTCGGGTATGAATATGTGGTTTCACCCGTGATTACAGGTGTTACGATTTTGTTTATTGCAGCGCTTATTTTCAACAATATTCCGCACAAACGACAATATCCTGTTCGATCGTTTATTTTACTACATAAAGTAAGACGAAGAAAAAGGCGCTAATAAAGACCTATTTCGCGGCTAAGTCAGCTTCTTTTTTGGCTAGGTAAAAATCATACGTATAAACATTATACGGCAAGATGCGTTTTGCAAAATATTTAGCTGTAAAACTTCCTAATAACAAGGGAATGAACAGTTGGTAACCATTCGGCACTAAGTTACAGACCAAAATTAAAGCTGTTAAGGGCGCATAAATAGAAGCGGATAAGGTCGCTGCGGCACCTACTAAAGCAAAATTAAGCGGGATGAGTGCTAGTCCGAATTGAGCATTGCAAATATGAGCAAATAAGACACCTAAGAAAGCTCCAGCTACAATACTAGGGGCAAATACACCACCATCTCCACCTGCACCCAAAGTTAACGCAGCAGCTAAAGGTTTCAGTAGCATTAAAAAGGCTAAGCTATATAATGTGATAACATGCGTTGGATTGAGAATCTCTTTTAACCCGTGATAACTATCCCCGTATAATACCGGAAATAAAAGAATAAAAAGCCCGACAGAAATAGCCCCTAAATTGACGCGTAAGAAATTGTTATTAATATTTCCAAACAGCTTTTTCATTCGGGTAACCAACAACGTAAAATAAACCGATAACAGTCCACACAACAAGCTCAATACCAAAAATAAAGGAATAGCATATTCATTCCAAGTTGTTATTTTAAAAGGTAATAGAGGTTCGTAGTTAAAGAATAAGATGAAGGCTAAAGACAACAAGGCTGATGTACCACAACTAATGAATAACGTTTTACTTGTCTTTCTTGCAATCACTTCCAAAGCAAAAAGTAACCCTGCCAAAGGGCTGCCGAATAGTAAAGCGACCCCCGCTGTAACTCCAGCACAAATCAATTCTTTTTTGTACTTATTCGCAGAGAAATGCTTCGTATGAACCATATTTCCAACAGTTGCAGTAGCCACCACAGAAGAAACTTCTATACCGGTAGATCCTCCCGTAGATACCGTTAAAAAACCATTGATTAAATGGGAAGGTATTTTAAAAGCAGGAAGGTGATCTTTGCGTTGATCTAGTGTTTTGTATATCTCCGTAATTCCCTTATTCTTGCGTCCTTTAAATACTAACTTTCGCAAGAAATAAATCGCCGTTATTCCAAGGGTAGGAAGAATAATAAAAAGTAATTTTTGCGTCTCAGATACCGTTTCAAAAATAAGGTGCTCTGCCTTTTCTGTTAGTTGTTGGGTAATAAAAACCAGTAGTAAACTGCATATACTTACAAGAGCAGAAGCCAGAATTAATTTAAACACATGCTGATTGGTAATTTGCTTTCTTTTCATTTAAACCTAATATAATTATAGTTTAGTTTTACCTACCTATTCTTACTATAGAACGGGCAAAAGTGGATATAAACCTCTTTTATAAGAGGTCGTTGCAAAAGTATAAAAAACAGTAAAAAATGGGTGTTAAATCCGTATTGTTTTTTTAGCTTAATCAATCAGCTATTAAAATCCATAGTCCTAAAATTATTTGTTGTCAATATGCACAACTATGCGCTGTTTTTTATTCATTAGAATTTATTTTCAAAAAATAATCTCTACTTTTAATACACCTAGCAGCAATAGGTTTAAAGTATTTTATTATGCGTTGGAAAATTGGCACTTTATTTATTCTAATTTTAGTTGTAATTATCGGTTACTTCTTTATTGTTGGCAGCAATGATTTTGAAATTGACAACATGCAACATCATGATTATGTATTTGTATCAAAAGAAGAAGAACTTTCCGCTACTTTATTTATACCTGAGCGTGGTATCAGTAAGCAAACACCTGTAGCGTTACTGATTCATGGAGATGGTCCTCAAGATCGAACATCAGCTAAGGGATATCTTCCTTTGATTAATTACCTAGTGGAGCAAGGAATTGCCGTATTTTCATGGGATAAAAAAGGAGTAGGAGCGAGTAAAGGGAATTGGCTCCATCAATCTATTGAAGATCGAGCGATAGAGGCTAAAGACGCTTTTAATTTTTTATCTACTCAGGTTGGTTTTGCTGTGGATAAAATGGGCTATTTAGGCTTTTCACAAGCAGGATGGGTTATCCCAAAGGCGAGTACCCTAACGGATCCCGCTTTTTCAATTATCATTGGAGGTGCCGTAAACTGGTTGGATCAGGGCGATTATTTAACTAAAATTCGCCTCGAAAAAGAAGGATTTTCCCAAGACCTTATTGCTAAAAAACTCGATTCAATAAGAAGAAATGATATCGCCTTATTTACTGATTTCAATGCGAATGATATTGAGCAATCAGGCATAGAAAAAGATCGATTTTTATTTATTGCACGAAATTTAGAATCAGATGCGACACAAGATCTTCTCACAATGAAAGGCCCTTTATTGGCCTTATGGGGAGAAGATGATCTCAATGTTCCAGCAGAAGATAATGCTCAAAAATACCGTGAAATAATAAAAGGAAGAAAGAATTATCATTCAGAAATTAAAATATACCCTCAAAGCACACATGGTTTACTAAAGGCTGCTTATTTTAATTACCAATTAACTTCACAGTGGCCGACCTGGAAAAAAGGATTATTTGTTGGCATGGGACGCAAAGCGTATACAGCAACTGTGCTTTCTGATATATCTAATTTTATATTGGAACAGACGCAACAGATTGATCATAAAGAATAGAAGATACGCCAATATAGTATTAACATTGATTATCAAGGTCTTCCAGAACCCTTTAATCCAGATAAAAGAATTCAAAAAGGCATTAGTTTTTATAACTAATGCCTTTTTAGGTAATTATAACCTCATAACGTCCATCTCTTACGCTTAATGAGGCATTCGAATAATTGGTTTTATTACAATTCCTTTTCCTGAATCTTCAACTGCTTGATTAATTTCATCCATTTCATAAAAAGTAATCATCTTATCAAATGGAAATACACCATCTAAATGCAATTGAATCAATCGTGGGATAAATAAATCAGGAATACTATCTCCTTCAATAACCGATCTAACAGCTACACCAAATGAAAAAGGAGAATAATCAATTTCTAATTTACCTCCGGCTTTCATTACCCCTAAGGTATAAACAGTAGCATTGCTTCGCATGGCTTTAACCAGTTCATTGATAACAGAATTAATGGCTGTAGTATCTATGGCATGATTTAATCCATTAGGAGCTAAATTTTCTCGAATGTATTGGCTTACCTCAGCAATATTCTTACTATTAATGGTATGAGTAGCACCTAATTCTTTAGCGAAAGTCAATCGTTCCTCGTGGATGTCAATGGCAATAATTTTAGCACATCCTGCTACTTTCGCTGCCATAATAGCGGCTAATCCTACGGGGCCAACACCTGAAATAGCTATAGTATCTCCTGCTTGAGGTTTAGCTACATTAAATACGGTTCCAGCACCTGTTTGAATTCCACATCCCAATGGACCTAAAAGCGCTAAATCTATTTCTTTGGTTACTTTCACCACGCTGCTCTCATTGGTCAATGTATACGTTGCAAACGACGATTGATTAAAAAAGAATCCACCTAATTCCTGGTTGCCATCGTGATACGCACAACTTCCATCTGCTCTTTTCCCACTTAAATTTAATTTGTGGAAATTCAAACAATAGGAGGGATGCCCTGCAATACATTGTTCACATGTACCACACGCACCTGGTGCTAAGACCACGTGATCTCCAACAGCTACTTTCTGAATATTTGCTCCTACTTTTTCCACAATTCCAGCTCCCTCATGGCCTAAAATTCCTGGGATTGGAAAAGGGATTTGTTGATTTGTGACGGCAATATCAGTGTGGCAAATTCCTGTAGCTACTATTTTAACTAGAATTTCATCTGGTCTTGGCTCATCCAATTGTACATCTTTTATGGTATATTTACTTTTAGGTTCTTGAAGAACGGCTGCTTTTATTTTCATCTTGATCAATTTTAAAGGTTGCTTTTTCTGTGGCTATTAAACATCTAAATGTATCGTTGATTGATTATCTCGTTCTAGGACAAAGAAAAAAGGCTCTGGATCTCCTTTTAAGTCCATAACCCCTAAAACTTTAGTGTCGTCAATCTTAACAAAGACATCCAATATCGGTAATTCATCATAGACCATCGTTGCACAAGATCTTCCTCTATATTCTGTATTTCTAAGCCGTGCTTTGGCCTCTTTTGTTTGTTCAAAAACGCGTGTGGCTTCTTCATTTCCTGCATGCTCCGTACGTCCAAACAGACTTGTAGGTTCAACGGAATAAATGGCTGTTTTATCTTCAGTAAAATACAGCAGTGGATGTACTTCTTCCAAGTTAAAAAACACTTTTCCGTACCAACCACTATGTTCTAATTTTCCATCCAATCGATGTCCAGAATTAATCGAAATTCCCTTCCAACGTCCAATCATAAAATCCAGCGTTGCAGGTTCTAATTCATCAAATAATTTAAAGGCTTCTTCTATTGTAGTTTTTCTCTCTTTTAATACATTTTCTAGTCTAATTTTCATCTCTTTATTTTTTAAATTATGTAGTTCATTGAGCTACAAACAAGCTCTTTATATGTTATAACACTACTTGTTTAATTTGTTAATAACCTATAAGTTACAATGAATAATAAAGAAAACAACCTAAAACAATGCCAATTATATAAACTTTATCAATATTTAATTTATAATTCGCTTTGCGCGAAATTTCCCTCTGTATTACTTGACATTTATACACTTTTATAAGCGTTAAAATTTACTGTTAATTAAAGTGAGTTCGATATAAGAAAAAGCAAAAAAGGATATAAAAAAAGAGATAGGATTAGTAGTATATTTAAGGTTCTGAATCACAAATATTTAACTAAAACTTTCTCTATGTTATCTACAGACAAAATTACTGAAATTTATTCCTCAACACCAACACCTTGACACCTGAAGATATAACATTAAATATCACTGAATCAACCGCATGTATTTCTTGCGGTGCTCCGATGACTTATAAACCGAGTGCATAAGCACTTGTTTGTGATTATTGTGGTACTGTAAAGAATTCTGGAAATAAAACACTCAAAAAGAATTTACTACAATCCTTATCAACTAGGTGGGACCCTAAGGCGATACAGCGAATAAAACCCGATTATTTGTGTGGGTTTATTACTGAAAAATATCAAATAGAGATCAAAGAAGCCTATGATCAGGTGTGTTCTTGGGTATATGAAGAAGAGAGAATCCGAGTGAGAAGACACATCGGAGGGGATCAACAGCGCATTCACCACTCCAATACAGATGTATCTCAAGTGACATTTAAACACATTCTGTTACCTTTGTATGTGAGTTCTTTTCGCTATAAAAACAAACAATATACCTTTTATGTCAATGGTGTAACAGATTAAGTGATTGGAGAACAACCGTATAGTGCTTGGAAAGTAGGTTGTGCAACAGTTTTAGGTATTATTCTTGTTATTCTATTGGCTATATTAATTCTTAATAATAAATAATATCTATATCTAAAAAAAAGTTGCTTAAAAAAGCAACTTTTTTTTTAATTTAAGGTTTATATTCTAAGTCCAATGGACCACTTGGGTAAAAAGATCTAACAGTTACACCCTCTGGGAATTTACCATATTCACACCAATAGTCAGATATATAAGATGACCAATTATCATTTATATTCCCACCAGTATAAAAAGGTCGGCACGCGACTAATATATACTCACCTGGTTCTTGATAAAAACAATCAGAAGGTTTTTGATAACCAACATTGTAAGCAATCAAAAGACATAGTTGAGGAGGTGCATTTAAAACTTCTACTTCTGGTTTATTCTGAGCAAAGGTTAGCATTGAAAACATAAATGCTACTACTAAAAATAAATTTTTCATAATATTATTCTATTGGTTCGAATTGTTAAGTTATAAAACAATAATACATTAACTAAAAAATAAATAAATTTTAACAAAATATAAAGAAATACTGTATATTTAAAAATAACCAACCACTACCAAATAGACGACTTGTGAATAAGATACTCATCATCAAAAAAAAGGAAAGTTTTTAATAAGAAGGGGAAGCCCCCTTTATCTTTTTTGTCTCATTTCAAGAGGGCGTATTCCCGTATACTCATAAAAGGCATTGCTGAATGCCCCCAGTGTTACATAGCCAACTGTATTGGCTATTTCACTGATTGAATGCTCCGTTTTGACCAATAATTCGATGGCTTTTACGATGCGTACTGTTTTCAAGTATTGTAAGAACGAAATTTGAAGTTCTGCCTGAAATAGGCGTGAAACCGAACGTTCACTGAGATTGAACTTATCACTAATGGCTGCTAAAGTTAATTGCTGACCAAAATGGATATCCAAGTAATCCGTTATTTTAATGATACGGGGATGATCACTGAAAGGCAACTGTAACTGCATATTCTTATTGATGGAAGAAGGCAGTATATTTTTTAAGGCTTGTAGGAACTCAAAATTTGGGGTTTGAGGGTTCACCATCTGATTGTGCCAGCATTCCGTATAGGCAATCATTTCCACAACCAAATCAGAAGCCGCATAGATACCAAGTTCAGCGTAAAAAGAATGCTTAGCATCATCTTGGGTATAAAAATACAGGGAACGCAATACAGTAGCTGAGTGACTGAGTTTGAGAATATGAGGTACCCCCTTGGGGATCCAAAAGAAATATTTAGCCGGAACCACATAGGTTATATTGTCTACCGTAACATACGTAATTCCCCCTTCTACATAGGTTAATTGCCCTTTCTCATGTTGGTGTAGGGGATAGCGTTTATCTGATTTTTCATGTGTTACAAATACGCCGTCTTGAACGGTATCTATAAAGTCTAAGGAATCGATGATTCTCATGGGATCTTTTACTTATTTCGAAGTACAAAAGTAAGCATGATTTTTGTCTGGTTTCAATAAAAAGTTGACTATTTTCGAAGTACAAGATATAGTGTACTCCCTTTAATTTTGCGCCGTTAAAAATTGTATATGAATCTCGGAAGTCACTTTCTACTCCCTGTGTTTGCTAGTAGTGCCCTGATAGGCTATAGTCAAACCACTCCTGTGTTGATGGTTCAAAAGGATACCATCCACCTGACTTTAACGGACGTTTGGCAGCAAACAGATGTCCAAAGCAAGCAAGCCTTACTCCATACCAAAGCGCAGCAAATTAGTAGAGAAAATACGAAAGATGCTGAAATGGGTAGATACCCTGTGTTCAACGGAATAGCGAAAGTAGAACAGGCCAGTAATATTCCTGTGTATTCGGATGGAATATTCAACAAGCCCGAACAGCATGATGTGATTCATACGCTTTATCATACAGGAGTTTCGATGTATCTCAACCTCTATAGCGGAAATCGCCAGAATTTAGAAATTGCAGCACGCAAAACCGAAGAACAAAAAACAGCGATTATAGCCGAATTATCACAGTCAGAAGTTCGCCTAGAAGCAGCAAAGTGTTATTTGACACTGGCCAAAGTATTGCGCTTTAGAACTGTGATTCAACATGATATTGCCGATCAACAAGAGCAATTAGCCGAAGTAGAAAAGCTCTACGCGCATGGTGTTATTCTCAAAAGCGATGTATTGCGTGCTACAATGGAAGTATCGAAACGAGAAATGACATTGGTACAGATAGAAAATGATATTCTAATCGAAAATCAAAAGTTAGTTCTATTACTGGGCCGTAAGGATTCCGATTTTATCAAGCCAGAAGCATATTCAACTGCTGCGATGCCTTTAGAACCCTATGAAGAGGCGCTAGAGATTGCCTCTGTTTATGCACATAAACAATTACTTTCAACCACCGATTTGGCCCTTAGTGCGATTGAACAAAAGAAAGTAAAAGCACAAAACAAACCCAGTATAGGGTTAATAGGAAACTTCACCATGGCCAATCCGCAAATCTTTTTATATCCTTACAATCCCAGTTGGTATAGTTTAGGAACCATTGGCGTACAGGTATCCATTCCTATTTCCTCCCTGTATCACAATAGCCATAAAGTACGCAGTCGTGCATTAGAACATGAAAAAGAAGAAATCCAACAACACTATGTTCAAGATCAGATAAAACAAGAGGTACAAGAAGCTTACTTGCGCTATACGGAATCTTTAGTACAAATAGAAGTCTGTACCAAGAACAGTGCCCAAGCAGCTGAAAATGCCCGTATCATCAAGCAAACCTATTTTAATAAGTTAGCCTTACTTACGGATTTATTAGATGCGAATTTACAGCATTTACAAACGCAATTTGAATTAGAAGCGGCTAAGCTAGATAGCCTTTACAAGTATTACACCCTCCAACAAGTCAAAGGATTATTATAATGGATACAAAGACACGTATTAGAATTACAGATCGCTTTATTACGCGTGTAACCCGTTACATCGCATTAATTGTTTTATTTTTTGGTTGCATTTGGGGGCTGAACACCCTTTGGACGTATTGGAAATACGAACAAACCAATGATGCGCAAGTACAAGAGTATATTAATCCTGTTATTGCAAGAGTAGGAGGGTACCTAACGGAAGTTCGCTTTGAGGAGAATGAGCTCGTTGCTCAAGGAGATACCTTGCTCATCGTTGATAATAGAGAGTATATTTATGCGCAGGCAGAAACGACTGCTGATATTGCGAAACAATATGCACAATTGAAAGAATTAGAAGCCCGTCAATATACTTTATCGTTAACTGCTGCTGCTGCTCAGAGTCAAATCCAAGGACGCGCATCTAAATACAACCAACAGGAATTAGATTACAATCGATATCACCAACTCTATCAAGTGGATGCAGCTACTGCCCAACAACTAGAAGAGAAACGCGCCCAACTTGATCTTGATCGCAGTGATTGGCAAAGTAGCGTAGAACATGCACAAGCAGCCAAATCGAGTATTGCTGACATCGAAGCACAAAAGAAAGTGTTAGAAAAAGAAATCGCTAGATTAGAACAACTTCAAAATTACAAAGACTTGACTGTCGGCTATACTGTTATTACCGCTCCCTATCGCGGTAGAATGGGCAAGCGAAGTATAGATTTAGGGCAGATGATTACGCCAGGTCAAGTTTTAACCTATATGGTCAATGATGAAACACCGAAATGGATTGTAGCCAACTTTAAGGAAACACAGATTAGAAACATCCAGGTAGGTGATGAAGCAGTCCTAGCAGTAGATGCTTATCCTGATACACCATTTACAGGAAAGGTCATTTCTATTGCACCGGCTACAGGGTCTAGCTTCTCATTATTACCACCCGATAATGCTACAGGGAACTTCGTTAAGATTGTACAACGAATCCCTGTGCGTATCGAGATTACAGCCCCTCGTGATTCAGAAGAACTCCTGAAAGCAGGGATGAATGTCCAAGTGCTGATTTCAAAAAATCAAGTCCATGCAAAATAGCGAACCAACCGCATTATTCGTTGATTGGATCCCAGAATGGGCCGTACGCGTCATTCTTTTTGTACTTTTGATGCCGAGTATTGTGCTCTTTTTTCTACCTGCTGCTAATGCTACTGCAGCAGTAGGTTATTTTGGGTGTGATCCTCGAGATATCCAATTTTCAGTTTCTTTATTGTATGCCGGTTTTGTCTCTTTTTATAGCCTAGAACGACGTTTTTTTACGTATCTCGCAACGAAAGAATACTTTATCATCTTTAATGTTTTACAACTCTTAGGCTGCGTTGTATTGTATCATGTACAAGCGTGGTGTATCGTATTTCCCATTCGATTTTTACAAGGCATGTTATTTGCTAGCACCGTAAATCTATGCATTTCAACGCTCTATATACGCCTCGAAAGTTCGAAAGCAAGAGAGATATCTTTCTCTTGTTTTTACGGTATTTTAATCTGCGCCACCCCGTTTAATCAGCTTATTACCTCAGATTTAATTGATCAGTACGATTATTCTTTCTTATACCAAGCCGCTGCCTTTTCTTTTATTCCAGGATTACTTCTGATTATGCTTACGATGAATCACGTACGGCTGAATCGCAAGTTGCCTTTGTATTGTTTAGACTGGGAAAGCTTTGTACTCTATGCTGTTGCGATTGTACTCTTCGGATATATTGCGATTTATGGCCAACAGTATTACTGGTTTGAAGATGAAACGATTCATTGGGCAGGATTGGGCATCCTACTTGCACTAGCGATTTTTGTTATTCGCCAGAAATTCCTAAAAAGACCTTATATTAATTGGAATGTATGGAACTATAGAAATTTTAAAATCGGACTATTTTTGCTCTTTATCTTATACCTCTGTCGTTTTGCTTCAGGTATAAGCAATACGCACTTCATAACTTCGCTTCACTTAGATCCTCGACACTTATCTTATCTCAATGTCTATAACCTGATTGGATTAGTAACAGGTGTAGTAGTTGCTTGTATTTGGCTGTTAAAACGATGGCCCATGCGCTTGATTTGGAGTTTGGGTTTTTCGTTTCTATTTGTTTACCACCTGGGGATGTACTTCCTGTTTGTTCCTACAGCGAATACGGATGCTTACTACGTCTTATTGTTTTGCCAAGGATTTGGAGTGGGACTATTGATGGTACCTACGATTATCTATTGTATTGCGTCAGTTCCTGTTGAATTAGGAGCTTCAGCCGCCGCGATTTGTTTAGCCATTCGTTATTTGGGTTACACAACGAGTATTGCCGTAATGAATTACTATAATCTCTATAGTAGCAATCTTCATCAAAGTCGTTTTTCCGATTATTTAAATTATGCCAATCCATGGCTTCAACAAAAATTAACGCAAGGGATGCATAAATTAGAGGCTAGGGGATTCTTACATACACCAGCAGAACAAGCCAGTACAAAACTCTTGCTTACCGACGTAAACAAACAGATTGAATTGAGGTATGCGATGGATTATTATGAACTTATGTGCTGGATGTTAGTCATGATTATCCTTTTAGTCATTTTCACGCCCTATTTAAGCAAAACCTGGGTGTATTTAAAATCTAGAACGGTATCTCCGTTCTAATTGAATAAAACAGATTGAGAGATATCAATGCGCAATAAATAGCAAGACCTAACTACTACAAGTATTGAAAATCAGGACCCTTATTTTCAATACTTGTTTTTTTAGTTGTTGAAAACACAGCGCTTTAACGATTGCCATTTTAATTTCTAGGCTTAGCTAGATGCAACTGAAGTAAGCCTTGTTTTACTTTGTGGGTTACTATTTCAAATGTAGTATTGAATGGGTTGTTCCAACCTAAAAAATCACCTTCTCCTGCGAGTATTGGACTTACATTTAAATAGAGGTCGGTTACCAAATCTTTTGCTATAAATGCATTGAATGTTCCTATCCCGCCACCAATTGCAATTTCGTTTATTCCTTTTTCAGCCATATAAGCTATCGCTTGTTCTGGCGAATTCACATAAGTATACCCTTCTTCCACTTGGGTGGTATTGGATAGCACTAAGATTTCAATGCCCTTGAAAAGATCTTTAACTGCTTGTGGGAATTCTTGGAAATTTTGAAAAGTTTGCCTACCTATGACTAAATTTCCCACTTGATGGGCGAGTTTCAGGTAAAAAGCGAAGGCTTCTTCTGGCAATTGATGCGCAGGATTATCGGATACTAAAATTCTGCCATTGATTGAAATATTGGCGATTAAGGTTACTTTCATTGTATAATTATTAGGTTCCATACAAAAGTAAGATGCACTTCCTTTATCTTTGCTATGACTTACTTTGAGGATAGTAACTAACAGTATGACAGCAATAAAAAACGATCAAGTACCCACAGAAACTATTTTGGCTTTACGAGACGCCTTGGAATTATTAAGTGGAAAATGGAAATTTTGTATTCTTCATCATCTTCATACAAAGGGAGAAATGAGGTTTAAAGACTTACAAGAAAAGGCGCAGGGAATCTCGCCTAAAGTCTTATCTAATGAGTTACAAGCATTGGAAGATAACCTGTTCATCACAAGAACAGTCAACAAAACCAAACCGATTACAGTCTCTTACCAACTGACCCCACATGCGCAAGAAAGCTATCCTGTACTAACTTCTCTTATTGAATTTGGTTTGAAACACAGAGCAAAAATTAAGAATAAATAAAAAATCTCTATATTCTTTTTTAGACAATCTTAATTACACTCCGGACAGATCCCAGAAATAGTAAAATTTACACTTTTGATTTTATACTTTTCAGGTAGGGTAAAAGAAGGCTCAACTGTTGTAATACAAGTTGTTGTCTGACAACGCTCGCAAGTAAAATGAAGGTGATTGTGGTTGTGCTTTTCTAAGGTACAATTTTGACAAATAGCATATTTGATAACTCCTTCTATCGTAGCTATTTTATGAATAATTCCTTCTTCCGTTAAGCGATCCAATACTCTATAAATCGTAACTCTATCGCATACCCCATGTAGAATAGCGAGGATTTCCGCAGGAGATAAAGCGACCTCTGACGTTTCAATAAGCTTTAGTATCTCAGTCTTAGCTAGTGTATTTCTAGTTTGTTTCATCATTTAAAATATTAATGCAACATTGTTGCAGTTACAAATTTAATCATTATTATTGCAACTCAATTGCATTAATAAAAATAAAAATCATGACATACAAAGAGAAATACGATGTGATTATTGTGGGAGGAAGTTATGCTGGACTTTCAGCTGCAATGGCTTTAGGGCGTTTATTAAAATCTGTTTTGCTCATTGATAGCGGTTTGCCTTGTAATAGACAAACACCTTATTCGCATAATTTCATTACCCAAGATGGACAAGCACCTGCGGCAATTTCAACTACAGCAAGAGAACAAGTATTGGCGTACAAAACGGTGTCTTTTTACCAGGGATTAGCACTTTCAGGTCGACAGACACCAGAAGGATTTGAAATTACAACTGCGACGCAGGACGTTTTTAGCAGTAAGAAGCTGATTTTTGCTACAGGGATTAAAGATAAGTTGCCTGCCATAACAGGGTTATCAACGTGTTGGGGAATTTCTGTTATTCATTGTCCGTATTGCCATGGTTATGAGTTTCAAAACAAACGAACAGCTATTTTAGCGCATTCCGATAAAGCCTTGCATTTGGCTTCTTTGGTGAAGAACTTAACTCCAAATATTACAATCGCCACTCATGGAGGAACTGCCTTTACGCACGAACAACGGATTAAATTGGAACAAAATAATATTGCAATTATAGAGGAGAAAGTGATTGAAGTAGAACATGCTAATGGTTATGTGCAATCCATAGTCTTTCAAGATCATTCAAAACTAAATGTTGAAGCAGTTTACGCAGCAGTGCCCTTTGAGCAACATTGTAGTATTCCGTTTGATTTAGGTTGTGAACAAACTGAATCGGGACACATCAAAGTAGATGCTTTTCAAAAAACAACAATAGAAGGTGTCTATGCTTGTGGAGATAATACAACTTTGTTCAGATCGATCTCTGCGGCTGTTGCTAGTGGCTCAATGGCCGGAGCGATGGTTGTAAAAGAACTTACTGATGCGTTATTTTAAAATTAAAAACCATCTCTCGGGATGGTTTTTATGCCGATTTATAAACAGGGATATATGCCTAACTACTTGGTTTTAATCCTTTTTCATAACAGTTAAAAACCCCTTTTCTAAACTGCACGGTACCAACAAATGCGTATCCTTTTTTAAGATACACAGCATTAGCTGTATTATTTAAAGCATAAGCATCAAAGCGAATGGAAGCAAAGTTATTTTCTGTTGCATATTGTTCTGCATATTGAATCATCTGGCTAGATATCCCTTTCCCTTGAGCTGTAGGTTTTACAAAAAGACGATGGATTACAATAAAAGGCATAAAAGTATTCCACTTTAAATCATTATACTCTATATCATATTCTTGATTTAAGACCATATAAGCCAAAACTTCTCCATTTTCACTGTAGATATAGGCTTGTTTTTTATTTAAATCTTCCTGTATCGTCTTTTCATTCGGATAATGCTCATCCCATTGATCAATCCCTTTGGAAAACATATCTTTTTTCACTTGATGGAGTACTTCAACTATTTGATTTACATCACTTACTGCTACTTGTCGTATCATAAATTATTTTCCTCTTTTTACGAAGGTAGATAAATAGGAATAAATCTCATTTCATTCTTCTGTTTTTTATTCAAAAACCATTAATACTAGACCAAACTATCCATTTTAAAAAAAGAGAACTAGCTACCGAATCATTTTTTTTACGTAAAAGATGCTCCCCATAGCCAGTACACTTAACAACACATAGTGTAGGGTAGGGTTGTGATAATACACAGCGCCTGCAAAAAGCGGAACAACTATCGTATTAAGTGCTTGTAAACTTTGGTTAGCTCCTTGTATTTTTCCCTGTTCATCTTCACTTACAGCAGTAGAAAGTAAATTAATATATGTAGGTTCAAATAATCCTTCGCCGATTATAATAAGACTTAAAGCAATAGGAACAAAAAGGACCATAGGAAAGTATAAACTACCTACAATGGACAGTAACCCCATCGTTATCAATGACAATCCAAAGATTTGAATTAATTTACTTGAATATCGATGAAGTAGATAAGGTAAAAATACAGCTCTTGAAAGTATTTCAAAAACACCAATTAAAGTAAAGAGAACACCAATAGAAGTAGGAGTCAGTTGAAAGGTATCTTTTAAAACTAAGGTATAGTTAAATTGAAATACAGTTAAAATAAGGTAAAACAAAATGCCTATAAGCAAATAGAATCGAATGGGTTTTAACTGAAACATGGCCGATAATAGTTTAAACACATTAAAATTAATGTGATTAACTTCCTTCATACTTTGTTTCTTTTGTTTGGATTCTGGTAAAAAGAAATAGACAATTAAACCAGAAATCAGCATAAGAAAAGCTGTAATATAAAATGGCAATGCGATAGAAATACCTCCTAGTATTCCACCTAATACAGGCCCTCCAATTTTGCCAATACCCATTGCAGCACTGATATACCCAAACCACTTTATTCTATCTTTTTGTTGGGTATTATCGCTAATATAAGCAAAGAGTACACTCGTATTACCAGCTGTTATTCCATCAATAATCCGCCCTAGAAATAAAATGAATAAAGAGCCTCCTATACCGAATAATAGATAACCTAGAGCAGATCCAAATAAACTGAGGAGTAAGATCTTTTTTCGCCCATACACATCACTTAAACTCCCCAATATAGGTGCAGTTATAAAACTACATAATGCATAAATGGAAAAAAGACCGCTTATTGCCCATACAACGTAATCCGATTGTAGATACGTCTCTACAATAAAAGGCAATAGCGGAAGTATAATAGAAAGACCTATTGAATTCATGGCGACAATAAGTAAAATAATGAGGTATTGTGGTGAATTTTGTTTCATAGTTACTTGTATTTAAAAATGATGTATTGTAAACAGGAACAAAATTATTTGACCATATTATTTTAAAATAGTCGTATTTTGCTATAAAATAGCTATACATGTTCATTACTGAAAAAGGAAATCGATTTACGACACTAAAGATTTTTACAGCTTTAGCTAAGAAATTACACATAGAGGTCAACGAGGGGCGTATTGATATACCCAAAAAATATGGACAGGGCTATTGTATAGGCTATGATTTGAACTCCTACATTCGGGTATTAATAACCGATTTTAGTTTAAAAAAGCCTATCAAACTTGTTAATCCTGAGCCACTTTCCTCAAAAAAGAAGATTTTGTTTAAATTTTTGGATGTAGGTCATCAAGCGTATTTACCCACTTCTGTCCATGCACCAACACGTGTTTTAATTGCTACAAGTAGAATTACAACAACCTCTAGCTTGTATATTGATAGTAATAGTTCAATTAATATTGAGGTAGATGTTGACTACCTCAAAAAAGAATTAGGAGGTATTGAAGAATTGCCACTGATTCAAAATCTTGTGACTCATAATACTCCTTTACTTTTTGAAGAAATAATTCCAAGGGATATTTTACAAATTGTCACAACAGTATTTGGCAAGAAAATAGAAGATACTTTTGGAACGTATTACTTACGCATAAAAGTAGAAGAAGTTATCTGTCGGTTATTAGAGCAATTAGAACAACGCAAAGACAAAACATACTATGCTTTACATCCTCAGGATATCCAAACCCTTTATGCAATTAAAGACCTAATTTTATCAGATTTAGCGATTCCTCCTCGGTTAAACGAACTCGCCAATGAAGCCCGGATGAGTATGTCCAAACTTCAGCGCTTGTTTAAACAGATTTTTGGAAGTACCATCTTTAATTTTTATCAAGAAGCGAGAATACAAGAAGCTGCCTTTTTATTAAGAGAACATCAACGAACAGTATCCGAAGTTGGGTATCAGTTGGGATTTACTAATCTCAGCCATTTTTCTAAAGTATTTCAAGCCTATATGGGAGAAAAACCAAAACAATATACGAAGATACATACAAAATGATAGGTACAAAATTGACGTAATCAATAGGAAACGAAAGCACAGCAACCATACCTAAGTAACTATTACTAATACTTGAATAAGAATAAAACATCTTCCGTTTAAATAAAAAAACAGTAGCAAACTAAAGCTTACTACTGTTAAATATTGTATTTTTAAATTACTAATCCTGTATCTATTTTTTAGGATTAGCCAAAGAACAATCATATATTCTCTGAATTGTACCTGTACTGCAATATTCATCTTATTTAATTCTAATTCCAGATTGTAAATAAGCTGTTACAACTATTCCTGTGTTATGTTCAGGATCTCTAACAGGATTACCATTTTCATCACAATCAAATATCATCCCTATCCAACAGTCAAATAAACTATTATAAGCTGTAGTACCATCAACTTTTACATACCCTAGCTTTTCAAATTCTGTAAACATTGATTCTGTATCCGACGATTGAGCGAACGCTCCAACTGAAAGCAAAAATACTCCCATTAACATTAATTTCTTTAAATTAAATATTTTAAAATTGATTATCTTAAATATAAAGAATGTTAATGCAGATAAAACTAAATCACTGATAATTACCAAAATAAATAGTCTAACTACACGACATTTAATTCATTCATTTTTTACCCTACTTGGCTCTATAGTACAAAATAAGAAATCCCTAACTTGAGATTACAAACCAGGTAGGGCTTTAAATTATGCAAAATCAAATGTATTTTGATTGCTTTTTTTTTAATAGCCTAAAGCAATACCTATTTCCTCATCTCTTGTAATGAGGTCCATGTACATGATAATTTGTGCAAATGAACTACAAGAACAAATCAACACAAAGCTTAACGCTCCATTTTATTGCGATACTCCGTTGGGGTACATTTTAAAAATTGTTTAAAATACTTGGTAAACGTACCTCTTGAGTTAAAACCACAATCCTCAGCAATCACTTCAATTTTGTGATTCGGCTTTTCTTTCATTCGCTTTGTCGCTTGTTGAATTCTATAAAAAGCGACTAAATTATAGTAGTTGGTATTCAATTCATTGTTTATTTTCTTTGATATTTCATGCACGGGAACACCAATTTCCTGACTTAAAGTATCAATATTAAAGCTTGGGTTTAGGTACACTTGTGTACTCGTTTCAAAAAAGTGAAGGATTTGTTTTGTTATCTCTGAATATTCTTTTTCTTTAATGAAATCAATCATCAATGTCTGGAATAAATTGTGTTTTAGATAATTAATCAGAGTCAATACAGAATAGACGAGTATGTAAATCTGAATTAAAATAGAGGTAAATTCCAGAAAAGGATTTACTTCACTCAACCCATACTGTACATTTATTAATACGTTGATAAGCACTAAAAATAACGTAGCAATAGAAGTATGGTGCAAATATAAATGAATCGGCTGATAGCGATATTGATTGATATTACTGGGTTTTAGGAAGTAGAGGATCCCTAGTAAGGTAAGACCAAAAGAAATGAGATAATAGGCATTGCTAGTAATAAAATGCTGTTTGAATAACAGAATCGTACTAACCTCTAAAGCAATTAAAAGGAGATAAAATCTATAACTACTAATATTAATGAGTATTAGAATAAGTTGCACGATAAGGTAAAAATAAACATCCGCATACGAGTACTTCATGTTTATACTTAGCTTAATCCCGATTAAAAGTATAATGAGACATAAGAAAAGTTTCTTCTTTAAGGAGGTGTTAGCTTTGGTATTTAACATTTTTTTTATTTAAAGATAAGGCTTTAAATAAATATGGATATCCTTTTAAGGTACCAATATTCATAAAAAGTCGAATTTTGCGATTTTATTATTGAATAAGTCCGAAAATTTATTAAATTTGATATTGTATTAATATAATTTTAGTGTTAAACATCTTGTCTTTGCTTAATTTATGTTTAATTCTTTACAAATTATAGATATGTATATTCTAATCACTTTTCTTGGTATTCTTATTCTACTAGCTGGAATTCAAGAATATAGACGTTATACAAAAGCGAAACATTCGCTTATTGATTATGATGCTTTTCGACTTTTAAGTATATTAAGTTATTTGATTTTTATTCAGATCTTATTCGTACTGGGACAATTTTTAATGGTTAAGAATTTTGAAGTTCATCCGCTATGGATCTCTATCTTCATTTTCTATGGGCCACATGTATTTTTATTACTCTCTTATTATCGATATAAGGAAAAACAACCACTGTTTAGAAATTATTTTAAAGATTACTATTATCTCGCTATTTCATTTTTTACGGTCTTTTTCTGCATCTTTTTTCTATCAGAGGGAAATATCGCAATTGATCAAAATATGCTACATTATTTTTTGTACGTATTCATTATTGTCTACCTCTTATTTTATGCAATCAAAAGCTTTTTTATCCTCAAGGAGGAAAACAATCTCTTGAATCAAACTCCTTTGGATAATTTTAAACTGATTAAATTTCTATCATATTTAATTAGTTTTCTGATTATTTTTTCTAGTATCACTGTTATTTCACTCGTGTATAATAATGATCCTATTGTATTTTTCATCGCTATACTACTTAGTTTAATCTGCTTTTATTTTACAGTTCTTTTACTTCGCTATCGCATTTCAACTTCGTTTTTTTTCCAATATGAAGCAAACAATAGGGGATTGGATTACAATGAAGTTGAACTTGCACTCCATTTAGTAAAAGCTGAAGAAGCAAATAAGCCAGAAGAGGAGAATAAAGATCCATATGATGGAAAATATGAGAAAGTCAAATTAAGCGATGAAACATTAGCTCAAATTGATATTAAGGTAAGACAAGTAATCTTAAAGGAAAAAGCGTATTTAAATGCAGATTTCAAGATTAGTGAATTAGCACATAAAACCAAAATTTCACGTTATTATTTAGCTCAGTACTTTACCTATATTCACCAAATGAGTTTTAGAGAGTATATCAATTCACTTAGAATTAATGTAATATTGGAAACGATCAACAGTCATGAAGATAAAAAGCAATTTACAGCAAATGAATTATTTTATCAAAGTGCCTTTAACTCCAAAGCTTCTTTCTTTAAGAGTTTTAAACAAGTTACAGGGATGACTCCCTTCGAATACATCAAGCTAATCTAGTTTGTTTTACATACAACTTTACTACTATTAGTAAAAGCCACTACAGTTTAACTGTTAGTGGCTTTTTTAATAGTATAATTTAGCTCTAGCACTTTTCTTAGATGCAAAAAAGCGAAGAGAGAACTTCTAGTAGTAATTCCAACCCTCTTAAATCAAAATAGCACAAGTAAAAATAGGTTTTTGTTTCATTTTTATAATTGCACAACATAATATTTTTAAAATATTTCATCAATTAGAGAAAAAATAAAAAACACAAAACACACTATTTTTCAGTACTTTACAAGTTCATTTTTGTTAGGATACTTTTATTTTTTTGTCTTCTTAGCTTAAACGTACTCGATTATAACAAAATAATACCTATCCTTTTGACTTTATGATGAGTTTTGATTTAAGCATAAGACAGATAGTAAAACAACTAGTATTAAACGGTAAAATAAGTAGGTTCATTTTTTTAATTGTTGGAAAAAGGAAGAGTGAAAAAGACAAGTCAAAAACACATTCTATCCTTTCTTTTATTTCGTAAAGAAAAAGGCTTAACGATGAAATTTTAAGTCCACAAGGAGAACATGAAAGAAAAGAGAATCTACAATTGAATTAAAATGAATGCATATTTTAAAGAAGTATTCCAAAAGGATGCTAGGCAGTATTTAATTGTTAGCCGATAAAAACAAAACAACAGCGGCTATTTTAGTTTTGTTAAGTTGTTCGTAGGAATAACAAAAATAGACTCAATTTAAAGCAAATACTTTGAAATTCGTTGGTATAAATGGACAGATTATGAAAAAACAACTACTAAGAATAAGTGTATTAAGCCTATTTTTTTTGGCTGGGGTCAATATGCATGCCCAACGAATAACGGAAAAAAAAGCGGATAAAGAATATAATATCCAAGCTTATAGTGAGGCCATTAAAAGCTATGAACGCCTTACTACAAAAGGATATAGCAATGCGGACTTGTTACAAAAACTAGCTAATTCCTATTATTTTAATGGGAAATTAGCTGAAGCTAATACATGGTACCAAGAACTTTTTGAAGGGGAGTATGAAGATAAAGGGAAAGAAGATATTCCATCAGAATATTTCTATCGCTATGCACAAACTTTAAAATCAGTCGGGAACTATGAAAAATCGAGCAAAATGATGGAAGCGTTCACCCGTTTGGAAGCAGCTGATTCAAGAGCTAAGCTCTTTAATTTACATAAGAATTTCTTATCTGAGATTGAGCATAAAGAAGAGCGATATGAAATGAAGCCTTTGGCTTTGAATTCCATTTATTCTGACTATGGAGCAACGGTATTGAATCAACAACTGATTTTTACATCAGCCCGAACTGAACAGACAACGAAGCCTGTTCACGAATGGACAGATGAACACTTCACTAGTTTGTATGCTGCAGAAATAAAAGCTGATGGTGCTTTCTCGACGCCAAAACTATTTGCAAAAGAAATCAATTCCAAAGTAAATGATGCGACGGCTGTTTTTACAAAGGATGGCAATACGATGTATTTTACGCGTAACAATTCCAATAAAAAAGGAAAACAAAAAAATAATACGAATCAATCTTCCTTGTTGAAATTATATAAAGCAACCAAAAACAAGGATGGCGTATGGGGAGAAGTAATCGAATTGCCTTTTAACTCAGATAATTTTAATACAGCTCATCCTAGTTTAACTCCTGATGATAAATGGCTTTATTTTTCTTCCGATCGCCAGGGCACACTTGGACAATCAGATATTTTCAGAGTATCCATTTCTTCAAAGGGTGAATATGGAGTAATTGAAAATTTGGGCGATAAAATTAATACCGCAGGGAGAGAATCATTTCCCTTCATTTCAAATGATCAGTATTTATTTTTTGCTTCTGATGGTCATCCGGGATTAGGAGGGCTTGATATATTCGTTGCTAAACTTATGGATGATGGCCAGGTAGGACCTGTCAGCAATATGGGAACTCCGTTTAATAGTCCATTTGATGATTTTAGTTTTTATCTTGATCCTCAGGTAAATAAAGGTTTCATAAGCTCGAATCGAGCTGGAGGTAGTGGGGGAGACGATATCTATTCTTTCATCGAAAAAATATGTCAGACTACTTTAGAAGGAATTGTTTTTAATTCAGAAACTAAAAATGTACTAAATCAAGTTAAAATCACCATTTACGATAATGAATATCACGTGATTGCTACCCAAGTTTCAAATGAAAAAGGGGAGTATAAAATAGCGGATTTGCTCTGTCATAAAAAGTATCGCATTAAAGCAGAAGCAGCACAGTATAATACCTCAGAGGAAGTACTTGTGTTAGAGGCCAAACATCAAGAACGTTCTAAACATAATATTGGATTAGTACCTATCCAAGAAACAATGAATCCAACGGATGATTTAGTTAAAAGTTTAAAACTAAACCCTATTTATTTTGATTTCGATCAGTCAGCCATTCGCCCTGATGCACAAATTGAATTAATGAAAATAGTGGAAGTGATGAAAGCGCATCCAACCCTAAAAGTAGAGGTACGCGCTCACACAGATAGTAGAGGAAAAGATGCGTATAATTTAAGTTTGTCGGACCGTAGAGCAAAAGCAACTGTCCGTTGGATAATTAACCAAGGAATAGAGGCTAAACGCATCACCGGAAAAGGATATGGTGAAACTCAATTGCTCAATTCATGTAGCAATGGAGTCCCTTGTTCAGCAAAAGAACACCAAGTAAATAGACGCAGTGAATTTATCATTCTAAATAGATAAATAGAGCTCAAAATTCTATTGATTTACAGTAAACTACTAGATTACATAAATAAAATGAATGTTGAATGAAAGTAAAACAGCAATACTTTGAAGTAAGTTGAAATAAATGGGCTTAAATTTTGTGTTGCGCCCTGATAAAAAAGGGCTTTCTAAACAACAATCAAAGTATTGTTCTGTTTTGCTTTATCTAATTAAACTAGTAATCTAACGGTTAAAAAATTGAAAAATAAGGTCATAGTTGAAATGGTGAAAACAATACCTTGAGGTGTTGAAAGGAAAAGGATTTTTTTGCAGATCGTGTTGTTCCTTTTAGTAAGAACTTTCGATAAGCCAAAGAGGTATTGTTTAACTTAAATAAATTTCATCTAGGACATCGGGGATATAATTTTACTGGCTTCGATTTTTATCGAGGGAGTAATAGAAAAAGACAAATTACGTCAAATTTGTATGGGGATTACTGTAACGACAACAATACCTTGAAGTTTTTGGAGGCTAAAAGGGCTTTATTTAGCTGGTGTTGTCTCTTTTAAATAAAGAGCTTCTGGATAAACTAGTAAGGTATTGTGTCGTTTTAAAAAAAAGAAGAGCTATTCGGTTTGACAAATTCTTTTTTTGATAGCAAAGGAAGTTGAATTAAAAATTCGCACACCAGGTAATGACTGGAAAGCAAAACCATTTTTTGAATACATTTTGTAAGAAACTTACTATAAAACAGCGTGTAAATCCTTTGTTTTATTAAAATAATAAATTTCAAAACAACTATTTTTTTCCTACGATCCTGCTGTAGGATCTAAAATTTACAGGTAGCCAAAAAAGAGGGAACATTCATTAGTTTCCCTCTTTAATTTACAACCCATAATAGTCATTTTTAGTATTACATACATTACATTGATTTGAATCTTGACTTATCTAAAGTCAGATGTTGTTTATGAAAGGGACTTCGTTCAGCCAAGTCCCTTCATTTAAAAAAAGAATGTTTAGGTTAGCTATTGAAATATTTTTTTTCACCATCCTGCTGTAAGATGTAAAATACAGTTTAACTGCTTGAGGAAAGAGAGAGAACCCATAAAGTTCTCTCTTTTTTTATTTCTATCGTTTCTTATCGTTCTATTTTCATTTACTTCTCCCAACATAAACTACCCCATTTGATATTATTCTGTTCGTTTCTCTTATTCCAGAACAAAATAACTAAGACAAAAAAATTGAAGGAAACGATAAATGCAAAAATAGAATTGTTCCTTTTCTCATCCCTTATAAATAGGGGGCTAATCGAGAGGGTATTGAATTGTTAGCGTGCTAAATGAAGGCATTAACAAAGTGTTTTAATTTTGTTAACTTGCGCTAAAGAATAACAAATGTAAACTCTTTTTGAGGTAATTGTGATGACATTCGTTTGTATAAATCAACGAATTATGAAAAGACAATTACTTTGTGTGGCAGCTTTTTTATTTGTGTTGTCCCTAAAAGCTCAAGTAGGTATTGGTACAAAAACACCAAACAAATCTGCAGAGCTTACGATTATTTCTAAAGATAAAGGTTTACTTATTCCAAGTATAACATTAGAAAGTACAGGTGATACCCAAACAATTTCCAATGGAAATGTAGAGAGTCTAGTAGTGTATGCCAGTAAAAAACAAGGAGATATTCTTCCTGGTTTTTATTATTGGAACGCCACAAAATGGGTACGAATCGTATCCGATGTGGATATTAGTGATTTAGTAATTAAGAATTTTGAAGAAATTGTCAAAAATGAGACGGTTCAAAATCTTATAAATAAAACAGGAGGAAATGTATTTTATGATGGTACACGATTTGAATACCTCGATCGCTCAGGTTCAAGAATCGAATTGCTTTTATCCACTATAGTAAAAGCCAATGAAACGGTAACGACTTTACTTGCCAATACCGATGGAACCTATACCTATAAATCCGAAAATGGGACAGAAACTATTATCGATATTCCTGCTTCGGTAGCGAACAACTTCGAAACGATTGTAAACAACAATCCAGAGAAAGTAAAAGAGATTATCGAAAAAGTTGCCAAAGACGTTGAAGGCAATGTGACGTACAACGGAACAGAATTGGTATATAAAGACGGA
>NZ_JBQZGD010000008.1:0-163397 GCF_052691955.1 Myroides sp. TSA_177.3
TTTTATACCGGTTTGGAAAGGTAAGGTGATGAGAGGAAACGGACGTAGGGGCCAATGGGAATTGGCCTTCTTACATGATGCATATTGTATCACTGAATCCACCATAAAAAAGCAAAGAAGCGAAAAAACAAAAAACATTCCCTAAAAAATAATCTTCAAAAAAAATGTAACGTTTTCGTATTTTTAGTACTTACTACTAAAATACCAATCAATCTACAGTATATGAAACGTTTATTTCTACTTCACTTTCTTTTTATATGCACCTTTTTTACTAGTTTCGCTCAAGAACAACTACCGAAATCTATTCTTTGGGAGATTAGTGGCAATGGTTTAGTAGAATCTTCCTATTTATTGGGAACGTTTCACCTCGTCTGTACAGAGGATTTACACGTAGCGGATAAAGTTTTAACGGCTATTGAGGCTGTGGATCAAATTGCTTTAGAGGTGAATTTGGCGGATATCGATGAATTAATGAGCATACAAGAATTAATGGTTTCCAACACTACGTTATCCTCTCAACTGACTGAAGAAGAGCAAGAAGAGTTTCGTCTGCTGTTAAAAAGTAAATATGCCATTGATTTAGATGTCGTAGATCGTTTTCCTGCGGTCATTGCAATGAGCATGTTGGCTGTTAAAGATATTCCTTGTGAAGTTACAGGATATGATATGGAAATTTTAAATGTAGGGTTGAGTAAAAAGAAATACTTTTTAGGCTTAGAACATTTTAAAGATCAAATAGAAATCACCAATCGCATTTATACTGCCAAAGAAATTCTGAAACAACTGAGAGAAAAAGAGGAAACAGCTGCTGATTTTGAGACGATGGTTGCTGCTTTTAATCAAGAAGATATAGAAATGCTTTATCAGATGGCTACTGATCCTAAGTCATTATCAGCAGAGGGAAAAACCTTATTATTGGACAATCGCAACCGCGCTTGGATAGAAAAGATGATTGTCTTAATGCCTAAAGCACCTACTTTATTTGCTGTAGGTTCGGGACATCTAGCAGGAGAAGCAGGTGTAATTGCCCTGTTGAGAGAAAAAGGATTTACAGTTAATGCAATTTTAAAGTAGCTAGTTGTGCGAGTCAACATAGAAAAAGAGTTTTTAGAACAAGTTAATGATCATAAGGGTATCTTATTTAAGGTAGCGAAGCTCTATATGGATACCAAAGCAGATCAGGAAGACTTGTATCAAGAGATGATTTGCCAGCTCTGGAAGTCTTATACTAGCTTTAAAGGCAGCAGTCAATTTTCGACTTGGATGTATCGGGTATGTCTGAATACCGCTATTACTTATTTTAAAAAGGATAGCAAAAGGTCAAAGTCAACGTTTAGTTTAAACGGAGAAGAGCATTATTTGCGGAATGAAGAGAGTTGTTTAGAAGTTGAAAATCAAATTACCTATCTCTATAAAGCTATTCATGAACTGAATGATATTGAAAAGGCTTTGATTTTCCTGTACCTAGAAGGATTTTCTCATCTAGATATTGGAATTAATCTTGGGATTTCAGAAGGAAATGCAAGAGTAAAATTGAATCGGACAAAAAATAAATTACAAGAAATTATAAAGAGAAATGGATATGAATTTTGACGATATTAAAAAATCATGGGATTCACAAGATATTAGTGTACCTAAATTAACGGAAGAAGCCTTAGTTTCCTCTATGGATCGTTTACCGTTAGATCGCATCCGAAAGAATACGTTGAAGGATATTGTTTTGCAAAGTGTTAGTGTTGTAGGAATCGCTTTTTTCCCACAATTATATAATATGCCAGCAGAAAATACGGTGATGTTTTATGTTGTTTATTTTTTGTTTGCAGTAGTTTCTTTTTACTATATCATCAAAATGGCCATGTTTTATCGTACTTCTAGTACGTTTGAAATGAACTCACGCGATAGTTTGTACGAAGTTTATTTTCATGCGCGAATGTATGTTCAACTCTATGAGAATTTCTGTTTTTCACTGGCTCCATTTGTTATTTTCTTTATTCTATCTTTTATGGGATTCACTTTAGATAAAATGATTCCTTTTTTTACTAATGTGTTTTTTGTAACCTATTTTATTGGTTTATGTCTATTTGTTTTCATCTTGTCTCACTATTGGATTAAACGTTTGTATGGTCGCTATTTGAAACAAATGAAAGAAACATTAGATCAATTTAAAGCCTTGTCTTGATATTTAAGCTAGGGAATGAAATATAAATAGTAGGTATGTTGAAGAATAATCAAACAATAAAGATCAAGCACAATCATATTAAATTTGCGTTTAGACTTTTCCTAGTAGGGATGATGATTGGCGCTTATGTGGCGTATAATCAATAAACATAAAATAAAGAAGTCCTATATGTAACCATATAGGACTTCTTGTTTTTCTCTATGCGTGTGGTATTAAATAAATTTCATTTTTTGAATTCGTACCGCATTTAAGATAGCGAGTAAAGCCACACCTACATCAGCAAAAACGGCTTCCCACATCGTTGCAATTCCACCAGCTCCTAGAATCAGTACAATAATTTTTACAACTAAGGCAAGTGTAATATTCTGGATAACAATTTTGCGTGTTTCTTTTCCAATGTGAATCGCTGTAGCAATTTTAGAAGGTTGATCCGTTTGAATCACAACATCTGCTGTTTCAATAGCGGCATCACTACCCAAACCTCCCATAGCAATTCCAACGTCACTCAGTGCTAGTACAGGGGCATCATTAATTCCATCTCCGACAAAAGCAAGTGAGCTTGTTGGATTTTCTTTTTTCAATCGCTCTACTTGTTCCACTTTACCTTCAGGTAATAATCCTCCTAAAGCAAAATCAATCCCCGTTTCTTGCGCTACTTTCTGCGTGATAGTATCCTTATCTCCACTCAACATGATTGTTTTTTGTACCCCCATGGATCTCATTAATCGAATGGCATCTTTAGAATCTTCTTTAATCTGGTCTGCAATGGTGATATAACCCGCATATTGATTGTCAATAGCAACTACGACAATACTTTCTACAATTTCATTAACCTCATCTGGATAAGCAATGCTATGTTGGGTTAATAAAGCAGTATTACCAACTAATATTTCTTGATTATCGATTACTCCTGCAAGCCCTTTACCTGATATTTCCCTTACCTTTTCTGCAACTAAAGAGGTTGGATAAGCTTCTACAATTGCTTTCGCAATTGGATGGGTGGATTGTTTTTCAATAGCAGCTACAAGTTGTACAAACTGTTCTTGTGGTAGCGTTGTTTCTACTTTTTGAACTTTAAACACACCTTCTGTTAGTGTTCCTGTTTTGTCCATTACCACAATATCTAACTTTGCCATTAATTCAAGGAAATTAGACCCTTTGAACAAAATACCGTTTCGCGAAGCCGCTCCAATTCCGCCAAAATATCCCAATGGAACAGAGATAACTAAGGCACAAGGACAAGAGATTACCAAGAATACTAAGGCTCTTTCTAACCATTGGGTAAATACATATGCTTCACCTAAGAATAGATAAGGAACAAAGGTTAATAGCACAGCTAAAAAGAAAACAATTGGCGTGTACACCTTAGCAAATTTGCGAATGTACAATTCCGTTGGTGCTTTTCGAGTACTTGCTTCTTGTACCATCTCTAGGATTTTAGCTAATGAGCTGTCTTGGTAGAGTTTTGTGGTGCGAATCTCAATTACTTGTTCTAAGTTGATCATTCCCGTTAGCACTGTTTCTCCCTTTTTATAGGAAGAAGGTTTACTTTCTCCCGTTAGTGCAGAGGTATTAAAACTTCCTTTATCAGATAATAAAGCTCCATCTAATGGAATTTTCTCTCCTACTTTTACCTGAATGCGTTCTCCGATCTGTACTTCTTCTGGATTAACAATAGTAAAGGCATTGTTGCGAAATACATTGGCTTCATTTGGACGAATATCTAATAAAGCTTTAATATTGCCTTTGGCTTTATTTACGGCTGATTCTTGGAACATTTCTCCAATGGTATAAAATAGCATTACTGCCACTGCCTCGGGATATTCTCCAATTGCAAAAGCACCTAAAGTAGCAATTCCCATAAGTGAAAACTCATTGAAGAAATCTTTCTTTAGCATTAATGAAAAAGCTTCTTTCAGTACAGGAAAACCAACAGGTACATAAGCCGCTAAATACCAAAGTACACGTAATGTAGGGTTGTTGATGAACCAATCTGCTTTTAAAACATTCGCAAATAATACGCCTAAAAAGAATAAAAGAATACTGAAACCAATGGTGTATTTACTATTCATTTCCCCGTGATTGTGGTCGTGGTCATCATGACTGTGATCCTCGTGGTTATGCGCCGGTTTTTTGTTGAATTCAAGTTTTGAATTGCAGCAACTGTCTTTATCTTGATGTATCATAACTATTTATATTTATTCTATATACAAAGTTAAGTACTTCTGTACAATATAAATAGAGCGGATGCATGTTTGCAACAGTGTTACATTTTGGGTTATGGGTTAGAAGTTATGGGTTAGAAGTTATGGGTTAAACCGTTAACCCCGTCAACAGTTAACCATTCCTCACATAGTTCTTTTTAAAAATATACATCAACGGAAAGCTTCTACAGCACATCCAGACTGCAAAGGCAATCCATACACTATACAATTGAAAACCGAGATAGTCTAAAAAGAGTAATGTAGGAAGGAAACCGCAAAAAGTAGCAAATATTAAATTGTTTCTCAAGAATTTAGCATCCCCCATTCCTTTGAATATTCCATCGTAAATATAGGCGAGGGAGTTAATGGGTTGTACTAATAGAATAATCCAAAACACAGAAGTAAATACGCGAATTACGTCAGGGTCTTGATTGAAGAGCAAACCAATCTGTTCATAAAAGGCAAAGCAAATCGCAATAAGTATAATGGAGATGATAATGGCATATTTACTGATTGCTTTACTCATGTGCCACATGGCATTATAGTTTTTTTCGCCCAATAGTTTTCCAGCCATTGCATTTCCTGCTGTCGCATATCCATCAATAAAAAAGGAAAAGAACAACCAGATATTCATCAAGATACTTTGAGCAGCAATAAAGTTTTTTCCATAACCAGTCGCATAAGCATTTGCTAGGTAGATGGCAACGTTCAAAGTTGCTGTTCGAATAATAAAATTGAAGCTCATGATGATGAAGGGCTTCAATGTAGGGTTGATATTTTTGCTAATACGCATAGTAAAAGGCGTATACTTGAAGAAATAGTAGAAAGCCATGATGAGCATAACGGTTTGGGCGATAACACTCGCATAGGCAGCACCTTGAATGTGATAAGCAGGAATGTAACCATCAATACCATACACCAATAGATACGTTAATACAACATTGAGCAATGCACCTGTTAGACTACATTTCATGGCCCAGATAGTGTTTTGTAATCCTCGAAAAACTCCATACAAGGCAAAGGTAATTAGGGTTAAGGGGAATCCCCATGCGCGGATTAAATAGTATTCTTTGGCATAGGTAAGCAGTAACCCCTCAGCATTATAAGCGGTAAAAATTTCGTGTACAAAAATAGTGGTCGTTAAAAATAGGAGTAGGCTTAAGGTGAAGTTGAACAGGATGGCTTGAGGAACCAAAGTTTTGATTGCAATGAGTCTATTGGAACCATAATGTTGAGATACCGTAGCTGATAGTGAGGTCTTGGTTTGTGCCACTACCCAAATGATAGCGGATAAGAATGATCCAACAAGACCTACTGCACCTAACGCTTCAACACTATTTTCTTTGAGATTTCCTACAATGGCAATATCTGTTAATGTAATGATGGATTCTGAGATTCCTGAAAAAATAGCCGGTATTGCAAGTTTGTTGATTCCTTTAAACGTAATTGATTGGTCCATGTAATTCTTCTCCTTATGCTAACAAGGGCAAAGGTCGTCAAAAACAAAGAGCAAAAAAAATGTTCCTAACCAAGGATATGGTTAGGAACATCTTATAAAAAAAATTAATTGAATGATTAAAAACGCATCCCTACACCAAAACCAATCAACATAGGGTCAATTTTTACTTTAGCAGGAAGATTTAATTGCTCTCCTGTTGGATTTAAATTTGTTGCATCTACTGTTACGTCTGTTTTCAAGAATAATTTTTTGAAGTCAACGTTGATAAAGAACTTATCTGTGATGTCAATATCAAATCCGAATTGGTATCCCCAACCAAATTTATTATCATATGAAATATCTTTTGCAGTACCTGATTTCTCGTTGTAGAAAATCGTGTAGTTTACCCCAACCCCAACATAAGGTTTGAAATTACTTGTTACAGGGTAGTGGTATTGCACCATTAAAGTAGGAGGCAATAACCATACACTTCCTAAGTCTACATTAGCTACTGGATCACCTTTAACAGGAGTTAAATCTGAACCTAAAGTTCCAACAGTGTGTCTAGATGTTCCTAAGATTAACTCTGCAGCAATGTTTTCTGTAAAGAAATACGTAAAGTCAAGTTCTGGAATAAAGTTGTTATTCACATCTATTTGTCCTCCAATACCTCCGATTTCTGCTCTATTGTGTGGAATGACTCCAACACCACGTAGGCGAACTTGCCATTTGTACGATTCTTTCTCGTTTGTAGGTGTTTCTTGAGCAGTAGCCGTATTACCCATTAATAAAACAGCTCCTAATAATGATAGAAATAGCTTTTTCATAGTTATCTGTATTACAATTATACTTTAACAAATGTATCTATTGTTTTAGTATAAAAACATGATTTTTATCATTGTGTTATATTTTTCTTTACACAAACTTCTTATTTTGTTGTGAATTTGTTTTATTTAAGATAAATTATTATTTTTAAGTATAAGACTTTTAAACATGAAAAAAACAATTGTATTTGGAGCTTCCTTAAAAGAAGAACGCTATTCCAATCAAGCGATTCGAATGTTGCGTGAATACGGACATCCTGTAGTAGCTCATGGTTTGAGAACAGGAAAAGTGGCAGATGTAACTATTGAAACGGATAAAAAAATGTATCGTGATATTGATACCGTTTCGTTATACCTCAACCCAGAAAGACAAGAAGAGTTTTACGACTATATTATTGAATTAAAACCGAATCGGGTGATTTTTAACCCTGGAACAGAGAACCCCGATTTTTACAAGCGCTTGATTCGACATAATATCGGATATGAAGAAGCGTGTACGTTGGTTCTTTTACGCACGAATCAGTTTTGATTTAGAGCTAATACACAGCAATAATATGAACGTAATTAAAGCATTAACGAGGATTAATTCATTGTCAAAAACATAGCCATTCAATAAAGAAGTAGCATTGTTGCTAAACCATAAGGTAGCAAAAGGCGAAAGGATACAGATGTAAGGAACAAGTTTGTCTTTCACTTGTCGATTTTTAAAGAAGATAGCAAAACTAAAGAGTCCTAATAATGGGCCATAGGTATAAGAAGCAATTTTAAAAATCATACTAACTACTGAGGCATCATTGATGGCATTAAATAAGATAATGACCAAAAACATTAAAATAGAAAAACCAAAGTGAACCAACTTTCTTCTCCAAACGTTGGACGGATTCGCTTTGTCTTTGTCCATGTGTAAGAAGTCAATACAAAAAGAAGTAGTGAGGGCGGTTAATGCAGAATCTGTGGTTGCAAAAGTAGCGGCTGTTAACCCAAGTAAAAATACTAATGCAGGAATAACAGCGAGGTGGTTGAAAGCTATTTCAGGAAATAGTAAATCGGTACGTGGTTTTTGAGTCACTGCATCTAAGGGAACATCGATACCTTGGTTGTTGGCATAGATATAAAGAAGTGCACCAATCCCTAAGAACAAAAGATTGACAAGCACGAAGATCCCCGTGAAGGAATACATGTTTTTTTGTGCTTCTTTGATGTTTTTACAGCTTAGGTTTTTCTGCATTAAATCTTGATCCAAACCAACCATTGCAATGGTGACAAATACACCACCAACAAATTGTTTGATAAAGTGGTAGCGACTTCCCATGAAATCTTCAAAGAAGAATATTTTGGAATAGTTGCTATTTTTAATAGATTCAAAAGCCTGAATAGCTGATAAATCCAATTGATGGCAAATGAAAATAATGGTTAAGATTACCGAAGAAACCAAGAAAAAGGTTTGCAGTGAATCGGTGATAATAATTGTTTTTAATCCGCCTTTGTAGGTATAAGCATAGATCAATAAGAGTGCAATTAATACTGTTGCAAAGAACGGAATACCAAAGTAATCAAATACATAACGCTGTAAAACAATTACAACCAAATACAGGCGAAAGGCCGAACCAATTGTTCTACTGAGTAAGAAAATGGAGGCTGCACTTTTATAGCTGTAGAACCCTAATTTTTTCTCAATATAGGTGTAAATGGAAACTAAGTTATACTTGTAATACAAAGGAAGGAGTACAGCTGCCGTGATAATGAAACCAACGGCATTTCCTAAAATGAACTGAAAGTATTTAAACTGTTCTCCATTTGGAGAACCTACTTCACCAGGAACAGAAATAAAGGTTACGCCAGATAAGGCTGTTCCAATCATTCCAAAAGCGACCAAATACCATTTTGCATTTTTATTTGCGCTAAAAAAGGCATCATTACTACTGTCTTTTTTACTCGTTAACTGAGAAATTCCAATGAGCATTCCAAAGTAAATAGCGATAATAATGATGATTGTGATAGGCGTCATGGTATCCGTATATTTTTGTAGTTCCAGAAAATCAAAAGTAAGTAAATTTTATAGATCTATTTCTATGGGTAGCGGTGAAAAAAAGTTGGGGATGAATGGTTTGTGACCAAGGGCTTATACTAGAGGATTTGTTTTTTGATGTGAAAGACGAACTATATAAAAACATGGAAAATAGTTGTATATTTTATATCTTTGCCGGATGGATTTTCCTTCAAAATTATTAGAAAAAGCAGTAGAGGAAATTGCTCAACTGCCTGGAATTGGCAAGCGTACTGCTTTGCGATTGGCTTTACATTTATTAAAACAACCTGAAGAGCAAACTTCTCGTTTGGCACAAGCATTGGATAAGATGCGTCGTGAGATTAGTTATTGTACAAGCTGCCATAATATAGCTGATGCAGAAATCTGTGAAATCTGTTCTAATCCTGTTCGAGATCACCAAATCATTTGTGTTGTTGAAGATGTACGCGATGTTATGGCCTTGGAAAACACACAACTATTTAAGGGAATTTACCATGTCTTAGGTGGAAAAATTTCGCCTATTGATGGTGTTGGACCAAGTCAGTTGAACATCCAATCACTAGTGGAAAAAGTAAAAAGCGGTTATGTCAAAGAATTGATTTTTGCTTTGAGTTCAACAATGGATGGTGATACAACCAATTTCTATATTTATAAACAGATCAAAGATTATGATGTCATTACCTCAACCATTGCAAGAGGAATTGCCGTCGGAGATGAATTAGAATATGCCGATGAAGTTACCTTAGGCCGTAGTTTGGTTCATCGTGTTCCCTTTGAAAATGCGTTTAAGTCGCTGTAACCTCCATTAATTACTTTTCTGGTTTAGATATAAGACGAAGAAAATGAGTGCTATAACTTCATTTTATATCTTCGACTAGGAGAGGTTGTGCCTTTTTATTTTTAAAAAGTATAAATTACGCTAAATTTATTGTTAGGCTTGTCTAATTTTGTAATTTTGTATATCTAAACAAAAGACAAAGGAATGAATTTATCGGATTTAAAATTAGGAAGTAAAGGCATCATTAAGGGCATCGCTAAAGATTGTTCCAAAGAAGTGCATCAACGATTTCTCGATTTAGGATTTGTAGCTGGAGCTGTTATCTCAGTTCACAGCATTAGTCCATTAAAAGATCCGGTAGCTTATTCTATTTATAATACAATTATTTCTTTGCGCAAAGAGGATGCTCAAATGGTATTACTTGAAGCAGAGAATTAATTAAGAGGAAAGGAACGTATATGACAACACATTCAGCCTGTGACTTATGTGATTTAAATAAAGCTGCTGATTTAAAAAAATTGGGTAATCTATCAGGTAAATACGATTATGCTATTGCGCTGGCAGGAAACCCCAATACTGGAAAAAGCACCATATTTAATGCACTTACAGGACTTAAACAACATACAGGAAACTGGCCTGGAAAAACAGTAACCCGAGCAGAAGGAAGTTTCTTATATGGAGACCAAACCTATCGATTGGTTGATTTACCAGGTACATATTCATTGATGTCTACTTCAGAAGATGAGGAAGTAGCGCGCGATTATATTTTATTTGGAGAACCCGATGTAACCGTGGTGGTCGTTGATGCTGGTCGATTGGAACGCCATTTGAGTTTGGTTGTTCAAATTCAGGAAATCACAACTAAAGTAGTGGTTTGTCTCAATTTGATGGACGAAGCAAAGCGACATGGAGTGGAGATAGATGTACGTGGACTATCTCGTGACTTAGGAGTTCCTGTTATTCCAACATCAGCCAGAAATAAAGAAGGAATTACCGATCTTCTGCATGCTATTGATCAAGTAGCAACGGGAAAATTTGTAGCACAACAAAAGAATATTACGGGAATATCTGGAGCATCGAGAAAAGCAGTTCAAGATATAGCTGCTGATTTATTGGCTTTGGATGCACAATTACCAAGTGTATCGTGGATTGCCATGCGTTTGATTCAACAGGATTCTAGTATTCAAACAGCTTTAGCTAGTGGTACTTTATCTGCTCATATTACAGAAGCACAAGTAGAACCAATCGTAGCTAAAGCGCGAAAGTACAACGAAGAATTAGGATTGGATTATTCCGATAATGTAGCAGGGGCAATTTTCGCACAGGTTTCAACTATTGTAAAAGGACGTGTCCAAGTAGATGATAATCAACGAGCGTTTCGAGTGGATCGCTTGATTGATCGCGTAGTAACCAGTAAGCTTTTAGGGTTTCCTTTGATGCTTTTAATGCTCGGTGGAATACTTTGGTTGACGATTATCGGATCCAATTATCCCTCAGAAGCACTGTCTTATCTTTTATTGGAGCAGCTGTATCCCTTTTTAAAAGAAGGAGCCGTGAGTTTACATTTTCCTTGGTGGTTGAGTGGTTTTCTTGTGGATGGAGTCTACCTAGCAACGGCTTGGGTAATTGCAGTGATGTTACCTCCAATGGCCATCTTCTTTCCGTTGTTTACCCTACTGGAAGATTTTGGTTACTTACCTCGTGTTGCTTTTAATCTCGATCGTATTTTTAAAGGAGCAGGAGCCCATGGTAAACAAGCCTTGACGATGAGTATGGGATTTGGTTGTAATGCTGCAGGGGTAGTGGCAACGCGTATCATCAACAGTCCACGTGAAAAGCTAATTGCGATTATTACCAATAACTTTTCGCTTTGTAATGGACGTTGGCCTACACAAATCTTAATGGCGACTATTTTTATTGGCGCGTTAGCACCTAAATATTTGGCTCCTACTGTTTCTACTTTAGCAGTAGTAGGAATTGTGGTATTGGGAATTGCCTTTACGTTTTTTACTTCATGGATGTTATCCAAAACGATGCTGAAAGGGGAGTCTTCTTTCTTTACGTTAGAATTACCCCCATATCGCCCGCCAAGAGTATGGCAGACGGTTTATACCTCTTTGATTGATCGAACGTTAATTGTTCTTTGGCGTGCGGTTGTATTTGCTGCACCTGCAGGGGCAATCATTTGGTTGGTTTGTAATATTGATGTTGCAGATAAAAGTATAGCACTTTGGATGATTGAAGGATTAAATCCTTTTGCCGTTCTGATTGGATTAAATGGTGTGATTTTATTGGCTTATATTGTAGCAATTCCGGCTAATGAAATTGTAATCCCTACGATTTTAATGCTTACGGCTATGGTGTTAGGTGATGCTACATTAGGGGAAGGAGCAGGGGTGATGTTTGAAGTTTCAGATGGAGAGATTGCCACCATTTTACAAATGGCGGGATGGACAACCTTGACGGGAGTCAATCTGATGCTTTTTAGTTTGTTGCACAATCCATGTAGTACAACCATCTACACGATTTATAAAGAAACACATAGTGTCAAATGGACGACAGTTGCCTCAATTTTACCGATTATCTTTGGTTTAATCGTGTGTTTTACTGTTACACAACTTTGGCATCTATTCAGTTAATACTAAAAAAAAGTCGAGTAATTTACTCGACTTTTTCTTGTTTTAGCCCTTCTCCAATGAGAATCTGCGGGCCTAAATATTTTGGTTTCTTATCAATGAAATGATCCAATAAGACTTTTACTCGAGCGAATTTTTCACGTAAAAGCGTTTTGAATCCATATTTACGGGTAACATCTTGTGCATTGAATCCCACTGTTTTTAAATTCAAATGATTGGCGATGTATACCGCTCTTTCATTGTGAAAGGGTTGTGAGATAATGGTAAAAGCATCTTCATTGAAGATGGCTTGCATGCGATAGACCGAATCTAAGGTTCTAAAACCTGCATAATCTAAATAGATGCGATCTTTTGGTACCCCTCGTTCAATCAAGGCTTCTTCCATGTCTTTGGGTTCATTGTAATTTTTGCGACTATTATCTCCACTAACGACAATGAAATCAATTTTACCTGCATGATAGAGCTCTGCAGCTGCCTCAATGCGATAGGTGAAATAGTAATTAAGTTGGCCTCCGTTTAAATACTTTGAGGTTCCCAACACCATGCCTACTTTATGATGAGGAACTTGATCAATTTCATCAAATAGTTGATCTTTTGTACTCGATGATACTTGTGCATTGGCCCACCAAATAAAAAGGAGTAGAGCGATACCCAATAGACCTATTCCCAGAATTATTCTTTTCATGCTTTGGAATTACAACGAGATTAATACCAGCGTTTTTTATTTTTTTTCGAGTTCTCGGATTTACGTGAATTGGCATTTTTCGCTTTATTTCGAAAATCCTTTTTAGGTGCTGCCTCTCCTTTTTTAGGTTCTTCTTTCCAAGGGAACGGATGATCTGTAACAATTTTAGGTTGAGTACGCGTAAATTTCACGATATCATCCCAGTATTTTTTCTCAGATTTATCGCAAAAAGAAATGGCTAAACCTTCATTTCCAGCGCGTCCTGTTCGCCCGATACGGTGTACAAAGGTCTCCGGAATATTAGGTAAATCGTAATTGATAACAATAGGCAAGGAGTCGATATCGATTCCCCTTGCAGCGATATCTGTTGCTACTAATACTTTTGTTTCCTTTTTCTTGAAACTATCTAAAGCCTCTTGACGTAAGTTTTGCGATTTATCTCCATGAAAAGCAGCTGCATTGACTCCATTCTTTTCAAGTGATTCTACTACAGCATCAGCCCCATGTTTGGTGCGTGTAAAAACCAAAACATCACTTAACTTTTGATTGCGAATCAGGTGATACAATAGCTTTTTCTTTTCTCCTTTCTCAACGAAATAGACCTGTTGCTTCACTGTTTTTGCACTGGATGAAATAGCATCAACTGCTACATATTCAGGCTTCTTTAGGAAGTTATGCGCCAATTCTCGGATTGGCAACGGCATAGTGGCAGAAAACAATAATGTTTGTCTCGTATCTGGAGTAACCTGGATGAGTTTTTTTACATCATCAATAAATCCCATATCGAGCATTAAATCTGCTTCATCTAATACCAAGCAATGCACGTGATCTAAATTGAGGTGTTTTTGTTTGTATAAATCCAATAAACGACCAGGAGTTCCAATAATAATATCAGCTCCTTTGTTTAATTGTTCTATTTGAGGTTTGCTTGATACACCACCATAAATGGTCATTAAAGTTGCGTTGGTGTATTTGGCATATAGTGTAAAATTATCTGCGATTTGTTGCGCCAATTCTCGTGTTGGTGTTACGACTAATACACGAGCATTTTTTGTGCGTTTGGTATTGCCTAAGCGATGAAGGTAATGTAAAATAGGCATGGCAAAAGCAGCTGTTTTTCCCGTTCCTGTTTGCGCGCAACCAATAACATCCTTCTCTTGTAAAACCAAGGGAATTACTTTTTGTTGAATGGGAGTAGGAGCTTGATAGTCAAGTTCTTCAATGGCGCGTAGAATGTTTTTATTCAGTTGTAAATCTTCAAATGTCATAACCTATACTTATATTATAAGACAAAGGTACGCGTTTTGATAGCAATTAATGAAGTACCCTTCAAAAAAAGCGTGTTTTCTTGTTTTTAATTGATTGTCAATTAGGGAATTGTGAAAACGAGATTTAGCGGAGTAAGGCTTGGTGAATTTCACTAAGCGTTGCACGTGCTTTCACTGCTTTAATGGCTAAGGCCAAGACATTTTCACTTGGTGTTTGTATACTTTCAGCAAGGTTGGCTAAAGCCTTTTCTACTTCTTTAGTTTGACGAGAAGGAATCGGATCAACAGCTACTATCTCATCACTAGGTTTAGATTCTACGGTAGGTTGTTTAGCAAGTTGCGTTTGAATTAGCTGTGTGAGTATGGATTGTATTCCTCCTTTATTTTCAATTTCTTGAAGGGTATCCCACGTTTTTGTAACAATATCTTGCGTTAGTTGTTCTACATAATAGCTGCCTGCCCAAGGATCAACTGTTTTACAACTTTTAATTTCTTCCATTAAAAAACGCTGCATTTGACCTGCGGTAAGCCCCGTTGATGGAGTAGGAGGTAGTTGCAAGTGAAGCGCTTGTGTACCTCCAAAAATAGCAGCAGTAGCTTCTACAGTTGTTGGACCTAAGGCCTCCATTGCTTCATTCGAATCCAAAGAGATTGGCCGTGTTTGTGTGCGAATAGATAAAGCAAGTGCTTGCTCATTCTTCACGTTCAAAGACTTGAGTAATTTCGCCCATAGTCCACGAGCAGCTCTCATTTTAGCTAGTGTTGTAAAATGATGTGTATCTGCAGACCAAACATACGAAAGATGCGTAGCTAAATAATCAACCGAAATAGCTGGTGTTGCAATGGCCTTAATTTGATCAACCCCATGTGCTAAACTATAGGCCAGTTCTTGATCAGCCGTCAGATTAAGCAACTGCAAGGCTTTGTTGGAAAGAGAAAGCGCATTGAATGCAGGGTGATGCTGGTGCATGTACCTATTTATATCCGCAACTAGTTGATGTGCTGTTTCTAAAGAGTATAATCCATTTGAAGTAAAAACAGGTAACACTAAATCATAGTGTACGTGACCCGATAAGGATTTTCCATCAAAACCTAGTTCTTCAGCTGCTGCTAAATAACAAGCCAATAAAGGTAAAATACTTTCATCGGTATACAGTGAAACAGCTATTTCATGGAGAGGGAGTTGGTCTAGTAAGACCTTCATCTCTTCAATGGAATGGATTGTATTTTGCTGTTGGGATGGATTGGAAATAAGCATGATTTCCTTTTGTCCTTGCTGAATCTGATTGCGATAAACCTGATTGCATTTTTCCAGTGTTGAACTTTGTGGAACTTGATTGCTTTGCCAAGGTTTTTGTACATACATAGTTGGAGAGATTCCTCGTACATATGGAGCAAATCCGGCAGCATAGTGAAAGTCTTCTTCTCCATCTGTTTGCGGCTTGGCAATATCCTCAATAGCTGTAGGAACAGGGGAAGCTGATTTTGTTTCGAATAGAGTAGAATCTATTTTTAAATGCTGTAAATCCTTTCTTTTCATAACGAATAATCTTAGTTGTTTTCCTCTGTTAATCGATGTTGTTCGTAGCTTTCTGCTAGGCGTTTCTCTATGATAGGGGCAATGAGTGTTTTGCGTGGTTTGTGTTTGACAAAAGGAAAAAGTTCCAATTGAGCCTGAATCTTTTCGTTGGGATTGGCTTGTAGATTGGTACCTACTAAAATTTCCTTTTGCGTCTGGAACAGCTGTTGTTCCTTTGCCGCCGCTTCCTCAATTTTGCGTTGAATTGTACCTTCGTGAAAAGAGGTGATTAAACCATCTGCTTTTTCAATCTGTTTGATAATATCCAACGCTTTTTCAGCAATTTGCTTGGTTAATTCCTCTATATAATAAGCGCCTGCTGTAGGGTTGTCAACAGCTTGGAAATCACTGTCTTTTTTTAACGTGAGTAGCTGATTTCTTGCGATTTGTTGACTCGCATAATTTTCTTTTCGATAGAGTACATCATAAGGTAGATTTCCAACAAAATTGGCCCCTCCTAAAATCGCACTCATACATTCTGTTGTTGTGCGGAGGGCATTGATTGATGCTCCATACAGCGTTTTATTTCGCTTGGTAGGTAGGCTGATAATCTTTACTACTCCTTGAGGTACTTGATATTCTTGTCCAATTAAGTCAAAAAGCAAACGCAAGGCTTTGAGTTTTGCAATTTCAAAAAAGTAATTAGAACCCATGGCAACCTCAACAAAAATAGGTTGTCCTTGCGTCCTTACTCTTGAAAGATATTCATTGAAATGATTACACGCATAAGCCACTTGTTGTACAATAGTAGCCCCAGCTTGTTGATACGCTTTGGTGTCAATGGTTAAGTTGACCGTTGCATATTGATGGGTTAGTGCGTGAACAATAGCAAAATCTTGATTGATGTTGTGAAACCAATTGCCATCTGTTACCAGTTGATAAATTGGATCAACTAAAAGATGAAGCGTATACTGATGTTGAATGGCCCATTGTGCCACGCGTTCCATATAAACTTGATCTAAAAATGAAGCTCTCAAAAAATAGGTCACTTCTCGAGGTAAAGCATCGAGTAACGGAATAACATCAAGGTCAGCTGTAGCTAAAGTAAAATAAATAACTTCGGAACCCTTTTGTAACGCAGTTTTTGCATTGCTAATGGATTTCGCTATATCCTGAATATAGATAGTATAGACAATACGCCATTGTGTGTTTTGAGTAGCGATTGGGAGCGGTTGACTTTCATCCGCAGAATAAAAAGGACGTACTTTGATGCCTTCTAAACTTTCCCAAACTAAAGTTTCATTATAATCGGCTCCATTTAGTTCGTATTGAATTTTGTTCTTCCACTGTTTAGGCGGAATACTTGTAAATTCTCCGAAAAGATGATGATTCATAGGAATTAAATGTCAGGTTTACTTCGAAGATAAGGTATCAAATTCAATGATAAAAATATCTTCATTATCTCGCTTCATATAATATTTCTCTCTAGCGTATTTTTCTGTGGCATCGCCATCTTTTAAATTCTTGATGGCTTGTTTGTCCTTGTCTATTTCATTTTGGAAATAATCTCGTCTTTCTTCTAGCTTATCAATCTCTTGATCAATTGCATGATGCTCAATTAAGGAATAGCTATCAAAGAAAATAATCCAAACAAAAAAGCCAATAGTGATTAAAAAAAACGGGTTTTTCACTATTCGGATATATCTCAGTTTGCGAAGCATGCTTTTTGAATCCATTGGCTTGATTGTTATTTATTTGGTATAAAGTTAACCTATTTTCTCATTAATTACAGTACGAACAATATCAATTGCTACTGTATTATAGGTATCATTAGGAATAATAATATCAGCATAAGCCTTTGATGGCTCGATAAACTGATCATGCATTGGTTTTAATGTGTTTTGATAACGATTAAGTACTTCAATCATATCACGTCCACGCTCAGCAATATCGCGTTTTAATCGACGAATTAAGCGCTCATCAGAATCTGCATGAACAAAAATCTTAATATCACATAATTCTCGTAATTCAGGATTACACAAAATTAAAATCCCTTCTACAATCATTACCTTTCTTGGGTGTGTAAGAATATAATCGTCTGTTCTGTTGTGTTTCACAAAAGAATATACGGGTTGATTCACACTTTTTCCTTCTTTTAATTCTTTTAGGTGTTGAACCAATAAATCAAAGTCAATCGATCTTGGATGGTCAAAATTGATTAAGGTTCTTTCCTCTAAACTAAGATTGTCTGTCGCTTTGTAGTACGAGTCTTGAGATATAATACCTACTTCTGTTTCAGGTAGTTCGTTCATAATTTGATGAACTACGGTTGTTTTTCCACTTCCAGTACCGCCTGCAATTCCAATAATTAACATGTTTGCTTCTATATTTTCAGCAAAAATAAACATTAATCAAAGAGGGGAAAAACATTTTTTGCGATTCGCACGTAGTTCTTCCTTTTTATTGGTGGAAGAATAAGATGGATAGACACCAGAGGGGCAAAAGAGGGATTGTATTGGATTATTAGCAGGAGAGGTTGTTATTTATACTTAATCTAATTTAAAAAAGTTATATTTGTCTTTCACCTCAAGGAGGAAGAAATTGATTTTTATAAATAAAGCAAGGATATATGGCTAAGAAAACTGTAGATCGAGGAATATTTACATTAAAAGAAAGAACTTATATTACGCCTCATTATATACGTATTACACTAGAAGGAAAAGATACCCAAAAGTTTAATCGTACAACAATAGGAGCGAACAATAAAATATTTTTAGCACCAGAAGGATGTGATCAAGTGTATCTACCAGAATTTGATGCTGAAAAAGGACAATGGGTACCTATGGATGAGGCTATTCGTCCTAGTGTTAGAACTTACACTCATCGTGGAATCAATTTAGAAACCAATGAATTATACGTTGATTTCGTTGCACATGGAGATGAAGGACCTGCATCCAAATGGGCGATACAAGCTCCAATTGGCGCTCAGTTAGGAGTAGCTATGGGAACAGAAGCTTCTGAATTGTATCCAGCAGCAGCTCGTTATATTTTAGTAGGAGATGCTACTGCTATTCCTGTTTTAGGAGCTATTTTAGAAGATTTACCTGCAGGTGTACAAGTCAAAGGATTCATTGAAGTAGAAACAGAAGAGGATATTCAAGATTTAGAGACGAAAGCACAAGCTGATATCGAATGGATTATTAATCCAACACCAGGTCAACATACGTTATTAGCTGAAAAAGCATTGACTTATATTGAAGAACAAGGAGAAATGGAATCTAAATTTGCCTATGTTGCGGCTGAGTTTTCCAATGTGAAATTATTGCGCAACTTCTTGCGCAAAGAGAAAAATTGGACCAAAGAAGAGCTATATGCTTATTCGTATTGGAAGTTTGGAAAAGCAGAAAATGTATCAGAAGCCGATCGCCGCGCCGAAAAAGCAAGTCTAGACTAACAATAAAATGCAATACCTCCATACATGTTGTTATTGTCATTACAAAAGGTAGATTCACTATTCTATACCTTTAATTAAATCGGGAGACGAGGTCAATAGACCTCGTTTTTTTTAGCCGTTGTTTTATTTTTTTAGCTGATGGAAGGCTGTAGTTTTTAAAAACAAGTTAAATCTACCCGATGAATTGCATTATTTAGTTTGATAAGAAATAATATTTCTTACCTTTGTCGGCTGAAATAAAAATTCAAATCATTTAAGTTCTTTAGTAGCATGTTAAATCGAAGACACATTCGTATCAAGGTTATGCAGACGCTTTATGCACTGCACCAAAGTAATTCTGACCAAATTCAAACGGGTGAGAAATTTTTAAACCACAGCATGGATAGTATACAAGAGTTGTATTTATTGATGCTAACCCTCCTGATAGAAATTCGAAAAAAAGAAGAAGAATACATCGAGATTTCTCAGAAAAAACATTTAGCTACTTACGAAGAACGCAATCCAAATAAAAAATTTATCGAAAACCAAGTACTCGAACTATTGAGTAATTCTACTTCTATTAGCAATAAAGTGGAAGAGAGAAGCATGGTGTATTGGCAAAGAAAAGACCATTACGTTCAGTCGATGTTGGAGGAGGTTAAAGCAAGTCAGTTGTATAAGGACTACATGAAATCAACGACGCGTTCTTTCCAAGAAGATCAAGATTTTATTGTGGATTTGTACACGGAAATTATTGCGCCAAATGATAAAATTTACGACTTTTTAGAAGATACGAAGTTAACATGGGCAGATGATTTTCCTGTAGTAAACACCTTGATTCAAAAGCAATTGAAACAATTGAAAAACAAGGAGCAAGCCTTTTTTGTGCCAAAAGTTTTCAAAGATTCAGAAGATAAAGATTTTGCTATGGATTTATTCCGCAGAACATTTTTAAATGGTGCTGAATTGGCTAAAGAATACGATGGTAAAACACCAAATTGGGATATTGAGCGTATTGCTGCTATTGATATTGTGGTATTAAAAATGGCTATTTGCGAGATGTTGCGTTTTTCTTCGATCCCAGTAAAAGTTACGATAAATGAATATTTAGAGGTGGTGAAAGAGTATTCTACGCCAAAAAGTAGTATATTTATCAACGGGATTCTTGATACTATATCGAAAGAATTAGAAACTCAAGGCCGATTGAATAAAATTGGAAAAGGACTTTTATAAGACGAATTAACCATAATAACTATAACTGAGATGAAAAAAGTATTTATGTTGTCTTGCGTGGCTTTATTAACCATGACAGCTTGTAAAAAGAATGATGCATCAAGTCGTATTAGCGAAGATAATGTGGCAAAAATAGAGCAAGATGCTGTAACGAAACAAAACCAAGGTAGCCCGAAGATGGAGTTTGCAGAACTTTTACATGATTTTGGGACGATTGGAAATAATGAAGCAGTAGAAACAGAATTCGAATTTACGAATACAGGAAATGCAGACTTAGTTATTATTGATGCTCGTGCTACTTGTGGATGTACAGTACCAGAATATCAAAAAACACCAATTAAACCAGGAGAAAAATCAAAACTAAAAGTTAGATTTCAAACAGGAGCAGTTGGACAACAACAAAAGACCGTTACTTTAACAACGAATACAGAAAAAGGAGAGGAGTTATTAACGATCAAAGCTAACGTTTCTCCGGCAAACTAATTTTTTAATACTTATATTTTATGGAAGGTATACAACAATTTTTACCTATGATTTTCATCTTTGTTGCGATTTATTTCTTTATGATTCGCCCGCAACAAAAGAAAATGAAACAAGAAAAGACATACGAAGCTAGTTTAAAAGTAGGAGATCGTATTGTAACTAAATCAGGTTTACACGGAAGAATTGCTGAGTTAAATGAATTAACAGTTGTTGTAGAAACAATGGCAGGAAAACTATTAATGGAGCGTTCTGCTATTTCTATGGATATGAGCCAAAAGCTTCAAGAAAAGAAATAATTATACCTAGTATAAATAAAAAAATAGGCATTGCGAAAGCAATGCCTATTTTTTTTATGTGATAGGGAGTGAACAATCTGGGTATTTGTGATGATTCACTTCTCTATGTATTTTTAGTCTTTTTTGATGGAATCGAAATAGAGAATCAAATCGATCAAACGTGAGGAATATCCAATTTCATTATCATACCATCCCACTACTTTAACCATGCGATCAAGAACAGAAGTCAGCTGTGCATCAAATAGACAAGAATGTGTATTGCCAATGACATCTACAGAAACGATAGGATCTTCCGTATAGGCTAAAATTCCCTTCAATTCATTTTCTGCTGCGTCTTTAAATGCTTGATTGATTTCTTCAATGGTTATTGCGCGTTGAACATAACACGTAATATCTGTTAGTGAACCATCTGGAACCGGAACTCGAATTCCGCCTCCACCAATTTTCCCTTCATATTCAGGAAAAATCTTCGTTAAAGCTTTCGCTGCACCTGTGGTAGTTGGTACAATAGATTGTGCTGCTCCACGGGCTCTTCGCAAGTCTTTATGTGGTTGATCATGTAAACTTTGATCGGTGGTATAGGAGTGAACCGTTGTGATGTAGGCTTGTTCCATCCCACATAATTTTTTGATGATCTTTACCATTGGAGCTGCATTATTTGTTGTACAGCTCGCATTGGAAACAATGCGTTCTTCTCCCGTTAAGATTTGTTCATTTACCCCTAAAACAATTGTTTTGATTTCATTGTCTTCAGGTGGAACAGATAAAATTACACGTTTCGCTCCTTGTTGAATATGTTCTGCTAATAGGGCTGTTGTTTTGCGTTTTCCCGTTGCTTCCACAACATAGTCAATCTCCAGTTCTGCCCAAGGTAAGTCTGCAATTTCCTTTGAACTAAAATAAGGTATTTTTTGTTGGTTGATGATGAGGTGATTGTCATCATGGGAAACATCCGCTTGGAAAATACCGTGAATGCTATCGTACTTAACCAAATGTGCCATTGTATGCACATCAGCTAAATCGTTTATAGCGACAACTTCAATGACAGGATGATTGAGCAATAACTTGAATAGATTTCGACCAATGCGTCCAAATCCATTAATTGCAACTTTAATTTTTTTCATTGGTTGTAAAAGAAGATGGTCGCCAAGCAGCGACCATCAATATTATAATTATAAAATATGTTTTTGAGCTTTGTATGATGAACGTACAAGTGCACCACTTTCAACGTGTCTGAAACCTAATTCTAATCCGATTTCTTCGTATTTTTTGAATTGTTCAGGTGTGATGAATTCTTTTACTGGTAAGTGTTTTTTACTTGGTTGTAAATATTGACCAATAGTTAAAACATCTAATCCCACTGCTCTTAAATCGTGCATGGTTTGGATTACTTCTTCTTCTGTTTCACCTAAACCTAACATAATTCCGGACTTGGTGCGTTTAGCGCCATTGTCTTTTAAATATTTTAATACGCCTAAACTGCGATCGTATTTGGCTTGAATTCGAACCTCTCTTGTTAAGCGACGAACCGTTTCCATGTTGTGTGAAATTACTTCTGGCGCTACTTCTAAGATACGATCCAATAAGCGTTCTTCTCCTTGGAAGTCTGGAATTAATGTTTCCATTGTTGTTCCAGGGCTAATACGACGAACAGCCTTAACTGTTTCTGACCATATAATAGAACCTCCATCTTTTAAATCATCTCGGTCAACACTAGTTAATACCGCGTGTTTGATATTCATTAATTTAATAGAGCGAGCAACTTTGTCTGGTTCATCCCAATCCACTGTTTCCGGACGTCCTGTCTTTACTCCACAGAAACCACATGAACGCGTACAGATATTACCTAAAATCATAAAAGTAGCTGTTCCTTCTCCCCAACATTCTCCCATATTTGGACAACTACCAGAGGTACAAATGGTGTGCAATTTGTATTTGTCAACCAACCCTCTTAATTCAGTATATTTTTTACCTGTAGGCAATTTTACACGTAACCATTTTGGTTTGGCCTGTGGTTGTATATTTTTGTCTAAGATTGTATCCATACTTTCATTTTATCAAAGTACAAATATACTGAAATCTTCTCTTTTATCTTTGGTTTTTTCGGAATTATAAAACTGTGTAGATTCCTTTTATCTACTTGGACTTCTTGTTCTTTTTTGAGGATATTCTTGCTGAAAACGCGCATTTAAAGTCAAAGTAGGTCAGAATTAAATCCATTTAAGTATGGAGATGTACGCCCTAATGTGTATTTTTGAGTTTATAAAATAACGCTATGGGATTATTCAATTGGCTGAAAAAAGAGAAGCCACAACCAGAAAAAGAAACACCAAGTACAACAGCGCAAGAAGATAGCCTATTATTGGCTATGCCTATGTTTGAAAAAGGAGGTACATACAGTATTGAAGCTGTATTGCAAAACCTACAGGAAGAGTGGGGGTACCAGGTAGAAGGAACGGATTACAACGATACAACAGCAGTATTGACAGTTGAAGGAACGATGTTTGCTATTGCTTTTATGCCAGCGCCGATTCCTACAGAGGACATTCAAAACACAGCTCAATATGCATATAATTGGAAAAGTGTAATAGAGGATGTACAAGAAGTCGATAGTCATGCCATTGTTTCGGTGTTAAGCGGACCAATGGATACGGTGGAAAGACATTTGTTGCTTTCTCGTATTTTGTATGCAATCATCGCAACTACACCGACCTGTGTGGGTGTGTATCAAGGTAGTCAAACGTTGCTAATTCCACGTGCTCAATATTTGGATTATTATGAAGAAATGAAAGAAGGAAAAGTATTAGTTCCTTTATGGGTCTATATCGGTTTGCGCAGTACGGAAGAAGGAAATAGTATTTATACGTATGGTTTGACGGATTTCGGGAAACAGGAATTAGAAGTGGTTAATTCAAGTTTAGAACTAGAAGAGTTGTATTCTTTTATTGTGAATATATGTTCGTATGTTATTGGAAGTGATGTCGTGTTCAAACATGGTGAAACGTTGGGGTATACTGCAGAACAAAAGATAAATATCACTTCTTCTACGGGTGTATTTGTAGAAGGAGAAACATTGAAGTTAGCAATGTAAGACAGTAAACGCTATTCTTTTTCAAAGGATAGCGTTTTTCTTTTCCTAGTGGTTCAAATAAAAAAATAGCAAAAGTGTTTTTATTGAAATAGGAAGGAAATAGTAATGTAACTTAGAGGCTTCTAATAAAAAAGAACGAATAGTAGATAATATTGGTTAAAAGTAAAAAATGCCTAGTGAAAAGGTGTTTTTATAACAAAAAAATTCAAAGCCTAAAATTAGAATATATTAAAAAATAAAAGGCTTGCTTGGTTAAAAGATGTAGGAAACCTATATTTGGTATTAAATATTTATACAAACTCAAAAGAAATGGAAGATAATCTGAAGTTAACACCAGCAGATAAATGGATTGTAGCACCCGTAAGTAAATTTATGCGAAAATCTACATCTGGTGGGATTGTGTTGTTCGTTGCTGCTTTGATTGCCATCTTTATGGCTAACTCTGCATGGGCAGATCAATACACCGCTTTTTGGGAAGGAAATCACATTGCTTTTTCATTTAATGACTTTTCATTGAATCACTCGTTGAAACATTGGGTGAATGATGGATTGATGGCAATCTTTTTCTTCGTTGTTGGTTTAGAATTGAAAAGAGAGTTGACCACAGGTGAGCTATCTTCTCCTAAAAAAGCAATGTTACCTATTATTGCGGCTATTGGAGGAATGGTTGTACCTGCTTCTATTTACGCTATTTTTAATGCAGGAACAGACGCAGCTCACGGCTGGGGAATTCCTATGGCAACAGATATTGCTTTCGCATTAGGTGTGCTTTATTTATTAGGAGATAAAGTACCGACGTCGTTGAAAGTTTTCTTAACGGCTCTTGCTATTGCGGATGATTTAGGTGCTGTCCTAGTGATTGCAATCTTTTATACGGAACAATTGTCCTTAATTAATTTAGGTATTGGATTGGGCTTTTTTGGATTATTGATTATCAGTAATTTATTGGGTATTCGCAATACGATTTATTACGCCATTATTGGAATTGGCGGAATCTGGTTGGCTTTTATGTTATCTGGTGTTCACGCTACTATTGCTGCCGTTTTAGCTGCTTTTGCTATCCCATCAACAGCTAAAATTCACGAACCGTTCTTCCGTAAAAAGATGAAAGAACTACAAAATAGATTCAACAGCATTGATCCAGATGATAAGATTCCGACCTTAACGGGAGAGCAAATGGATTGCGTAGAGGAAATAAAAGATTTAGCAACTAACAGTTTGCCACCAGCCATTCGTTTAGAACACAGCATGCACAATTTCGTAGCATTCTTTGTGATGCCTGTTTTTGCCTTAGCCAATGCGGCTATTCCAATTAGTACAGGTGGAGGAGAAGGATTAAGCGCAGTTACGTTAGGGGTTGCTCTAGGTTTATTAATAGGAAAGGTTTTAGGGGTATTTGGATTAACCGCTTTGATTATCAAATTAGGGGTGGTAAAAATGCCTGCGGGAATGACCTATAAAAACTTATTTGGATTAGGATTATTAGCCTCGATTGGATTTACAATGTCCTTGTTCGTAACAGAATTAGCCTTTGATATTAATTTGCACCCTGAGTTTCCAGGTCAGGCGAAATTGGGAATCTTAATTGCTTCTGGTTTAGGAGGGTTGTTGGGATTCATCGTTTTGAGTTTGGCGGGCAAAGCAAAGAAATAATAGTATCGTCATCATATTAAAAAAGCCGAAGATCAGTCTTCGGCTTTTTTTATGAATTGAAATTTAGTCTTTCTTTTTCTTTGCTGCACGTTTTGCATCAACGGCGCGGTTTCTTGGTTTGGTTTTTCTCGGTTTTCTCTTTCCAGGACCACCAAGATTAACTTTGGTGTTTTTTTCTTTTTTCGCGTGAAAAGCAGCGCCTTTTTCAAGTGGCTTTTTCGCTTTAACCAATTGCTTGGCTTTTAGTTTTGATTGTTCAAACTCCATTAATTTGTCTGACACTTCGACTGCTGAAGGAAGTTCGATTTCTCTCAATTCTTTCTCCATTAAGTCTTCCGCTTCCAATAACATTTCCTCTTCTTTAGGATCTACAATAGAGATGGCAATTCCCGTTTTATCCGCACGTCCAGTACGTCCAATACGGTGAATATATTGCTCTGGAGAATCTGTAAATTGCAAGTTAATCACGTGGCTAATATCAGAAATATCCAATCCACGAGCCATAATGTCTGTGGTTACCAATCCACGTAATTCATTGGCTTGAAACTCCGCCATAGAACGCAAACGGAAGTTTTGTGATTTATTGGAGTGAATAACCGTAAACTCTTCTGGAAAAGCCTCTTCCAATCGCTCCATCACCACATCCGCTAAACGTTTGCTGTTAATGAAAATCAATACGCGATTGAAAACTTCTTTGTCATGCAATAAATGCATCAACAAGTTCATTTTGGTATTGAAGTTTGGAACGCGATACAATTGTTGATCAATTTGTTCTAGCGGTGTTCCCGAAGCAGCTAATGAAACTTCTTCAGGAAAATCAAAGAAATCTTCCAATACCTCATCTACTTCTTCTGTCATCGTCGCAGAAAACAAAATATTTTGTTTCTTGTTGCGCATCATCGCTAAGATAGAAGTAAGTTGGGTTCTAAATCCTAAGTTTAATATTTCGTCAAATTCGTCAATGACTAGTTTTTGTAAGTTGTCAAAACGCAGGACACCATCTAAGGCTAAGTCCATCATACGACCCGGTGTTCCCACTAAAATATCAACACCATCATAAACGGCTTTGCGTTGTGTGTTAATATTGGTTCCCCCATAAACGCCTAAGGAGCGAATCGACATATACTGCGTCAGTTTATTTACTTCATCAACAACCTGAACAACTAATTCACGGGTTGGTACAATAATAACAACGCGTGGTGTATCCACATGGGCAAATTTCCATTGTTTTAAAATGGGAAGTAAATAAGCATAAGTTTTACCCGTACCTGTTTGGGCAATCCCCATCACATCTCTTCCTGATAGAATAACAGGAAATGATTTGGATTGAATAGGTGTTGGCGTAGTAATTTGAAGCTCATCTAGGGCTTTTTGTAAAGCTTTCGGTAGATTAAATTGCTCGAAAGTATGCATAAAATATCTTATTTGGACAAAGATACGTTTTTTTATGCTTGTAGTAAGTATTGGAATTAAATTGGATGAAAGACAAGCTTATAAATTACAAAATCTTTTTGATTACGCGTAATTTATGGGTGTGTTTTCCTGAATCTACATTGTAAATACCCAAGTGATCCAAACGGTCAATGCGCACTTTACCATGTGCGTGAATGATGTAGTTGTTCTCCATGATAATGCCGACATGGATGATATTTCCTTCTGCATTGTCAAAAAAGGCTAAGTCTCCAGCTTCACTTTCTTCTATAAAACTCAGTGCTTCTCCTATGGTTGCTTGTTGCGAGGCATCACGAGGAATGATATGGCCATTGATTTTATAGACCATTTGTGTAAACCCAGAACAGTCAATACCAAAAGGTGTTTTTCCACCCCATAGGTAGGGAGCATTTAAATACATAAAGGCTGTTTTTACGAATTGACTTTTTGTAAACGTTCCGGTGATTGAGCGCCCTTCAAAGGCAAATTTAAGCGGGTTAGTCGCGGCGTGTTTTAAAACGTTGAGGTTACTACCCAATGGAATAGACATCAGTTGATTGTCTGAAGAATGTAGAAACTCTACAAAATCTCCTGCATAGATAGGAGCTGTTTGATTTAACGTATCATATTCATTTTTTGAAATAATCTGATACTGCTTGTTGTCCACCCATCCTTGGTATTGGTCAAAGGCCAATTCAATTTTAGACCATTTCTCTGTTTGTTCTAGTATTGTAAACAATTCTCCAAATAGCAGTTGGGATACCAATTCGCTTTTATCGCTAGGTTCTGCGCGTAGGGGAACGATCGAAAGATTACAATAGGCAAATGTCATAGAGGGTCTTTTTATTAAAGTGCAAAAATAAAGATGAGTTTGAAGAAATCAAACCCATCTTTTATTAATATTTGTACAAATGTTTGAATTGAATTAAGCTCTTTCAATCACAATAGCAGAAGCACCACCACCACCATTACAGATAGCTGCAGCACCAATCTTAGCATTGTTTTGTTCTAATACGCTTAATAAAGTAACAACGATACGCGCTCCTGAACATCCTAGAGGGTGTCCTAAAGAAACAGCTCCACCGTTTACGTTGATTTTATCTGTATCTAAATCTAAAAGCTTAGCATTAGCTAAACCTACTACAGAGAAAGCCTCGTTAAATTCGAAGAAATCAACATCTGAAATAGCTAAATTCGCTTTTTTCAATGCAATTGGCAATGCTTTTGCAGGTGCAGTTGTAAACCAAATTGGCTCTTGTGCAGCATCAGCATAACTTCTGATATAAGCTAACGGTTTTAAACCTAAATCTTTTGCTTTTTCTTCACTCATTAAAACTACAGCAGCAGCACCATCATTGATTGTTGATGCATTGGCAGCAGTAACTGTTCCTTCTTTTGTGAAAGCTGGACGCAATCCTGTGATTTTGTCTAATTTTACGTTTGAATATTCTTCGTCTTTTGAAACGATGATTGGTTCACCTCTTCTTTGTGGAACTTCTACAGGAACAATTTCCATGTCGAATTTTCCTTCTTCCCAAGCTTTAGCAGAACGCTCGTATGATTGGATAGCGAAAGCATCTTGTTCTTCTCTTGAAATGTTGTGTACTTTTGCCGTGTTGTCTGCAGCTACACCCATCGCTTGGTTGTCATAAGCATCAACAAGACCGTCATTTTGCAATCCGTCAACTAAAGTTGTAGGACCAAATTTTTGTCCGTTTCTCATGTGTACATAGTGTGGAATTAAACTCATGTTTTCCATTCCACCCGCAACAACTACCTCAGCATCTCCAGACATAATCGCTTGAGCTCCTTGCATGATCGCTTTCATTCCTGAAGCACAAACTTTATTTACTGTAGTACAAGGAACATTGCTGCTTAATCCAGCGTAAATAGCCGCTTGACGAGCAGGAGCTTGTCCAACACCTGCTTGAACAACGTTACCCATTAATACTTCGTCAACTAAATTTACGTCTAAATTAATTTTATCAATAGCGCCTTTAATTGCAGCAGCTCCTAATCTTGTTGCTGGAACTGTAGATAATGAACCTAAGAAGCTACCGATTGGTGTTCTAGCAGCAGATACAATTACTACTCTTTTACTCATAATAAATAGTGTTTATCAACCCTGTACTAACGATTATTTGGAACAAGTTAAAAATATAAACAGCGGATGCAGGGCATCGCTTTTTTAGGCTTGTGGCAAAATAAAGTCGTGTTCTTGGATATTAGTTAGATATTTTTTGATTCAATGTTAAGGACAAATATACGTTATAAATTTATTTGGCAGAATTGTAGGGGGAAATAATCCTTGATATTAACATTAATCTTGGAGAAGGGAGGATTTTACCCTGAGATTTTAGAAAAAAAAGTGGATAGTGTAGGGGGGAGGGATGGTGTAAAAGCTGGGGGTTTGCGATATTTTACTTTTTTATTCAAAAAAAATAAAAAAAATATGAGGCTGTATCTGCTTGATAGATAATTGATTTGTTGGTTGGGCTTATTTTTTTTAGTTTTTTCTCGTTGAAATATTTGGAAACAATGAAAACTCGTGCTACTTTTGCATCCGCAATACAGAAGATAACTCTTCTTTAAAGCAACGGAGAGGTGCCGGAGTGGTAACGGAGCAGATTGCTAATCTGTCGACTGGTAACGGTCGCCAGGGTTCGAGTCCCTGTCTCTCCGCTTCTTCGGGGTGTAGCGTAGCCCGGTCATCGCGCCTGGTTTGGGACCAGGAGGTCGCAGGTTCGAATCCTGCCACCCCGACCACTACAAGTTAGTGTAGGGTCCAATAGCTCAGCTGGATAGAGCAACTGCCTTCTAAGCAGTAGGTCTCAGGTTCGAATCCTGATTGGATCACGAAAAAGTCTTAACGAAAGTTAGGACTTTTTTTGTTTGTACGAAGTTGTACTGTCTAAGTAAGGGATCCACAACATCCGAATCAAGGGATCAGGTATAAAAAGTCGGAGACTACGTAAAAAAAGCAAAAGTGATTACGGTTTAAAAAGAAGTTGTATTTTAGATAATTCCTATATTTTATGCTTAATCAGTGCACATGAAAAATATACTGTTATTATTTATTTTTATTTCTTTCGCTAATCTCCGTGCCCAAGAAATAAATTTAAGAAACCTAACTTCCGAGCAGAGAAAGGACTATGTCATTCAAGAAGCTACAAGAGCTTTGGATGTATTTCTATACAAGTTTTTAAAAGGGTTATACGGGCCCAATACACCTCCACCAACTTATTCGCCTTATCGATATGGATATGGTGAATTTAAGCTAGATACAGAGGAAAAAGTAGCTAATTTTAACGATTTCAATGGCCCTTTTATTACAGATTATACCGTTGTGAAAAACGATTACTACTATAATGTTTCCTTTGTAGCGAGTCAAGATGCTTGGTGGGGACCTGTGTTATACAAAGTTACCGTACTAAATAACGGCAAGGCCTTAATGCTCTTTGTAGAAGAGAGAGGTTGGTTTCGCATGATATACAATGCAACAGAATAAATTGAAATAAAGTATATGTTAATGGCTACTAACTAAAAACGTACTAATCTTTATCATTATACCTTAGGAGGAAATCTTGTTAAAGCGCCTAAAAAGAAGATAAAATTGATTATTCTAATGCAAGATAAATATGATGAAAAACACACTTTTATTCTTATTTCTTTTTATTTCTTTTGGGACACTACATGCCCAAGAAATAGATTTGAGAAACTTATCACCTGAACAAAGAAAAGACTATGTCATTCAAGAAGCTACAAGAGCTTTGGATGTATTTCTATACAAGTTTTTAAAAGGATTATATGGTCCCAATACACCTCCACCAACTTATTCACCTTATCGATATGGGTATGGGGAAGTAAAATTTGATACAGATGAAGAGGCAGTTGATTTTAATGATTTCTATGGTCCTTTTATGACTGATTATAATGTAGTAAAAAATGATTACTTCTATAATGTTTCGTTTATACCCAACCAAAATGAATGGTGGGGGCCTGTATTATACAAGGTTACGGTACTAAACAACGGAAAGGCTCTAAATATCTTTGTAGTAGAGAGAGGTTGGTTGCGCGTTATATACAATGTAACAGAATAAATTGAAATAAAGTATATGTTAATGGCTACTAACTAAAAACGTACTAATCTTTATCATTATACCTTAGGAGGAAATCTTGTTAAAGCGCCTAAAGAAGAAGATAAAATTGATTATTCTAATGCAAGATAAATAGGATGAAAAAAACACTATTATTTTTGTTCTTTTTTATTTCTTTTGGAACACTTCATGCCCAAGAAATAGATTTGAGAAGCTTATCACCTGAGCAAAGGAAAGACTATGTCATTCAAGAAGCTACAAGAACTTTAGATGTGTTTCTTCATGGCTTTTTAAAAAAACACGTAGATCCAAACGCTCCAGTACCAACCTATGTTCCTAGTAATCATTATAGTGAGACACAATTAACTACGGATGAAGAGATAGAAGATTTTTATTATTTTTATGAAGATATTCTTACTGATTATACCGTGGTAAAAAACGATTATGTTTATACTGCTCGTTTTACAGCATCAGGACTTAGCGGAGAGGAAATTCTCTATAGTGTTAATGTGCTTAACAATGGTAAGGCAGGAAGTATGAAGTTAGTAAAAAAAGGAATCGGTCGTATTTTATATAATGCAATAGAATAATTGAGATAAAGTATATAAACTTTATTCCGTTAATGGGAGAAATAGGAAAAAAATGATTTCATACCAAGCAAATTGATAAACACCTAAAGGTTATTGAGACCTTAACAAAATAAAAAACACTTTATTCATGTCCCATTTATGACACGAGTAAAATGTTAAGTATTTATATATTAATCTGTTAGATGTCATAAAATAATCCTGATTGGATCACGAAAAAGTCTTAACGAAAGTTAAGACTTTTTTTGTTTGTAGTAAGTCGTACTGTTTAAGTAAGGGCGAATAACCATCCGCCCCTAATTTTATTTTCGCTAGTAAATAACCTATACTTTCTTTGGTGGAAGATCGAATGCAACAGCTTCATGCTCAAAATGACCATTGTGTGCACCATCACAAAATGGTTTGTTTTTTGAAAGCCCACAACGACAGATTGAAAGTACTGTTCTACCTTGTAATCCATACGCATTTCCATTTCGGTCTACGATTTCAAAATCGCCTTCGATCTTTACCGATCCGTTATTGTTGATTGTTAGTTTTGTCTTTGACATGTCTATTTGAGTTTTGTTATTTTGTACAATAATAGAACAATAATACGAGTCCTATTACGTAGCATTTCTATTTAGAAAGATTCCTTTTTAGCAAATTCAGCTAAATCATTGGGAATAAAAGAAAAAGATAAAAAGAGGTGAAAAAGTTTTTTCAACCTTAAATACGCTTGCATTTTCGTATTTTTAACCAACCCTAATCAGCTTTGATTTGTGCGTTTTTATTGCGGAAAGATAGGATGATGCATAAGGGGAAATTAATGAATAAGTTCAATGAACCTAATTACACTTCCGAATGATTTGAACCTCGATGCTTCAGCCTCGATTCAAATTTTTGATTATTGCAGTTCCCAAGAAATCGCTCGTCAACAAATCGTTTTGAATCAATATGTATTTAGTTTTTTGTTGGAGGGAGTGAAAGAGGTTGTTTTTGATGATGCCATACAAGTTATTGATCCATCAAGTTTTCTTCTGATGAAGGCAGGACATTGTTTGATGACGGAAAAGCTATCTAAACATAGTACGTACAGAAGCGTATTGTTCTTCTTTAGCAAGGAAGATATTCAGAAGTTTGCTCAAAAAATAGAGCTAAATCCACCGCAGACACAGGAATATCAATCGATTCATTCTTTTCCATACGATGATTTTATTCTTCGATATGTAGCTAGTTTGCTTGATATTGACAAACTCTCAACAGAAACTCAACATCGATTATTAGCGGTGAAATTCGACGAAATTATGTGGTATCTTATTGAAGTCTATGGGATGGATTTGCTCTACTCTTTGTTGCATCATAATGACAGTACACAAAAGTTTACTCGTACCATTGAAAGCAATAAGTATCATAAGTTAACCATCAAGGAACTTGCTTTTTTGTGTAATATGAGTGTTTCTACTTTTAAAAGAACCTTTGAAAAACATTATGCTGAATCACCTATGCAGTGGTTTCAGAACAAACGATTGGACTATGCGCGTTATTTGTTGCATTTCGAAAAGAAAACGGCCTCGGAAATCTACCTTGAAATTGGGTATGAGAGTTTATCGAGTTTCATTCAGGCTTATAAAATCAAATTTGGGGTTACTCCTAAACAAGATCAGATGAAATGAGCTTTTATCGATAGTTTTTGAACCAATAGCAAAATCCACCTAGCTAGGCGTAGTAGTACTTTTACTTGAAATTTTTTAATTAGATTAAAATGAAAAAACAACAGGTAGTCATGCTGCTATTCTTGATGCTATCAACGTCAATATTTGCGCAAAAAACATTTACTTTATCGAGTAAGGATTTAGGTGGACAAGGAACAAAACAAATGGAATTTAACGGATTTGGCTGTGCAGGATTGAACCAATCTCCTCAATTGTCTTGGGAAAATGCACCTGAAGGGACGCAGAGTTTTGCGATTACAATGTATGATCCCGATGCACCAACAGGAAGTGGATTTTGGCATTGGGTGGTATTTGATATTCCTTCGAATGTAACTGAATTAGTTGCAAATGCAGGGGATAGTAGCTTGGATTTAGCACCCAAAGGAGCAATTCAAAGCAAGACTGATTATGGAATGAAGGGATTTGGAGGACCATGCCCACCAGAAGGACACGGATATCACCAATATATCTTTACGATTTATGCTTTAAAAACAAAAACATTAGGGTTAGATTCGAATGTGCATCCTGCTTTGGTTGGGTTTAATTTATGGAATCAAACTTTAGCAAAAGCGAGTATCGTTGCTTACTATAAACGATAGAAAATGGAGTGAATTAAATACAAAAAAAGTCTTCGATGCTCGAAGACTTTTTTTGTATCTAGCTTTTTCATTACTCTAATATCGAACATTGAATATCTTCATTTGGCGTATACGTAATGTTATCTTTCGATGCGCCTGTTGCTTTCCCCCATTGTGCAATGGCAGTGAGTAACGGAATTAGGGTTTGCCCAAAATCAGTTAATTCGTATTCCACTTTTAAAGGTGGTTTACTAGTATAAACGGTTCTGTTAATCAAACCGTGTTCTTCTAATTCCTTGAGTTGCAAGCTTAAGGTGCGTTCCGTTATCATCGGAATTGCCTTTCTCAATTCGCTATATCGTTTTTTTTCTATTAAATGAATGAGAATGACGGCTTTCCATTTGCCGCCTATATATCTCATTGTCAGACTTGTACTGCAAGGGAATTCTTGGTTGTCTATCGTATACATCTGTTGCTATCCTTTATGACCGTTATTGCAAAGATAATTTACTATACTTAAGTTTGCAACTATAAAAAGTATAGTATTAATAAAATAAATAAAAAACAATGAACACGAATTTCTTAGATTTAGCAAAACGCAGATATGCAACTAAAAAATACGACGCAACCAAAAAGATTTCGGCAGCACAAATTGAAGAATTAAAAGCAATCATTCGCTTAAGCCCTTCGTCTATTAATAGTCAACCTTGGAAGTTTACTTTTGTGACCAATGAAAAGGTAAAAGCGCAATTAGCAGCACAGTCTTATATGAATGAGAACTCTATCAATGAGGTAGGATTAGTCGTGGTATTTAGTGTAATGGAAGATATTGAGCACTTTGAAGCCCGCAATATTTCAATCTTACCGGAAGGATGGATTAAAGGCTTTTATGAACCTTTAGTACGTGCTCGTGGTGAACAAGCAACAAAATCGTGGATGGAGAATCAAGTCTACTTGTCTTTAGGGTACTTTTTATCTGCTTGTGTTAGTTTAGGATTGGATGCAACGCCGATGGAAGGAATCGATCGTCAAGCTTATAAAGAAATCCTCGGACAAGAAGGATATGCGCCTTTATTTGCTGTTACAGTAGGATATGCTGATCATACAGATACAGCACACCCAACAGTATCCCCTAAAAACCGTTTTGAATTAGAGGAAATTATAGAATCGATTTAATGGTTTACGGTTTACGGTTAAGGGTTAAGGGTTAAGGGTTAACCAATTTACAGTCAGTCAATAACTGTTAACCATAAACTGTTAACCAATTTACCACGCTCGTTTGTCCGTAGTAATAGGTTTCGTGATATCGAATACAACATTAAAGCTTGTTTTAGAACCGGCGCGTTGTAAGTTATAGCTGTATTCCTTTTCGTCAATGGTTACCCACCAAAGGTTAGATGCAGCGGCAGGGATATCCAGAGCCGTTTCTTGATCGGCAGGGAAATATTGAATATGAGGGGTGCCTGAATTAGTTGTTGTTCCACCATACATGGTTACCTCATCTGGTTTTCCATTGCGTTGACGGTGGTCGTGTTTCAATTCAATTCGGTCTCCTTTTGAGGTAAATACCCAAGTACGAGAAAGGTCATCCCCTACAAAAAAAGCAATCTTTACCTCTCTTTTATCACAAGAGGAAACGTACATAATTAATTCTTTGTTATCAAAATCTGCAGGAACAGGTGTAGAAACAATGGTCCCTTTATAGGCTTTACCGCAATGCTGTGCGAGGTTGTGTATAAACTGTTGGGAAGCATTTGCCGTTTGGGCTTTTCCACATAATACACCGCTGATACAAAACAGCAGGACAAATAAATTTTTCATGATCGATTGAATTTATAAAAGATTAAAGATAGGAGTATAAATTGGGGATTGCTAATTTTAGGAAGGATGGTAATAGAGCGTTATTGCTATATTCGCAATTAATCATCTGGAATGTGTATAAGCATTGAATTAAAAATCTTATTTTTGAAAAAAGCTAAAAAACAATGTATAAACTGACCGAGCAATTCATTCCAGTAGATGGGCAACAAATTTTTGTGCATTTGTATACCCATGAACATCCCAAGACCGATACAACCTTAGTTTTATTACACGATTCACTCGGAAGCGTGGAATTGTGGCGCGATTGGCCTAGCTTATTAGCTACTCAATTGCAATGCAACGTTATGGTTTATGATCGTATTGGGTATGGGAAATCACAACCGATGCAGACCTCTTTTCGAGCAAATGATTATTTAGCAGAAGAAGGAGCGTTTTTAGAGCGTTTACGCCTTGTTTTGCAGTTAGGTAAACTTGCGGTGTTTGGGCATAGTGACGGGGCTTCTATTGCATTGTGGTACGGGATTTTGTATCCCGAGAATACTGCTGCGATGGTGATTGAAGCAGGTCATGTTTTTGTAGAAGATGTAACAATCCAAGGAGTAGCTGATGCAAAAAAAGCATACGAGGAGACGGATTTGCGCTATCGTTTAGCAAAATACCATGGAGAACGCGTAGAAAAGTTGTGTTACGCTTGGTTTGATATCTGGTTGGACCCTGATTATCGCCATTGGACGATGGTGCCTGAATTGCCTCGTATTACGTCACCCTTGCTATTCTTACAAGGTGACTTGGATGAATATGGAACATTGAAACAAGTAGAAGATACCGTTACACAGGTTAGTGGAATTGCAGAAAAATATATTTTTGAAGGAGTAGGGCATATCCCCCATAAAGAACAAAAGGAGAAAACCTTAACGTTGATTATCTCCTTTTTAAATCGCTACTTATAGTTTGAGTAAGTGTTCAATCTTATCAAAAAATAGTTGTTCTATTCGAGGGTCTTTCGCTTGTAAATAGGAAGACTTCAAACTGTTTAAGTATTGATCTAAATTAGTAATAACACTCCCTTGGGCCAGTTCGAAAGGTACTTGAAGATTCTTGGCTTTAATTGTTTCTAGGGCAGTTTTGATATATGTTTCTTTATCCATTGTTCTTGTTGTATCGTTCACAAAGATATAAAATCATTTGCAGGATAAAAGAAGGACAAAAAGAATAGCCTAATCTAGCAATTTAGATTAGGCTATTTTTTATTTATCTCGGCAATTCAATTGTATACGTTTTGCCTTTTGTTTTTACATTGGTATTCACCAACCACGGATTGTATAATTTCAATAGTTTATAGTTAGAACCTTGTTCTATAGCAAACATAGGTAGGTCTTCAATATCTTTATCTAACGTAATTGTACGCATGGGAATAGGTGGATACTTTTCTGATTTAGGAATGTCATATCCGTATTTTTGTGGATTAGTCATGATTTCTTTCATGGCAAGGATGCGAAATACATAGCGCGAAGTTTCTTGATTCAGGAATAAATCATAGTAGTTGTCTACGTATTGAGAATTCATTGCTTTAGTCATACCTGCCATTCCGCGGTTGTAAGCGGCAGCTACCATGGTCCAAGAACCAAAGCGAGCTTTTGCATCCTTAAAGTATTTACACGCTGCTTCTGTCGCTTTTTCTAAGTGATAGCGCTCATCGATATACTCATCAACGACTAAGTTGTATTCTCCTGCTGTTCCTTTCATAAATTGCCAAAATCCAGAAGCTCCTGCAGAGGAAACAACATTGGATAAGGTACTTTCAATTACACATAGGTATTTAAAGTCATCTGGGATATTGTTCTTTTTTAAAATAGGTTCGATAATAGGGAAATAACGCTCCGCTCTTTTGATGACCAAGGTGGTAGATGAATGCAGGTTCGCATTGATGATCATTTCGCGATCAAAACGCTCTTTGACATCAATCACATCCAAAGGAGCCTTCTCACCTGCAAAATTTGCAGTTAAGGGAAGCGGAACATGGTGATCGGTTGGATTTTTTGCTTCTACAGAATCCGCAGTTGCATGTGCGGATGCAAAAATAAAAGTAGACGCTATGCCCACAACTGCCGCTGTGTAAAGCACATTTTTAAGACTCTTTTTCATTGTTATTTCAGTATAATTTTTTCTAGATGTTGATTAAACCATTTGTATTTCACTATAATCATGGCATGTGTTCCTCCTTGAACTTCAATTGCATTTCGTACGTTTTTAAACGGAAATATCTCGTCTTTCGTTCCGTGAATATGAATCACATGATCTAATTCTTCTGTTTGATCCCAGGTCAGAACGGCTTGAATACACCAATTCAGATAATGAGGATCTCGAACAGATAAATAGCGATTGTACAAGGTTACGCGTTTTTTTTGTTTGTCATTGCCATACCGTTCGATCATGCGAAGGAGAAACTCAATTCCATGCGTTGGGATGAGCTTATATAGTCGGGTATATTTAGCCCATTTAAAACGCCTCGGAAATTCTTTGTTCGTCCGTACACTCGAAATGATAATCACTTTTTGAACGTCAATGAGCTTCATTAGTTCTTGCGCGATAATGCCTCCAAATGAAACGCCTACCAAGATAGGGTTATTATGTTGAATAAGGGGAATGTATTTTTTGGTATAAGCAAGTAAGCTTTCTTTTTTTTCGCAAGGTAACCATTCTAAAAAATGCAATTCAAAACGTGTAGTATCCCATTCCAATCTTTCAAATATGAGTGAAGTTGATGACATTCCAGGAAAGAAATAAATTGGTATTTTGTTCATTTTAAATAAATTAACATAGTTAATAGGGGTGGTTTGGAAAAAAATGACGAACTTTGATAAATATAGGAATAAAACTTTTTGTTTACATCCTATATATACGCTAAAAATTTCTTGCGATATAATTTTGTTATGGAAAGATGACTCGGGTGAGTCCTTTATTCTTTTTATGCTATGAAAAAGAACATTTTGCCTAACATGAAAATATAAAATTTTAGTATAATGGAAATTAAAGACAATGAATTGCTTCGTCAGTTTGAGCTCGAAACCGATAAAGGTTTGCTTAGCGTGGAGTATTCACTTCAAGAAAGAAAAATCTTTCTTACCAAATTAAAAGGATTTGAAGAAGGTGTTCAGGCACAATCCATCGATTTCTTAAAAGGAGTACTTGATATTGTTAGAGAAAAAAGATTGAGAGTCGTTCCTACACATCCAAAAATTGTTTCTTTCTTTAGGAAAAATCCTATTTACAAAGAAATGCTTCCTCCAGGGATAAGAATTTAATCCTGTGAGATTTAAAAACCACTTATAACACACACAACATACCCCTAATGGGTGAAAAAAACAAAACCTGTTTGAACTTCAATTCAAACAGGTTTTTTTTATTTAACCCAAATTCAGCAATAGACGGATGAACGAGAGTGAATTATACAAAATAGCGCTGAACTTATGAAAAAAGCATACTATAGTATGGTTTTAGAAGAAGTGAATGAGATATAAAGTAGAATTAACTCGTAGTATTCGGCTAATGCGGAATTTGGGTTTAATCTAGAAAATCAAATCGAACGATACCGTCTTCATCAATTTTGGTTAATTTAATTGGGCGTAAAGTATTAACTAAAGCAGGATCCCAAGGTGTTTTTACTTTGACATAGTTTTCTGTAAAACCGTGGATATATCCCTCTTTGTTTTCACTTTCAAATAAGACCGTTTTGTCTAAACCAAGTTGAGATTCGTAAAAAGCTCTTCGTTTCTTTACGGATAAACCGCGTAACATTTTGCTTCTTTTGTTTCTCACCTCCATTGGCACTACACCTTCCATGTCAACCGCTTCAGTATTGTCGCGTTCAGAATAGGTGAATACATGCAGATATGAAATTTCTAAATTGCTCAAGAAATTATAAGTATCCAAAAACTTTTCGTCTGTTTCACCAGGAAAACCAACAATCACATCCACACCAATACAACAATCTGGCATCACCGTGCGAATTTTATCTACACGTTCAACGTATAGTTCACGCATATAACGGCGTTTCATTTTTTTCAAAATGTCATTGCTTCCCGATTGTAGCGGAATATGAAAGTGAGGAACGAAGGTTCTACTTTTAGAAACGAACTCAATCGTCTCATTTTTCAATAAGTTAGGCTCGATAGACGAGATGCGTAAACGCTCAATTCCCTCTACTTGATCCAAGGCTTGTACAAGTTCTAAAAAGGTGTGTTCGTGCTTCTTATTTCCAAATTCACCTTTTCCATAGTCTCCAATATTAACTCCTGTCAAGACAATTTCTTTGATGTCTTGAGCAGAAATCTCTGCTGCATTTTTCATTACATTTTCCATGGTATCACTACGAGAAATTCCTCGAGCCAATGGAATCGTACAATACGTACATTTATAATCACAACCATCCTGTACCTTCAAGAACGCTCTTGTTCGATCACCAATAGAATAAGATCCTACGTAAAAATCGGCTTCAGAAATTTCACAAGAATGCACTTGTCCCATTTCATTTTTAGAAAGGTCATTGATATAATCCGTTAGTTTGAATTTTTCAGTTGCTCCTAAAACCAAATCCACGCCATCTACATTGGCTAATTCAGCAGGTTTTAATTGCGCATAACAACCTACAGCGGCAATAAAAGCCTTGTCGTTTTTCTTTTGCGCCTTTTTTACTATTTGTTTGAATTGTTTATCTGCATTTTCGGTTACAGAACATGTATTAATTACATAAATGTCTGCCACATCCTCAAATTCAACACGATCAAAACCTTCATCTACGAAACTTCTTGCTATTGTTGAGGTTTCAGAAAAGTTTAGCTTACATCCTAGGGTGTAAAAAGCTACTTTTTTTCTATTTTCCATAATCATTCTTTACTATGAGTAGTAACTTTGAAGTATATTTACTCTTTGTTGTCACAAAGCTTGCAAATTTACGTACAAAATTCGGTTTGATGAAATCAATAATTTATTATATATCAATTCTTTGTGTTGTCTTCACTGTTTATTCTTGTCAAAATAAAAGAGATGAAAATGAGAGAGGAGCAGTATTTCGATACAATGAAAGTTCAAATATTCAAACACTTGACCCAGCTTTTGCGCGAAGTATGGCAATCATTTGGCCGTGTAACCAATTGTTTAATGGATTGGTTCAGCTGGATGATCAGCTACAAGTCGTGGGAGATATTGCTCAATCATGGCAAGCTTCTCCGGATGGGTTAACCTATGATTTTACCTTGCGCAAAGATGTGTATTTTCATCCACATCCCGCTTTTGGAACAGCACAGACGCGAGCAGTAACAGCTAACGACTTCGTTTATAGTTTAGATCGACTAACGGATGCGAGAACCGCCTCTCCAGGTGCGTGGATCATGCAGAAAGTAAAGCAGTATGAAGCGTTGAATGACACTGTCTTTCGATTGGAACTAAAAGAATCTTTTCCTGCTATCTTAGGCTTGTTATCCATGCGTTATGCCTCAGTCGTTCCTCGCGAAGTAGTTGAAGACCCGCAACATGATTTTAGAACACATCCGATTGGAACGGGGCCTTTTTATTTTAAATTTTGGGAAGAAAATGTCAAATTAGTTTTACGTCGTAATCCCAACTATTTTGAAACAGATGAAAAAGGAGTTCAATTGCCTTATTTGGAATCGGTGGCTATTACTTTTTTACCAGATAAACAAAGTGCCTTTTTGCAGTTTATACAAGGAAAGCTTGATTTTATTTCAGGTTTAGACCCTTCTTATAAAGATGATTTAATTACGCTAGAAGGAAAATTACAAGACAAGTATCAGTCCTTGGTACAAATGGAAACAGGGCCTTACCTCAACACAGAGTATTTGGGTTTCAATATGGAAGATAAACAGAGCGCTATAAGTGATAAGCGAATTCGCCAAGCGTTAAACATGGGATTTGACCGTGAAAAAATGCTCAAACACCTGAGAAGTGGCATGGGAACTACAGCAGTAGGAGGGATTATTCCCCAAGGGTTGAAAGGCAATATTCAGGTAGAAACACTGTATGATGTTACAAAGGCTAAAGCACTTGTACAAGCTTATAAAAAAGAAAATAACTTGACCAACGTGGTGATTCCTTTGTCTACCAATGCGGGCTATTTAGATATTGCGGAATACTTGCAAAGAGAATGGCAAAAAATTGGGTTAACTGTTGAAATTGACGTGATGCCACCAGCTACTTTAAGACAAGGAATGGCCTCGGGAAAGATTGCTTTTTTTAGGGGAAGTTGGATTGCTGATTACCCGGATGCAGAAAATTACCTGTCGTTATTCTACAGTAAAAACAAAGCACCTAATGGGCCTAATTATACTTTTTTTGCCAATCAGGCCTATGATCGATTGTATGAAAAAGCGTTCTTGGTTACGGATGAGCAAGAGCGAGAGCAATTGTATGAGCAAATGGATCAGTTAATTGCAGAGGAAGTGCCCGCACTTATTCTCTTCTATGATCAAGCGGTGCGATTTAGCCGAAAGGATATTCATCAATTGGGAATCAATCCCATGAATAATTTATTTCTAAAAAAAGTATGGAAGGAATAAAGAAATATAATTTTTCTTCCGATGGAGATTTATTTTAGATATAATAGTATATTTGAAATCGCAGAATATCAATGAGATATTCTATTTATGTTACAACCTTACACACGAATACTATTATGAATGAGTTAGTCGTTCTAATTGTGGATGACGAAATGAAAGTTGCGGAAGTATTAAAACACCGATTGCTGAATAGCATTCAAATCCAACATAAAATGGTGTTTTATATGGCAAAATCAGTCGCAGAAGCAGTAAAAATGATTGAGCAATATGTGCCAGATTTGGTTTTTTTAGACATTCAAATGCCTAAAGAAAACGGGTTGGCTTTGTTTGACTACTTTAAAGAGCCACTTCCGTTTGAAGTGGTTATCACCACCGCTTATAGTCAGTATGCGCTAGAAGTTTTAAATGAATATACTTGTTTACATTATTTATTGAAACCGATAGCTGTTGAAAACTTACAAGCTGCTTACGATAAATTTGTTGAAAAGGAAAGCCAACAATCTTTTATCAAACTAATCAAAAACAATCAAAAGAGAGAAGTTGTTGCGATAGAAGATATTCTATATTGTAGAGCAGATGACAATTACTGTGAAATCTATTTACAAGATCAAAAGTATTTGATATCTAAAACGTTAGGAGCAGTTTCTTCAAAATTAAAGCACCCGCAATTTCATCGTGTAGGCCGATCATATGTCGTTAATTTTAAACGAGTTAAACACATAGAGATTGGTACAAATCGCGTTGTTTTTAAAGATAAGGTAATCATTAATGATCAGGAGATTAACCATGACATTGTCGTTTCAGCAACTAAAATGAAAGAATTTAGATTGCTTGAGTTATGAGAAGGTGGCTTGTGTTCTTGCTATTTGGAATTGCATTTCCTTTGCTTTACGCACAAACAACGGTTACCAAACGTTATACAACAGAAGATGGACTGATAGCCAATGACATTAGAGCGCTTTTATTAGACTCTAGGGGTGTCCTTTGGATTGGTTCAAGAGCGGGATTGAGCGTTCGTCAGCAAGGGCAAATTGCTATTGATGAGGAATCGCTTCAACATCGTTTTACTAATATTACAGCTATAGTTGAGGATAAGGATCAAGGAATCTGGATCGGAAGCTATGGACAGGGGATATTATATAAAGGCCAAAAACAGACGCTCTTGTTTAAGGAGCAATCGGGATTATTTGCTACGCGTATCAATACGCTATTTGTTGCTGCATCTAAATTGTATATTGGAACATCAGAAGGTATCACTACGCTTGATATTCAAACGTTGACTATCGACAAACAAGAACCCCAAAATACGCTTAAAACGCCCAGTCCTGTTTCTAGTTTTTACCAAATTGGTGAGTCAGTTTTTGCGACTACAATTAATCATGGCGTTTTTAGAGTTGAAGGAAGAACGCTCATTCCTATAGGGGAAGAAAAAGAAGTTGTTGCTTCTTTTTTCGATTCCAAACATCAAGCTCTATTCTTGGGGTTAAAGTTTGACTTGGAAATTCATTCCCTTCCATCCAATCAACCGATAGCGAAACACGGAATTAAAGGGACTCGTTTTTTTCAATCCGTAGAGAATCAGGTCTATTGGGTAGGAGCGGATATTTTAAATGAAGGTGGAGGAATTTACGCTTGGGATGGGCAGCAGATAGAAAAGCTCAATCAAAAATATGGAATACACAATGCAGAACTCTATAGTTTAGCTTATGATGCTAAACGCAAGTTTTTGTACGTTGGAAGTAAGAAACAAGGATTATTCCAAGTGGATTTGGCTTCCCCTTTGCGCTTTGACCCGCGTTTTGGACCAGTAGAAGCCATTGCATTATCGGGTGATACGGCTTATGTCTTTGGTACAAAGGGATTGTGCTTGGTGCGTAACAACCAAGTTATTCATACCCTTGATAAAGCTGCTTTTAAAGCCTATCACTTGGCTCATCATAAAAAGTTTGTCGGAGTGACGACTCGAGCCCATCATTTTTTTGAAATAGAACACCAAATTCCCTCCGAACAAATTCAGTTTTACAAAGCAGTCCAAGGGCTAAATGCTATTTGGGTCAGTACGAATATTGGTTTGTTTCAATTAAATTTTCAGGGAGAAATTGAAAGTTATGTAGGAGTACACACCTATCAGTTTGATTTTATTCAAAATCAATTGTTGGAAACGGATCCTTATGGAGGGGTGAGATTGTATCAAAATATAGCTGCTTTTCGCTATCAATTTCTAGATCGAGAGGATGGAAGTTATGTTCCTCGCGATATTGTAGGCATGCAGGCCATCGGAGATAAAATGTATTTGGCGGGAGCATTGGATGGTTTATATGTATATGAGAACAACCATTTTCGCTCTTTGTTAAGTGAGGGGGTGTTTTTAGAAAATCGACTGAAGCACCTTGAAAAAGGAGAAGGGAAAACGCTATATGTGGCAACTGATTTTGGGGATATCTACTGTTTAGATGTCAGTGGACAAGAACCTAAAATCATTCGAAAAATTCCACAACAAGCTATTTTAGGGCATGGTATAACCTTTTTACATTATAGGAATAATCAATTGCTCATCGGAACAAATAAAGGAGTGACAGTTTTGGATGAAGCGGGAACTTTCTTGTTTAATACAGAGCAAGGATTGGACAATTACAATGTAAAAAGCAGTGTCGTTTTAGGAAAGCAATTGATGTTAGGAACGGATGCTGGATTGTATACGCTAGATCTAGATTATTTTAAACCTCAAAAGGTTACTTATGATCTTGTGCTATCTTCAATTAAGGTAAACGGGACAAAATTAGATTTGAAAAAACTAGAAGAACAAGGAAATCGAGAGTTAGAATTACCCTATGATCAAAATTCTATTTTTGTCAACTTTGTTTTATTAGGTGCAAAATACCCAGAAAAATTAAAGTTTCAATATCGCGTCAAACCCACGGAAGAATGGTTGGATTTAGATCAACGGACGCTATCATTGAATTATTTAAATTCGGGAGAATATCCGATTGAAATTAGAATTTATGATTACGATAAAGGAGCAGAGCAAGTGAAAACACTGCTCCACGTAACTATCATGCCTCCTTTTTATTATAGTTGGTGGTTTTTTAGTTTACTCGTACTGGTGGGAATTGGAATTGTTGTACTTATCATACAGCGCATAGAACGTCAACAAGAAAGTAAAGACAAACAGTTGCGTTATGAGAAAAAAGTAGCGGAATTAAAGGTGCTTTCTGTGCGAAGTCAATTGAATACACATTTTATTTTTAATGTGCTCAGTTCGTTTCAATATTTTATCATTGCACATAAGGAAGAAGAAGCGTTGTATTATTTAGAGCGATTTGCTTCTTTAATTCGAAAAACACTAAACCTATCTATGGTTGAACAAGTGAGTATCAAAGAAGAACTCGATTATGTTCAAGGTTATTTTGAATTAGAGAATATGCGATTGGATGAACGCGTTCAGTTGCAAATCGAGATTGATGCACAATTGAATATACATCACATTATGATTCCTCCTTTATTGCTTCAACCTTTTATTGAAAACAGCTTGGTACATGCTTTTCCCGAAAGTATTGAAAACCCCAAGATTATAGTGAAAGTGTATCGACAACAACGCGATGTGATTTTGGAAGTCATCGACAATGGTATCGGAAAACAACAAGCCCCTGAACCTTTATCGAAACACGATTCAAAAGGACTGTTTTTAGTCAAAGAGCGAATGAAGATGATTCAAGATTACTTAGAGGAGCATATTAGCATACAATCTACGACAGCAGGAACACAGGTTCGTTTGGTCTTAAAGGACACTTTAAGTGAATAAATCGAAGAAAATCACGCCAATTATTTGTTAATAAAACCAAGGAATGACAGAAAGGATTGTATTATTGTGATAAGGCAGTTGAAAATCCTAAAAGAAAGAGTGTACTGCTGATTTAATTCTTGTTTTATGAAAGGAAGATTGTTGTTTGTCGGAATTTTTATTGCGTATTTTTTAGCGAATATTTACTTGGGATTCCGCGTATACCCTTTATTTGATACAACCCCTTGGGGCATTCAAGTACTATATGGAGTAGTGGTTGCTTTTTTGGTGATATCGCCTATTTTATTTTTTACCTTTAGAAAGCGCGTTAGTGTACCCAAAGCAGCTATCTTATATAAGGTAGGAACGGGATGGTTGATGCTAATCACCTATACTTTTCTGTTGGCGTTATTATCGGATTTACTTTTACTTGTGATGGGCGACTCTATCGGGAAATCAACCCAATCATTGATTCGATTGGATCAATTGCAAGCGTGGTTTATCGTATTAGGGACTATAGGAATTGCTTGGATAGGGAATATCAATTATTATCGAAAGAAAGTTGTTCAACTCGATTTAGAAACTGAAAAACCATTGTATCAGCCGCTAAAGATAGTAGTCTTGAGCGACCTGCATTTAGGACATGCCATTAGCAGAAAAGAATTAAAACGTTGGGTAGCCTTTATTAATGAACAAGAAGCAGATCTTGTTTTATTCGCTGGGGATATTATTGATAATAGCTTACTGCCTTTGACATACTATAAATTAGATGAACTTTTAAGTGAAATAAAAAGTAAACACGGCGTTTATGCGTGTTTAGGGAATCACGAGTATCTCGCCAATGTCGAAATGAGTTTGGCTTTTTTAGCGAAAGCGAATATTACTGTCTTGAGAGATGAGGTAATTAACCTCATCGGTGGACAACTGCAACTGATAGGAAGAGATGATAAATCTAATCCGCATCGCAAGCCTTTAGCTGAATTGGTTCAACCTGATCCGACGAAAATACAACTTGTTTTAGACCATCAGCCTTATGCATTGGAGGCAGCTGAGAAACAGCAAATGGATTTTCAATTTTCAGGACATACGCATCGCGGACAAGTTTGGCCTTTTTCTTGGATTACGGATTATTTGTTTGAACAATCGCATGGATATGTAAAGAAGGGAAATACACAATATTACATTAGCTCTGGATTGGGGATTTGGGGCGGAAGATACCGCATTGGAACACAATCAGAATACGTAGTTGTTACGTTAAAAACGAAAGATAAAAAAGAGAAAGTGTAAGGGAAAAAACACAAACTTTTTTAATGGAGAATAAAAGGTTATTTTTGTCAAAATTTAGTTGAAGTGAATTATTTATCAGTAGAAAATATATCGAAATCTTTTGGGGCGCATAACTTGTTTGAAAATGTGTCATTTGGTATCAATAAAGATCAAAAGATTGCTTTTGTCGCAAAAAATGGATCGGGAAAATCGACTATTTTAAAAATAATAACAGGATTGGATGATCCTGATAGCGGACAAGTAGTTATTCGCAAGGGAATTCGCATGGAATTTCTATCGCAAGAACCTAATTTACAAGATGAACTGACCATCGAAGAAAGTATCTTCGCTTCAGATAGTGATATTCTTAAAGTAATCGAAGCCTATGAAAAAGCATTGGAAAATCCGGAGGATGAGGATGCTTATCAAAAAGCTTTTGAGCAAATGGAAATTCACAATGCTTGGGATTTTGAAACACAATACAAGCAGATTTTAACGAAACTAAAGTTAGACGATTTAAAGTTAAAAGTAAAAACGCTTTCTGGAGGACAGAAAAAGCGTTTGGCTTTGGCTATTATCTTAATCAATAAACCTGATTTGTTGATATTGGATGAGCCTACCAACCACTTAGATCTAGAGATGATCGAATGGCTGGAGAACTATTTCGCTAAAGAAAATATCACGTTGTTTATGGTTACTCACGACCGCTTTTTCTTGGAGCGTGTGTGTAATGAAATTATCGAATTAGATAACGGATTAATTTACCAATACAAAGGAAACTATTCATACTATTTAGAAAAGAAAGAGGAGCGAATAGCAGCAGAAAATGCAAGTATTGACAAAGCTCAAAACCTTTTTGTCAAAGAATTATCTTGGATGAGAAGACAGCCAAAAGCGCGTACAACAAAATCAAAATCGCGTATTGATGACTTCTATGTAATCAAAGAAAAGGCGAGCAGCAGAAGAAAAGAGCACCAAGTAGAGCTGGAAATTAACATGGAGCGCATGGGAAGTAAGGTTGTAGAATTACACAAGTTGAACAAGTCATTCAATGGAAAAGTAATTTTACAAGACTTCAGCTATATGTTTAACCGAGGAGAACGCATCGGAATCATCGGAAAGAATGGATCTGGAAAATCAACCTTCTTGAATATCCTGACGCAAACGATGAAACCCGATACTGGAAAAGTTGTGATTGGGGAAACAATTAAGATCGGTTACTATACACAAGGTGGAATTTCGATTAAGCCTGAACAGAAAGTAATTGATGTTATCAAAGAGTTTGGTGAGTACATCCCATTAGCGAAAGGGCGTTCTATCTCAGCAGGACAGCTTTTAGAGCGTTTTCTATTTGATCGCAAGAAACAGCACGATTTTGTTGAAAAATTGAGTGGAGGGGAGCTAAAACGCTTGTACTTGTGTACTGTTTTAATTCAAAACCCGAATTTCTTGATTCTGGATGAGCCGACGAACGATTTGGATATCGTAACGTTGAACGTATTAGAAAGCTTCTTATTGGACTATCCTGGCTGTTTGGTAGTGGTTTCTCACGACCGTTATTTCATGGATAAGATTGTCGATCATTTATTTGTCTTTAGAGGAGAAGGAGAAATTGAAGATTTCCCAGGAAACTATTCTGATTTCAGAACGTATGAAGACAGTATTGAGCCTGTGAAAGAGGAAGCGCCAAAAGAAAAAGTAAATTGGAAGGAAAATCAAGTACAAAATGGATTGACGTTTCAAGAACAAAAGGAGCTTCAAAAAATTGAGCGCGAAATGACAAAATTGGAAGAGCAAAAACAAGAAATTGAAAAAGAATTTGCGGACGGAAAAGTACAAGAAAATCAAATTGACGAAAAAGCAAATGCGCTGAAAAAAATAATAAAAGAACTCGAAGAAAAAGAAGAAAGATGGTTTGAATTATCAGCCAAAAAAGGGGAGTAATTTCGAGGGCAAAAAAAGTAGAAAAGAGGGTGGAAAAACAGTTTCGCTCTCTTTTTTTTTATTTTTAAATCGGAATAAAGCTATAAAATATAGTGAAAAATTAAGATTTTTACAAGATTTAAAATGTTAAAGTTTTTCGATGTATCTCTTTGCTAATCAGGGTTTGTGTGTAAAGGATAGGTTAAGGGAATGTAATTTAACGATTAAAAAATAGGCAGATTTAAAAAAGAAGGTAACTTTGCGGAGTGAAATTTCAAGTGGTGACAGGGCTTGAGAAATTAATTTTAATGAGGAAAAAATGTTCTTTTTTTATTGGCTTATTACTGCTATTAGGTGGAGTTTTTTCGGGTTTCAAAAAGTATGAAGTCATACTTCTAGAACAGTATAAAATTGTCCCTACAGAAGAGCTGTCTTACCATCTTCCTGAGGAAAAAATTGTGGAAGAAAAGAAGGCAGACGAGGCTGCAGTAATACCATTTACAGGGAAAACCTATATTGGGTTTAAACAAGCCTTAGGTGCAAGAGAATCTAATGGTTTGTATCGAATTGTTAACTCTTTTGGGTACATCGGAAAATACCAATTTGGAAGGTTAGCTCTAAGATCAATAGGAATTTTTGATTCTGAAGAGTTTTTGAATGATCCGCAATTACAGGAAAAAGCATTTGATGCGCTGGTTGCAAAAAACAAATGGATTCTTAGAAACGAGATTAAAGCGTTCGAAGGACGAAGAATCGACGGGATCAGAATCACAGAGTCGGGGATATTAGCCGCTGCTCACTTAGGTGGAGCAGGATCTGTGAGAAAATATTTAAGAAGTAATGGAGCTAATTCATTTAGCGATGGATACGGAACTTCAATCAAGACCTACTTGAAAAAATTTAGTGGGTATGATGTTTCAGAGATTGATCCAGAACGAGATGCATTAGTAATGCTGTAAACGTATAAAAGGTGGTCTGTTTGACAGATCACCTTTTTTTTATTTGGTAGTGAAAAAATAATTTCTACCTTTACACCTTCAAAACAAAGAAAAATGAATTTCAAACATACAAACAATTGGTGGTGGAGCAACTTACGTCAAGACGTCGTGAGCTGTCCTGCTATTGGTATGTATGAAGAAAAAATATAACGGAACGAGTATATATTATTCCTACACCTCTAAGGGCTTGTCATCACGACAAGCCCTTTTTTTGTGCCCAAAAATTTCAAATAAAACAATATAATAAAACAAACGAATATGAAGTATCAAGTGAATCAAGCCGGATTTTATGGCGATTTTGGAGGAGCCTTTATTCCTCCAACTTTACAACCCATCGTTGCAGAATTGCAAGCCATGTATATCGAAATAATGGAGGAACCAACCTTTCAGGCAGAATACCAAAAGCTATTAGCCGATTATGTAGGTCGACCTACGCCTTTGTACTTCGCAGAAAGACTTTCAGCGCTATACAATACGAAAGTGTATTTAAAACGCGAGGATTTATGCCATACAGGAGCGCATAAGATTAATAATACAATTGGTCAGGTATTATTGGCTAAACGCTTAGGAAAGAAGAAAATCATCGCTGAAACAGGAGCAGGACAACATGGAGTAGCAACGGCAACCGTATGTGCACTAGCAGGATTAGAATGTGTGGTTTTTATGGGAGCAACAGACATTGAACGTCAAGCACCCAATGTTGCGCGTATGAAGATGCTAGGCGCTGAGGTTCGTGCAGCAAAAACAGGAACACAGACGTTAAAAGAGGCAGTAGATGAAGCCTTGCTTTACTGGATAGAAAATCCAACAGATACCTATTATTTAATCGGTTCTGTGGTAGGTCCACACCCGTATCCTGATATGGTCGGGCGTTTTCAATCGGTCATCTCCAAAGAGATCAAACAACAATTGCTAGAGAAAGAAGGCGTAGATAAACCGAACTATGTGATCGCAAGTGTAGGTGGAGGAAGTAATGCTACGGGAGCTTTTTATGAATTCTTGGAAGAAGAAAGCGTGAAGCTTATTGTTGCAGAAGGCGGTGGTTTTGGTGTAGATACGAATCAAACGGCTGCTACTTCTTTTATTGGTAAACCTGGAGTGTTACACGGAAGCAAAACCTTATTCATGCAAGATGAAACAGGAGAGCCGCTAGAAGCGTATTCTATATCTGCTGGATTAGATTATCCTGGTTTTGGCCCTTTATTCGCCTTAATGAAACAAGAAGATCGAGCAGAGTTTTTCGCTATTAAAGATGCGGAAGCTATGGAAGCAGGGTTAGCCCTGTGTAAGTTAGAAGGGATTATTCCCGCAATAGAGAGTTCACATGCACTAGCTGCTTTACAACATAAAACGTTTTTGCCAACTGATATTGTAGTCGTAAACCTTTCCGGTAGGGGGGATAAGGATTTACAAAACTATACCAACTACTTTCAGTTGTAGTTTTTTCAGGAAAAAGCCCACGTAGGAGTGGGCTTTTTTTATGTAAAAAAACAATACTTATTTATTCACCTAGTTCTAATTGATTTTTGATTAGCCGGTAGTAATGTTTTTTGGTTTTTATTAATTGATTGTGAGATCCTTGTTCAACAATCACTCCTTCTTTCAGAACAATAATTTGAGTTGCATTTTTTACAGTTGAAAGGCGATGAGCAACGATAATAACTGTCTTATTTGTAAAAAAAGATTGTAAGTTATTATAAATTTTTTTTTCATTTTCTGCATCTAATGCTGATGTAGCTTCATCCAGAAAAATAAAATCAGGATTTTTATAAACAGCCCTAGCAATTAGTAATCGTTGCTTTTGTCCTCCACTGAGTTGAATCCCAATATTTCCTATTTTAGTATTATAACCCATCGGTAAGGTTTCAATAAATGAGCTAATGCATGCGATCTTAACTGCTTGATCTAATTTATTATAATCAATTTTTTCATCAGAGAAAACAATGTTTTCTAAAATAGTTCCACTAAAAATATGTCCATCTTGTAGAACTGTACCACATCTTTTGCGCCATTCGTTGGAATAAATATCTTTGAAATTTTGTTTATCTATTCTTATTTCACCATGCGATGGTTGATAGTATAGCAAGAGCAATTTAATTAATGTAGTTTTTCCACTTCCGCTTGATCCTACTATAGCTGTAACAGAATTTCTAGGAATATTAAATGTAAGATTTGATAAAACAAAAGGGTTGTAATTACCAGGATATTTGAAGGAAATGTTATCTATAGAGATGTTTTTAACTGTATTAGATTTAATAGGTTGGGTTTTTGAAAAATCTTCGTTTTGTATTTTATATATTTCTCCAATTCTTCTATTAGCGATTTTGGTATCTTGAATTTCTTTTACAAAGTCTATTAAGTTTTGAATGGGCCCCGTCAACTGACCTATAACATAGGATATACTCAACATGGTGCCGATTGTCATTTTATTGTCTATAATCAGTAAAGCGCAAATTCCTATAGAAATAATTTCTTTTAGTTTAGAAATAAAATTGACGCCTACTAATTGATACATGTTTAGAAATAGAGATTGTAATTGAATCGTGTTTATTTTTCTATTAATATTTAAAATTTTATTTATTATGAAAGATTGAGCATCATTAATTTTAATTTCTGCCATATTCATAATAAATTCATAGATGTAATTATTGTTTTCAGATTGACTTAAAAATTGCGCATAGTCATTAGTAGCTCTTTTTTTTAGAAAAAACAAGATCCAAATAGTTGATAGAATTGAGAGTAAAAGATATAGCAGAAAGATGTAATTATTAAAATAAAAAAGAATGCTACCGAATATAAATAGATTCAATACATTTAGTAAAAATTCTATTCCTTTCCAAGTAAGAAAATTTTGAATTTTGTATTGATCATTAAGGCGTTGTAATGTTTCTGTATTGAGATGGGTGTCAAAATAACTTATAGGAAGCTGTATTAATTTATTTAATAACTTATTTTTTAGCGTTATACTTAAATTGAAATTAACCTTTGTTAAGATTTTTTGGCTGATAAAATTGGAACAAAAATTGGAACAAAAAAGTATTAATTGAGATATAAGGAGTATATAAACAAGATTAATATTCTTTTTCTGAACTCCTAAATCAATTGTTTTCTGAAATATCAATGGAACAAACCAATTGGTAGATAGCCCCACTAATATTAATAAAAAAGAAAAGAAATACTTATTTCGATGTATTTGACTGTATTTTAATACGTCATTAAAAAAATTAGAGTTTAAAGAATTCGATCTTTTTGTTGTATCTATTTTAGTGTTCTCATACTGTTCGTTTGGTTTAGGAAATAAAATAATCCCCTTACTATTATCCCCTTTCCATTCTTTAGTAAAATCTTCTTCATTTAATGAAATTCGACCATAAGCAGGATCTGCTAAATAAAATAATCTCTTTTCCCTTTTTATAATAATTTTTTCTAGGATAACGAAATGATCTTGACGCCAATATAAAATTAAAGGAAGAGGTATGTCATTTAGATCCTCATTTGATAGCTTTAATGCTTTGAGATCAAGGTTCACTTTTTTAGAAGCATCTATAAGATCTTGTATAGTAACACCTATGCGAGTAAATTCAAAAAGATTTTTTATCTCAACAAATGAATATTTTTTCCCAAAAAAGCTTGTAATCATTGCTAAACATGCGGCAGCGCAATCAGAACTTTGGAGTTGATGGTGAAATTTCATCCTACTCTTTGGTATATGGAAAAAGAATTTCATCTATTTTTTTAATTATAATTTCATTTTTTTCGAGACTATTATTATAAATACAATAACTCGTATTTTCATTTTCTAAGGCTTGTTGTGAACAGCCTCCATTACATAATGGGAGGATACTACAATCTAAACAAGGTGAGTTTTTAAATTTAGATGACATTCGTTTGTCTAGAGAACTGTGTTCCCAAATTACTACACCTAAATTGTTAAGATATCCTTCTCTATTTCTTGTTTCAAAGTCTCTAGCTGTACATTTAAAGACATCTCCATTATAGTTAATTACACAACTATTTTTTTTATCTGCATAACATGAGTTAATTACATTATTTGGTAAATTATTTAGTACAATAAAGCCTCTGCTTCTGAGTTTTTCTATGTTTTCACTTACATAGAGGTGTATATTATCGGCTTTGCAATTTTGCCATACTCTGTGAAAATCAAATGCAAAGGAAGACTTCTTTGTTTGGATATTAATGGACTGAAAATCATTTGAAATTTTGAAACAATCATGGATGTTTTCGTCTGTGTAATTTATTCGAGCTGTAACATGGAAATTATCAAATTGAAGAAGTTTATTTATGTTAGTAACAATAGTATCATAACTACCTTTTTTCATGTTTAGAAATCTAACTTTATCATGTTGTTCCTTGTATCCGTCAAAAGTTATCTGTAGTGAAATAGTTAGGTTATTATTAATAAAATAATTTATAAAATCATCATTAATTAAAAGTCCATTTGTTGTAAATGATAAATTTAAAGAGGTTTGATATTTGTCGCATTCTTTCAAACTATGATCGATTAATGGCTTACACACTTCTTTAAAACATAGCAGTGGTTCGCCTCCAAAAAAAGAAAGATTAAAAGTTTTGGTTTTCTGTTCCTTTACTGTTTTTGAAATAAATAGTAAAAGAGAATCAAAAACAGTCTTTTTAAGTCTAGAACTTTTTACATGTGTTTCATAACAATACCAACATTTGAAATTACAATTCATAGTTGGATTAATGGTTAAATGGTAAATGGAATCATTAAAGTCAACCTTTCGAGCAAATTTTTTGACTTGATTCAGTTCATTAATTTTGGAATGTATAAGAAATTTTTCTTTTACAAGTGTTTCGAAAAAACTAGGATGTATAAATTGTAATTTGTCTATTCCTTCCGTAATTACAGTTCTTAATATGGTAGATAGTTCATTATCTATTAAAATCACTTTATCTGTTAATGAATTATATAAAGCATGTTTCTGGCCATATTTTACTATATTATTATATTGACTAAATTTCATAATTAGTATTTATTTTGAAGGAGGGAATTTCTCCCTCCTTATTTAATTGATTATTTAACTCCACATCCTACAATACAATTGCCAGTATTACAGGTGTTTGAGGTACTACAATCGCCAATGTTGGCTTTTATAATTTCATCTAATTTTCCGTTACCTCCCATATAGGCAGTAGAAAATCCACCTTTTAATTCATTTCCTATTGTTTGCAAGGATTCGAATTTTGTTACATCAAATGTTTTTTTGTTTTTTTTCATCATAATTTTGTTTTTAAAGAGTTAGAAATTATTTATACTATATTTTCCCTATTTGTTTGCATTGTACACTACAAATAAAAAGGAACAAATTTTTTAAAATGTTGCTGCTGGATCCGTATGATTGTGAAGTGTTCTGTTTATTTCATTCTTTTTTCCGCTAAAAAAGTTGTAACTAATACCTATAATGAGCATGGATTTGTTGTTGTATATATTCGTTAAGCTATTATACTTAACTAAGCTATCAGAAAGACTTTTTGTTTTGTATTGAGCCGACATTCCAATCCAGTATAGTCCCGAAGTAAATGTCCAATTTTTATGTTTGTAACTGACAAATAGATGATTAGCATTTTCATTTGTAGTTAGAAAACTACCATCTCGTGTATAAAAGGGGATATTAAACTGATATTGAATACTAAAGGCTCTATACACAGAGGTCAAACTAAAATAGTTAGAGATGAAATAGTTTTGTATCGAACTACCTTCCATCTTTTTTAATTTCTCCGAAGCAGGTTTAATTATGGCTTGTATCGTCAATAAATTAGTACCAAAAGGTTGGTAAGAACCAGAAAGCTGAATGCCGTAGGATTGCGTGTTTTTAGCATTTTCATAGATTAAGGCATATCGATCTTTTGTATCTAATGCGAAATATTGATAGATCGCATGGTTTGTGTACCAATAGAACAAATTAAGGTTTAGATCAAAATGGGTATTGGTGTAAGAATAAATAAAATTATTTCCCCATTGTTTCTTGGTTTTTAGAAAAGGATTTCCTTTTTGCACAATATTTGGAGCGACCTGAATAATATTACTGCTTAGTTCTTCGCTGCTTGGGCTATTTGAATTAAGTGTACTCGTAAAACGCAATTGATGCTTATTTGTTACAGGATAATTAATGATAAGTTTGGGCGTAAACGTCCAGCTATTATGCGTATTGTATTTGCTTTTATTGTGAATATGAGTTAAACCAAGTCCAATACTATAATTTAGCGAATGAATGGTTCCTGTGTATTCTGAATATAGGTATTGTTCGAAGTAGTTTACACGGTATGTAGATATACCATCTAGATTGTGTAAATCATTGGATATTTGATGGTTATTAAGGGTGTACCCTGATGAAAGTTTCCCTATTTCAAATTTGTGTATATAGGCTATTTCTCCAACTAGGCTTGTTTGCTCAGCTTTGAGATTCATCTGGTTATCAAAGATAGGAGTTTCCGTTACAACTTGCCATTCCTGAGCTACTTCCGAAGTATCAGTTGTAAAGTGAGAACCCACAAAGTTGACACTCAATTCATCTTGTTCCGTTATTTTAGTAGAAAAATAAAGGTCTAAAATAGGTTGTATGTAATTCGTTTTTTTTGATGTAAAGGTGTTGTGTACGCTTGGTGTAGTATTGGTATGAAAAGTATTTAGTCCAGTACCTGTTAAAAAACTATGAAGTATATTGCCCTTTAATTGCATTTGAAAAACAGTTTTGTTGGGTTGAGAAAAGGTGTATTTTAGGGCTATATTTTGACTCGTAAAACCAAAATGATCTTTTCGAGTTTCGTTACTTTTGTAATGCGTATTATTTAGCCTATAATCATAATGACGTTGAACTAATCGGTTGTTATAATCTCGGTTATAGAGTTGGTAGTCCAAAAGGAATTCATGTTTGTGGTTTGTAAAACTTAAATAACTAGAACCATTGACAAAACCAGTGGTCAAAGCAGAGGTTAAATCGGTGCCATACGTATATCCTATTTCTGGGTTTTTAGTAACTATGTTTACAACAATATCCGTGCGTTTCTCAAATCGAAGCGGGGGGATATCAAAATATTCAACGCGTAAAACATTCGTTGGTCTGATGCTTTTAATTTGGTTATCAGTCGCTTCAATACCATTGATTAAGAATAGGATTCGCTGTCCTTTTATACTAGCAAGCGTATTCGAAATAGGATCCAACTTTATTTCAGGAAGTGTAAGAAGTAAATCTTTTGCGTAGCGCGCTTTTTCAGTTGCTTCTTGGTTAAAAGTATAAGTTGAATGATCCGTAAATTGTTTTTTGTGTTGATAGTTTATTTTAATTTCTTTAATCTCACTTGTTATCGCAATAGAGTCTTGTGCTGTAGTGTTTTGACTACATAGTAGTAGATAAATAAAAAGTAAGGAGAGAAATTGAGGGTATTTCATGTTTATAGATATTAATAAGATAATATTCATTTGTTTGGGAGAGGGATTAAAGAAGTAATGAATTAACCAGTTTCATCCGTTAATACACCAGCTATTATTTTGTTATTCACGTGGTCAGTGACATTGACAAATGAAAGAGATCCTTTTTTCGCGTCTTTAACTACCCCAGTATACCTTGGACAATACCCAAATAAAGGAGTGAAAAAGAAAGAGAGAAAAATAGGGCTATGTTTCTTATAATCTCAATTATTTGCTTTTATATATAGTTCGAAATTATTGATTCATTTTTCAAGTTGTATTACCCCATCGGGTAGATTTGCAAGAGATACTATAAAACTACCTTTTAGGGTAGAGCCTTGATAGACAGGAGTAAATAGGGGGAAAGTGCGTTTTTTGGAGGTTTTTTTAACTGTAGTAAAAAAAACAATTATACTATTCAAAATTAAAACAAGAATTATGTTCACTAAGTAAATATCAAGGGTGCTGTTTTTCTGAAGTAATTTTATATTTATTGAAATTTCAATTAATTTTAATCTATATTCTATGAAGTATTTTAAATATTTTTCACCTAAACTTAATGGTTCAGAAACAGGAAGAAAAAATGAAGAGTATGAAGTTGGTTATTTGGAAGTGATTAAAGCTTTTGCCGTTGCGAAATACGAAAGTATTTACATTATAGATTGCCAAAAGAAAAGCTTTGAATATGTTTCTGAAAATCCACTGTTTCTCTGTGGTCATACTGCTGAAGAAGTACAGAAAATGGGATATGATTTTTATTTGAATCACATCACCAAATCGGATTTGGAGGTATTTGAAACAATTAATACGATTGGATTTGAGTACTATTATCGAATTACCAATCACCATAAAACGAATTATACGATTTCATGCGATTTTCATTTGAAGGATCAAAAGGGAAAGACGAGTTTAGTTCATCAAAAAATAATCCCTATTTATTTTACTAGTGCTGGGGAAATTTGGAAAGCACTGGGGATTGTATCCTTGTCTTGCGCTCGAAAAGCAGGCAATATTACCATCTACCAAAAAGGTGGTAATACGTTGTTTAAGTATAATCGAGAAAGTGGATTTTGGCAAAAAGAGGAACGAGTAAACCTTTCTTCCAGAGAAAAAGAAATTATTCAATTATCGGCGAGAGGATATACAGTAAATGAAATTGCAGAAATACTTTTTATTTCTTTTGATACGGTGAAATTTCATAAAAAGAGAATGTTTATTAAAATAGGAGTTACGTCTATTTCAGAAGCAATTATCTTTGCGCTTACCCATAATTTGATGGATTGATGTGGAAAGCGAATAGGATGTTAATCTTAATTGAGAAGGAAAGTGAGAAGTTGTGTTTCATTGTGGTTTTTCTCAAAATAAGAAATAGTTTGCATTATATATAAAGGTAAGGTTTAAGTTAGATAATTTGGCCCTGCACTTTTTCAAAATCATCCGCAATAAAATTTACCCATCCAAAACAAACAAATACTATATTTGCAGCGGTTTAATAAAAATACAATATGATAACAGTTAATGATGTTGCTGTCCAATTTGGTAGTACAACGCTTTTCAGTGGCGTAAGTTTCTCGATTAATGAAAATGACAAAATTGCCTTAATGGGGAAAAACGGTGCGGGTAAATCCACCTTACTTAAAATTGTAGCAGGAGTAGATAAACCTAGTTTAGGCGTAGTTGCTGCACCAAAAGAAGCCGTAATTGCTTATTTACCTCAGCATTTATTAACTGCAGATGATTGTACTGTTTTTGAAGAAACATCAAAAGCTTTTGCTCAAATCTTCGCGATGAAGAACGAAATTGAGCAAATCAATGAAGAGTTGACGGTGCGTACAGATTACGAAAGTGATGCGTATATGAAACTAATTGAACGCGTATCTGAATTAAGTGAAAAGTTTTATTCGATTGAAGAAGTAAACTATGAAGCTGAGGTGGAGAAAGTGTTGAAAGGATTGGGATTCTTACGTGAAGACTTTACACGTCCAACTTCTGAATTCAGTGGAGGATGGAGAATGCGCATCGAATTAGCAAAAATCTTATTGCAAAAACCGGATTTGATTTTATTGGATGAGCCAACGAACCACATGGATATTGAAAGTATTCAATGGTTAGAGGAGTTCTTGATTACACAAGCAAAAGCTGTCATGGTTATTTCTCACGACCGTGCTTTTGTGGATAATATTACTAATCGTACGATTGAAGTAACGATGGGGAAAATTTACGATTACAAAGCGAAATACTCAGATTATTTAGTATTGCGTCAAGATCGTAGAGCGCATCAGATAAAAGCGTATGAGGAACAACAAAAGATGATTGCAGAAACAACAGAGTTTATTGAGCGTTTCAAAGGAACGTATTCAAAAACGCTTCAGGTGCAATCTCGTGTAAAAATGTTGGAAAAATTAGAAATTATTCAAGTGGATGAGGTAGATAACTCAGCTCTTCGCTTGAAGTTCCCTCCTGCAGCACGTTCAGGACAATATCCTGTTACGATTACTGAAATGGGTAAAACGTATGGTGACCATGTTGTGTTTAAGGATGCTAATATGGTTGTGGAAAGAGGACAAAAAGTAGCCTTTGTAGGAAAGAATGGTGAAGGTAAATCGACGATGATTAAAGCAATCATGGGAGAGATTGATTATACCGGATCGATTGAATTAGGACACAATATTCAAGTAGGGTACTTTGCTCAGAATCAAGCGTCTTTATTAGATGGCGATTTGACTATTTTTGAAACGGTAGACCGCATTGCTGAAGGAGATATTCGCACGCAAATCAAAAACATATTAGGAGCTTTCATGTTCTCTGGTGATGATATTCAAAAGAAAGTAAAAGTACTTTCTGGTGGGGAGAAAACCAGATTGGCCATGGTGAAATTATTATTAGAGCCTTACAACTTATTAATCTTGGATGAGCCGACGAACCATTTGGATATGAAAACCAAAGACATCATCAAAGCGGCATTGAAAGATTTTGAAGGTACTGTAATCTTAGTTTCTCATGACCGTGATTTCTTAGATGGATTGGCTGAAAAAGTATTTGAATTTGGCAATAAACGCGTCAAAGAACACTTTGAAGATATCAAAGGATTCCTAGCACATAAAAAAATGGAAAGCTTACGCGAGATCGAAAAATAAGCGATTCTCAGGTAGAAAATATAAAAACTCCTTCTCTTAAAAGACTAATGGCATGTGTTTTGTTAAGTTTTTTGAGGGAAGGAGTTTCTTTTTTTACTATTTACAGCAAAATTAAATCGTTGTAAGTACCAAAGAAGCTTGCTTTTTCTTTCTCTGTTCGGGGATAGTGTTATATTTGTAAAACGATTGTAAATAGTGCTTCATAAAATGAAAAAGGTTGTATATTTATTGAAGCATTTATGTGTAATTAACAACATTAAGTGAATGAAAAGAATAAACTTGAAACGTTTTTTTCTGCTTATCGGAGGGACTGTACTTTATTTTTCTATGTCGGGAATTAGTTATGGACAGCAGTTGTCTTTTGCTGATGCGATGCGCGTGATGAATGAGGAGAATAGCTTAATTAAAGCGATGGAAAAACAAGAGGAGGTTCACCAGTATGAATGGAAAGCTATGAAAGGCTTGCGTTCGCCTTCGGTGAAAGCTTTCGGAATGGGCATTTACATGGATCGTTCTTTAGGATTAGATTTTAATGGACTTCGAAATCAAGTAGGCGATTTTGTGCATTTACCAAACTCAGAAGTATTGGGGAATTGGTCTGTTGATTTCAATAAACGAGATATGGCTTTCGGTGGTTTCATGGCTACTTGGCCTTTGTTTACAGGAGGAAAGATTAATGCTGCTGTAAAAGCTGGAAAGCTCAAAAGTGAAATGGGAGAAAAGGACTTGGAGCAAACCAAGGACAAATTAATATCTGAACTCGTCGTTCGCTATTACACCGTAAAATTAGCGGAACGTGCGTTAGTTGTGCGTCAAGAAGTATTGACAGGCATGGAAAAGCACCAACATGATGCTTTGAAATTAGAGGAAAATGGCATGATTGCCCCTGTTCAGCGCATGGCGGCTGATGTGGCGGTTTCTGATGCGAATCGAGAGTTTGAAGCCGCAAAGAAAGACGCTACTTTGGCGCGTTTGGCTTTGGCAAATACGATGGAAGTAGAGGAAGTAACGGAGGATTTAAGCAGTGATTTTTTCTTGCTTCCTCAATTAGAAAATTTGGAATACTACCAAGTATCTGCCTCAGATCACTATCCAGCCTTACAGAAATTAGCCTTGCAAAAAGAATTGGCTACACAAGGAGTAAAAGCGAAACAATCAGCGAATTACCCGACTGTAGTTGCTTTTGGACAGACTATTTTAGCCCATAATAATCCTATCAGTGGACTAGATGTCCTTTACGATAATAATAAACCTTGGACCATTGGTGTCGGCGTGACCTATACTTTATTTGAAGGATTTAAAAACAGAAATGAAATTAGAGCAGCCAAAGCGACAAGAGAGAGCGTTGAGCTTTTTGAAGAAAAAGCAAAGGCTGATATCAAAATGCTAGTGGCTAAATTGTACCAAGATATTGTAAAACAACAAGAACAAATAGAAAGTTTAACAACACAAGAAGCAATGGCTACTGAATACCTTAGAGTGCGCAACAAAGCGTTCGTTGAGGGATTTGCTACCTCAACGGAAGTAGTTGATGCAGAATTAAATTTATCTGTGGTGAAATTGAAGAAATTACAAGCGCATTTTAATTATGTAGCGAATGTAGCTTCTCTATTTGAGTACACAGGATTGAGTAATGAATTTGTCCAATTTGCAAAATAAATTGAAGGTAAGATGAAAAATAAAGTAATAAGTGCTATTGTTGGGATTGTAGTTGTAGTGATTGTTTTCGCTGTTTCTATTTGGTATATGAGTGCTCCACAAGAGAGTTATATTCAAGGACAAGTGGACGCTACTCAAATTAATGTATCTTCTAAGATTCCTGGTAGAATTGATGATATTCTAGTAAAAGAAGGTGATAAAGTACAAGCAGGGCAAGTATTGGTTCAGATTAGTACGCCGGAGATTGATGCTAAATTGCAACAAGTGGAAGCTTTAAAAGCAGCTGCACAAGCCCAAGATGCGAAAGCAAATACAGGAGCGCGAAAAGAAGAAATTCAGGCGGCTTACAATATGTGGCAACAGGCCAAAGCGGGAGCTGATTTTGCTCAAAAAACCTATGCAAGAGTAGAAAACTTATACAAGGAAAAAGTAATTCCTGCCCAACAAAAAGACGAAGCATATGCAAAATATACTGCAGCTCAAGAAGTAGAAAAAGCAGCACATGCAACCTATCAAATGGCAAAAAGTGGAGCTCGATCTGAGGATAAAGCCGCTGCTTTGGCTGTATTTAATCAAGCGAAAGGTGCAGTGGAAGAAGTGCTAATCTACAAAGGAGAAGGAGCTGTAAAATCACCCCAAGATGGAGAAGTGTATACGATTATGCCGAATAAGGGCGAAATCGTAAATTCAGGTTATCCTATTGTCAACCTAGTAGATTTAAATGATCTATGGGTGAACTTCAATATTCGCGAAGACTTGATGAGTAAGTTTAAAATGAATACCAAATTTCAAGCGATTATCCCTGCCTTGGGAAATCAATCGATTGAATTAGAAGTACAGTATATTGCTGTACAAGGGGATTACGCTACATGGAGTGCTACAAAAGCAAAAGGAGATTTCGATATGAAAACCTTTTTGATTAAGGCTTATCCGACACAGAAAGTGGACGGATTAAGACCGGGAATGAGTGCTTTAGTAGTTGAAAGTAGTTTGAAGTAAAAATACAAGGAACGTGAGTAAAGGTTTTTTATCCCTGTTTAAAGAAGAGTTCAAGCGAATGCTGACCACACCTCGAATTTTGGTGCTGATTCTCGGTATTCCACTTTTGCTATTTCTATACTATGGGGCTTTGTTACAAGAAGGGGTTTCTCGAGATTTACCTGTAACAATCCTCGATTTAGATAAAAGTAGTACTTCACATAAACTTGCGAGTTTTATTGATGCCAGTGCAGCGATGCAAATTGTTTATGAAGTAAACGATGAATTGGAAGGACAAAAAACGGTGCGCAGAGGGGATTCTTTTGCTTTAATCATCATACCTAAAGATTTTCAGAAAAACGTTCAGAAAGGTGTAAAAACCAATGTAACGTGTTACTATAATGGGCAATATTTATTGCCTGCAGGATTAATTCAACGCGATTTTCAAACGGCTGCAGGCTATCTAGCAGCTGGAGTTCGAACCATATCCCTAGAGCAAGGCGGATTAACGCCGAATCAAGCACTAGCAGCGGTTGCACCTATTAAGGTGGAAGAGCATGTACTCTTTAATCCATACACCAGTTATGAATATTATTTAGGTTTAGCTTTTATGCCTATGGCCTTGCAAATTATTATGTTGGTTGTATCGATTTACGTTTTTGGTGTGGACTTAAAATACAGAAAAGGAAAAGAGTTATTGGAACGTGCCAATAATAAGATTTGGGTCGTGGCTATCGCTAAGATCTTGCCTTATACTTTAATCTTTATGGTGCTGGGCTTGTATATGAATAGTTATGTATTCTATAAATTGAGTATGCCTTTCAAAGGGAATTTCTTTGTGCTCAATGCGTTTTTCTTTTTGTTTATTTTGGTTTGCCAAAGCATGGGCTTCTTTCTCGCTTCTGTGATGAATAGCTTGAGAATCGCTCTAACGATAGGTGGTGCTTATGCTGCAGTAGCATTTTCTTTTGCAGGATATACTTTCCCACCAGAAGGAATGAGCGGATTTGTACGTGGCGTAAATTATGTATTTCCCTTTCATTCCTATATGCGTTTTGTTGTGAATTATGCCATTCGAGGGATTTCATTTAATGCAGAACAAGCAGGTTATTTAATTGCTTTTGCCGTATTCATCTGTTTAGGATTAATCGGAATTCCATTTTATTATAAAAAATTACAGAAAGGAGGCTATGATGCTTAAGAGATGGATAGAAAATTGGGCCTTGATTATCGAATCGTGTAAGCGAGAGATCCAAATGATTTTTAAAGACTCTGCAATCGTAATCACGTATATTGTCTGTGTGCTTCTAGTTGCTTTTGTGTATTCCTATGTGTATTCGAAAGAGGTGATTACAGAATTACCTGTGGCCATTGTCAACCAGGATCAATCGAAAATGAGTTTTCAAATTGATCGTATGTTGGATGCAACACCTCAACTCAAAGTAGAGTTGCGCACAGCGAGTATGGATTTGGCGCATGAAGCATTTTACCAAGAAAAAATCAAAGGGATTATCGTTATTCCAGAACATTTTGGAAGAGATTTACAAAAGGGAAAAGTACCTACGCTTGGTGCGTATTGTGATGCTTCTTATATGCTATATTACAAGCAAACCCTAGGGGCTGTTATGCTTACAGTAGGGACTTTAGGCGGACAAGTTGAAGTGAATAAGATGATGGCTGGTGGAATGCCAATGAAACAGGCAGCAGCCACGAGACGCCCTTTTGATGTAACGGCGAAACCGTTATTTAATATCAATGGAGGTTATGCTACATTTTTGATGCCTGCTGTTTTCTTGATTGCAATCCAAACGTTACAGTTGAATGGAATGGGAATATTAGCTGGTACGTTACGAGAAAAAAGAAGTTTTGGACAAGCCTTTGCTTATGCAACGGGACGCTTTTCTAATTTCTTCCTGACTATAGGACGAAGTTTAGCTTACCTCATTCTTTCCATGTTGATGATGTGGATTGTATTGGGTGTTGTGATGCACTTGTTTACCTTTCCACAACGCGGAAATCTACTGGAAGTAACGTTGTTTTTGATTCCGTTCTTACTCGCGGTTTCCTTTTTAGGGATGACCTTAGCGAATTGTTTTAAACACAGGGAAGATTCAATTATGACGATTACCCTTTTTTCAATTCCAACTTTGTTGATGACTGGGTTATCTTGGCCAACAACAGCTTTTCCAACGGCCATTAAGGTTATTTCCTTTTTTGTACCTTCTACTGTAGGAACAAAAGGTTTTATCGCACTCACTCAGTTTGGGGCTTCGCTACAAGATATCAAGGATTTGTTTGTGCAAATGTGGTTGGTGTGCCTCTTTTATTTTATGTTGGCCATCTGGACAAATTGGTGCTTAAGAAGAAAAGAAGGGGAAACCATTTCCCAAGAGATATAAAAAAATAGGATCGTGTAAACGATCCTATTTTTTTATAGTTAATTGATAAATTGACGTCGGTAGTTCTGGATTATCAGGGTCTGTACACAAGAAGAAAGAAACCTCTTTTTTGTTGTTTTTATACACAGTTATACCCTCGAACTTTTGATCTGTACTAATGGTCTTGGTCTTTTCAACTTTCATTTTTTTAGTGTTGATTTTTCCAACAATTGAACCTTTGATTTCACCATCTGCATACGTAGAACTAGAATCTTCCGCTGTTGCAATAAAATAAAGATCTTGATCCACTAAAACGGCATCTGTAAATCCAGTTTGAACCTGCTCTAACTTCGGTAACTTCATGGGAGTATAGGTGATTCTAAAATTATCTAAGATGCTTTCACCTGTTACGACAAATACTCCATTTTGTTGTTTAGGACCATTGCCGCGATTGAAAAAATACCACGTTTCAGCATCATACACGACTCCTTCAATATTAAAATCAGCATCGTCCATATGAGCAAAGGCTTTCATGGATTCATATAATAATTCCAAAGATTGTTTGCTTACCGGTTCATTCGTCATCTGATGGATTTCATACAAATCAGTTCGATTGGGTTTGGAACCCGACCCAAATAAATAGTAGTTGATTCCATCAAAGGTCATGGATTCCAAATCAGGTTTGTCTGCTTTTGCAATATGCTCTTGTCCGATATAATCCTCCGTAAGGGCTGTTTTATTTAGTTTTTTGGACGGTATATCGTAATGATATAAATACGAACTATCGTCTGCAATTAAATGAAGTTTGTCTTCGGCATAGTACAAACCAGATGCCGCACTTAGACCAATAATATGATAGAGGAACTCTAATGTCAGTTTTCTCATGGTTACTTGAATTGAATTTTATAAATTTAATACATCCGAATTACTTAACGAATTAAATTGATATGAGTTTTGAAAATAAATATAAGGCAATAGGGAAAACGAAACTAGCCAAGTTAGCTACGGTTCCAGATTTTGAATTGAGCCCTAAAAAAGCCATACGCAAATTAGAAGAAGTAAGTAGACACTTGAGTAAATTTCAAGAATTGATGTATGCGCACAATCGCTACAGTTTTTTGATTTGCATTCAGGGGATGGATACGGCGGGCAAAGATAGCTTGATTCGAGAAGTGTTTAAGTCGTTCAATGCTAGGGGAGTGGTGGTTCAGAGCTTTAAGAAACCGACTTCTACAGAATTGGAACATGACTATTTATGGAGACATTATATCGCTTTGCCAGAGAAAGGAAAATTTACCGTTTTTAATCGCACGCATTATGAAAATGTACTTGTTTCTCGTGTACATCCAGAAATTGTATTACATGAGCGACTGCCTCAAATTACGAGTACTGATCAGTTAGACGAACAGTTTTGGGAAAAGCGCTATAAAGAAATCAGCAATTTTGAAGAGCATATCAGCAACAATGGAGTAGTGGTGCTTAAATTTTTCTTGCATTTGGGGAAAGATGAGCAAAAAAAACGCATTTTACGTCGATTGGGGAAAGAGAAGCACCATTGGAAGTTTGCACCAGAAGATGTTCGCGAGCGCGAGTTTTGGGATGAATATCAAACGTATTATGAAGAAGCCATTGAGAAAACCTCAACAAAAGCATGTCCGTGGTATGTGATTCCCGCTGATAATAAGGAGCTATGTCGCTATATTTTTGCCAGTATTTTATTGGAAATAACAGAACAATTAACAGATGTTAGTTTGCCGGAATTGCCCGATAATATTAAAGACAACTTATCTAAGTATAGAGAGCGGTTGTTGAATGAATAAAAAAAAGGGCCTAGGCCCTTTTTACGTTATTTTTTATTTTTGTTCTTCTTTAAGCTAAATCCATAAGCTGCTCGCAACCCAATTTGATCCACGTGGTAATCGTTATAGCGCTCATATCGCAAACTGATATCGATGTATTTATTCGCATAACCAATAGACGGACTCCAAATAAAGGTGTTACCTGATCCTTGATGTGTTCCAAATCCAGCACCTACTTCACCCAAGGCATAGAAGTTTTTAGTCATGAAATGTTTGAATCCTGCTTTGACTGGAATAACGCCTAAATCTTGATCGTGTTTTTCCTTCAAATGAGAATATCCTGTCGTTAAGGTCAAGGACGTTTCTTTACTCAAATCATATTGTAAACGGGCATCCGCACCAAATACTGCATCATAATCGGAATGAGTTGAAATTCCTCCATTTAATCCAAAACCAATTCGAAAACCTTTTGGGTAATAGGGCTTTGTTTTATTTTGGGCAAAAGCAGTAGGAAGAGCTAACATCCCTAGTGCTAAAAATAGCGCAATTGTTCTTTTTGACTTTAGCATAGCTTGTGTTTTTAGTTTTGTTTTGAAAAAAAGTAAAACAAATAGTTTGCCGTTGTTTCGTCATTCTTTTAAAAGAATTTGTTAACCCAACAGATTGTTTCATTTTCAAGTCTGTATATTTGCACAAATTTTTTAGTACATGAACCTGTCAATCTATATCAAAGAGTTTCGTTATAATATTCAATTGGCCTATCCTATTATCTTAGCTATGCTAGGACATACGGTAGTTGGGGTAATTGATAATATTATGGTGGGTAAGATTGGACCTACAGAATTAGCCGCTGCCTCATTGGCCAATAGCTTCGTATTTATTGCGATTTCATTGGGGGTAGGGTTTTCTACAGCCATCACGCCTTTTGTAGCTAAAAGTGACGCAGCCAATGATTTAGAGGGTGGCCGATCAACCTTTGTCAATGGACTTTTCCTTTGTACCGTGGTCGGTGTGGTCTTGTTTACCATTATCTTTTTAGCTAAACCCTTTTTACAGTATATGGGGCAGCCAGAAGAAGTTACAGTATTGGCAAAACCCTTTTTAGATATTGTCGCTTTGTCGATTATTCCTTTGGTAATGTACCAAGGATACAAGCAGTTTGCAGATGGAAAATCTCAAACAAAAAATTCGATGTATGCTACCTTAATTTGTAATGCAGTAAATTTATTGTTTAACTATTTATTGATTTACGGTGTGTGGTTTTTCCCCACATTGGGCATGTTAGGGGCGGCATATGGTACATTAATTTCGCGTGTTGTCATGATTATTTACATGCATTTTGCATTGACAAGACAAGACATGTTCAAGCCTTTTATGCTTAACCTGCGTTTTAGTGAAATAAAGAGAAATGTATTGACGCAGATTGCAAAAATTGGAATTCCTTCGGGGTTAATGAGCTTTTTTGAAGTCGCTTTATTCGTTGGTGCAGTATGGCTTTCGGGAATGTTGGGAACAGTTTCTCAAGCAGCCAACCAAATTGCACTTAGTATGTCTTCCATGACTTTTATGTTTGCTAGTGGGTTAGGAGTTGCCGCTACGATTCGCGTCGGAAATCAAATGGGATTGAAAAATTATACCTATTTAAAAACGGTAGCGCGTTCTATTATGCTCATGGCGCTTCTTATTTATATCCTATTTGCTTTACTATTTGTGGCGTTCCACAACTATATTCCGCTGTTGTTCTTAGATGCGAAAGACAGTATGAATGCCGTGATGAATGAAGAAGTAATTCGAATTGCAGGACAATTGTTGTTAGTGGCAGCCATCTTTCAGATCTCAGATTGTTTGCAAGTGGTAACGCTAGGAGCTTTACGCGGATTACAGGATGTAAACGTACCGATGATTATTACCTTTATTTCCTATTGGATTGTAGGATTCCCAATGTCAATTTACTTAAGTTTGTATACAGATATAGGAACACCAGGTATTTGGATCGGATTATTAGCCGGATTAACAACGGCAGCTATTTTGCTTTATGCGCGTTTCCATCATATATCAAATCGATTGATTAATACTAATATAAAATAATAAAATCATGCAATTACCAAAATTTGTTTTAGCTGATAATACAGACCATTTAGATGATATCTTTATTATACACTTAGAGTTTCCACGCTTTATCATTAACTTAAATACAGACGAAATCGAGTTCTTAGAAACAATCGAAGAATCAGAAGAGTCAGAAGTAGAAGAAGAGATGGAGGCTTTAGTAGTGAAAGCTGGAGAATTCTACGAAAGAGAGATGGCTAGATATGTTGAAAGTGAAGAATTAGAAGACTAATTCCGCGATCAAATTAGAATAGAAACAGCTGTAAAGGAGAAAATGATTCTCCCTTACAGCTGTTTTTTTATATGAATTTATCAGTAAAAGGAGCCCGTTTTGTCTGTTTGTTGAGGAAAGTGGATTTCTTTGGCTTGTTGTTTTGGTGCAAATGATGCATTTAAATAAGGGTTTTGGTGTATTATTTTAGATATTGAAATGATTGCAAACAAAAGATAACGCTTTTGACAGTAATGATATTCTGGAAGTGTAAAAATCAGTGAACGGATGAAAAAACCTTACCTTTGTGTACTTTAAAATTGAGGGTATGAACAAAATTTTAAGTATCCAACATAAAGTATTGGATAAGGTTAATAAACAAACATTATCGCAACAGACAGTTTATCCAATTTTGTTAGCGATTAGTTTTGGACACTTGTGTAACGATTTATTACAAGCAATCGTACCAGCAACGTATCCACTATTGAAAGAAAACTATCAGTTGAGTTTCGCGCAGATTGGATTGATTACTTTCTTTTATCAAATGTCTTCTTCTTTATTACAACCACTAGTAGGAAATTATACCGATAAAAGACCTCAACCGTATTCTCAAATTTACGGGATGTTGTGTACCACATTAGGGGTGATTTTACTCGCTTTTGCTCCAAGTTATATTTGGGTGTTGGTTGCCGTAACCTGTATTGGTATCGGATCTTCCATTTTCCATCCAGAGTCATCGCGTGTTTCGTATGTTGCATCTGGTGGAAAGCGTAGTTTGGCTCAATCCATCTTTCAAATTGGCGGAAATACAGGAACTGCATTAGCACCGTTATTGGTGGCTTGGGTTGTATTGCCTAAAGGACAACAACACTTGCTTTGGTTTGTTGTAGTGGCCATTATTGCTCAATTTGTGTACTATTTTATTGGAACGTGGTATAAGGGAATTTTGCGCCATGCAGCCACTAAACAGAAAAAGAAAATACTCATTCCAGAATTATCATCACTTCGAGTGAATAGTGCGATTGTCGTTCTATTGCTGTTGATATTCTCAAAGTATTTCTATGTAGCGAGTATTTCAAGCTACTTCCAATTCTACACCATGGATAAGTTTGGTATTACAGAAGTTCAAGCACAAGTATATTTGTTTTACTTCTTAATTGCTGTAGCTTTAGGTACGTTGATTGGTGGTTTCTTAGGAGATAAAGTAGGACGTAAATACATCATTTGGTTCTCTGTTCTTGGAGCAGCGCCATTTACACTATTGTTGCCTCATGTCGACTTAGCTTGGACGGGTATTCTGATTGTAGTTATTGGATTTATTATCTCTTCTGCTTTCCCTTCTATTTTGGTGTATGCCCAAGAGTTGTTACCAAAGAAAATAGGAATGGTATCTGGGTTATTTTACGGTTTTGCCTTTGGAATGGGCGGACTAGGTTCAGCGCTTTTAGGTTGGTGGGCCGATCACACTTCGATTGAATACATTTACACTGTATGTGCGTATTTGCCTTTAATTGGAATTATTGCTTGTTTCTTACCTAATATGAAAAAAGTAAAATTTAGAGAAGAATAATTTTGTAACTTGTTGAAAAATAAGATTATGAAATTTAGTACAGTTTTTTTTAGCGGCTTGTTTGTTATCGGATTAGCATCTTGTGGGAGCAAGCAAAATAGTGTGCAAGGATTTGCCTATGAAGAGGATTATAAAGCACAAATAGAAATATATCAGGATTCAGTAAATCCTCAAATATATTATCAAACAGATCGCAAACAAGTTCTTGTTCCAGAAGGAACAGTATTTAATATAAAAAAATCCGATACAAAGTAATGTATCGGTTTTTTTTATTAGGATAAATTTGATTTACAGTAGTTTTCCCGTAAGGAACATAGCAGCGATGGTGAAATAGATGATTAAACCCGAAACGTCTACTAAAGTGGCTACAAATGGAGCCGAAGCGGTTGCGGGGTCCATGCCAAACTTCTTTAAGACAAACGGAATAATCGAACCCGATAAAGTTCCCCAAAGCACAATAAATAGTAAAGAGACCGAAACACTCAACCCTACGTACAACCAAAATTCTCCATAGTCGTAGATTCCTGTTTCTTGCCAAATGAAAATGCGGATAAAACCAATAATTCCCAAGATTCCTCCCAACATTAAACCAGAAGCAATTTCTTTGCGCATTACATACCACCAATCACCTAGCTTAAGCTCTCCTAAAGCCATAGCACGGATAATTAAGGATGCAGCTTGAGAACCTGAGTTTCCTCCACTGGAAATAATTAAAGGAACAAATAAAGCTAATACAACTGCTTTTTCAATTTCTTGGTCATAGTAACTCATCGCTGATGCCGTTAACATTTCCCCTAAAAAGAGGACGATTAACCAACCTGCGCGTTTTTTTACTAATTCATAAAGAGGTGTATGCGTATAGGATAAATCCAACTCTTCCATCCCCCCGAATTTTTGAATGTCTTCCGTATCGCGTTCTTTAATTTTATCTAAGATATCATCAAAGGTAACAATACCAACAAGCACTCCTTTTTCTGTGATAATGGGTAAAGCTGAACGGTCGTATTTTTCAAAATCATCAAACGCATCTTCCATTGGCGTTGTAGTGACTAAGGAAACAAAATTGTGATCAATCAGATCCGCAATTAAAGTCTCTTCATCCGCTAACAACAATTGTCCAATTTGCAAGTCATCAATCAGTACATTGTGATCATCCACAACATAAATATAGTTTAGCGTTTCTGCTTTCTTACCATATTTTTTAATGTGCTGAAAAACCTGTTTTACTGTTCGATTGGCTTTGGTTTGAATATACAAAGGCGTCATTAAACGCGCAATACTATCCTCTTTGTATCCTATTAAATTTAAAGCAATTTGCTTTTCAGTATCATTTAATAAGTTGATTGAATATTTAATTAATTCATCAGGGAAGTTTTCTAAGAGTTCCGTTCTATCATCCGGCTCTAGGTTATTCAGTACCTCAGCATAATCCTCTCGAGTCATACTGCGTACAATTTCCTCCTGAATATTGATATCTAAAAATGAAAACACTTCGACCTTCAGCTCGGGGGAAAGCTTTAGAAAATGAAGATTTCGTTCTCTCCTTCTCATTTCTGAAATAGCTTCAGCAATGTCGGCTGGGTGCATATCTTTAAAAAACATAGTTAGAATTTTATAAAGTGTTTAACAATCATTTTTTCATTTCGAATGCAAAAGTAACGCTTAGATATAGGAAATTAAAATTTCTAATCATATTCTAATAATAAAGTTAAACAAAAATACGCAGACTTAAAGTTAGGAGAACATTATAATTTTTACCTCTTACTACCTCATCCTCTCACCATCTCACCATCTCATCGCTACCCCCGTTCTTACTCTTCTTCAAGTAAATGAGCGTCAATGGATTTTTTTGCCTTAGCCCCCATGTCTTTTAATTTTTGTACAGAAGTCAGCAGATTCCCTTTTCCTTGACTTAGCTTGTTAAAGGCACTGTCGTATTCATTTCTAGTTTCATCTAGTTTTTTACCTATTTTCGTTAAGTCGTTGATTAATCCCACAAATTTATCGTGTAATAATCCCGCTTGACGTGCAATTTCATAGGCATTTTCCTGTTGTTTTTGCTGCCTCCAAATGGTTTCTACGGTGCGTAACGTAGCGAGCAGTGTAGAAGGAGTAACAATCACAATATTCTTCTCAAAAGCTTTTGTGTAAAGAGTATTATCCGCATTTACAGCTATAGAAAAAGCAGTTTCAATGGGGATAAATAACAAGACGAAATCAGGACTTGTCCCTTTGTATAATTCGTAGTAATTCTTGTCTGATAAGTTTTCGATATGGCGCTTAATAGAGAGAATATGTTCGTGTAAAAAGCGATTTTGTTCTTGTTTCTCTGTTGTATTGATGTATTGTTCATAAGCGACCAATGATACTTTAGAGTCAACCACTAGGTGGCGGTTATCGGGTAAATAGATAACTACATCAGGTTGAAGGCGATTGCCATTATCACTTGTATAACTCGGTTGTGTTTTATATTCTCGATCTTTTTCTAAGCCCGATTTTTCCAATACACTTTCCAAAATCATTTCCCCCCAGTTCCCCTGCATTTTATTATCTCCCTTGAGGGCTTTGGTCAGGTTTAGGGTTTCTTCACTCATCTTAGCGTGTACTTGTTGAAGTCCAAAAATTTGTTGACGTAAGGCTGCGTGATGATCAATACTCTCTTTATGGGTTTGTTCTACTTTCTGCTCAAACAAGCCTATTTTTTCCTGCAAAGGCGTTAAAATAGTTTCCATTTGCGCCTTGTTTAGCTGAGTAAACTTATCACTTTTCTCTTCGAGTATTTTATTCGCTAGGTTTTCAAATTGTGTGGTAAACTGCTCTTGTAAGGCTAGTGTTTGTTTTTGTTGGAATTCGAGTTTCTCTTTGAAGTTGGCTAGTTCCGTTTCTCGAATAGAAATGCGTGCAATCAACTCTTGATTGTCTTGACGAAGTATTTCCGTTTGTTCTTCTAGTTTTTCTTTTTCTAAGCGTACTTGCTGATTTTGTTGAGCTAAAAACTCCTTTTCTGCTAGTAATTGAATCGTTTGGGAAGAATCACTAACCTTATTCGATGCTTTTTTTCCAATTATAAAAGCAATGACAATAAGTAAAAGTGCTACAATAGGTAAGATGATTTCTTGTGACATGAGATTTAATTCGAGTGACTTTCAAAAATAGCGATTATTTAGGAGTAGCTTGGCGTTTTAGTTGCTCTTATTTGTAGCAAAAAAAACAGGTGCTTTTTGTTAAGTAAGGGTTAATTTTTGTTTTGGTTGTTTCTTTTTTAATGTATATATTTAGTAAATCAATATTTAATTATTTAAAAATAAAATAGATGCGAGGTTTTGTTTGTTAATTATATGTTTTTTGTTTCTTTGGAGTAGTTTTATTTTTGCATAATGGAGCAAATAAAGAAAGAGATAAAAAAACACTGTAATTATCCGTACTGAAGTAAAACAAAATTTAGAGGGTAAGGTATGGGATATGGGGGCTTACTATTATTGTAAGTTTTCCAGAGATGATGAACGTAAAGCTATTTTAGATAGGGATTTTTGTGCAAAAAAACTTTAATTTCTGAATTAGTTGAGTAAATGGCTGGCCTAGTCTAAGTATTGTGATCAATAATGGTTGTCAAAAAAATAAAAAAGTATAGAGACTGTAAAGTAGGTCTAGAAAGTATTAAAAATATTTATAATTAAAGAGTAGTTAATGATGTTTACTACCAAAAATAAAAGCAAAAGATATGAAAGATAGTATTATTTTTAGTTGTCAGAAATTACTTATAGGAGGATTATTTCTTTTAGTAAGTAATACTTATGGACAAGAAAAACCAACAACTAATCAAGTGATTGAAGAGGTGGTAATTACTACAGATGCTCAAGATTTGGAAGGAAAGGTGTGGGATATGGGCTTGTATTATTATTGTAAATTTACTCGAGATGATGAGCGAAAAGCAGTTATAGATGGTTATATCAGATTGACTCCTACTCGAATAGAAGAAATTAGAAGAAGAGCTTCAAGAGAACACAATGTAGCTGAAAAAGATGTAACAATAATTAGTGGAAGTGACAGAAAAGAGTATGGAGCCTATGATGTTTGTGTTGGAGGAACTAAATATTCTTATATTCGAAAAGGAACTGTATATACATACTATAAAAAAGTGAAGTAGGATAGTTTTAGTTTAAGACTTAACGATGCTTCAATTAATGGAATAAAAAAATCCCGCTTCATTTTGAAGCGGGATTTTGTATTTATTTACTTAAGTACATTTTTCTACGAGAATAGATTTCATAGAATTGATCATCTCTTAAGTTGTCGATGAATAAGATACTTTCTCCGGTTGATTTCATCTCTGGGCCTAAAGCTTTATTCACATTTCTAAACTTATTGAAAGAGAATACAGGTGTTTTGATTGCATATCCTTTCAACTGTGGATTGAATGTAAAGTCAGTTACTTTGTTTTCACCTAACATTACTTTAGTCGCATAGTTTACATAAGGCTCTCCGTATGCTTTTGCAATAAATGGAACCGTTCTAGAAGCTCTTGGATTCGCTTCGATGATGTAAACGATATCGTCTTTAATTGCAAACTGAATGTTGATTAAACCTACAGTTTGTAAAGCAACGGCAATCTTTCTTGTATGATCTTTGATTTGATTTAATACAAATTCCCCTAAGTTGAACGGTGGTAACATTGCGTGACTATCTCCAGAGTGAACTCCACATGGCTCAATGTGCTCCATGATTCCGATAATATACACATTTTCACCATCGCAAATTGCATCTGCTTCTGCTTCGATTGCTCCATCTAAATAGTGGTCAAGTAAAAGCGAGTTACCAGGAATTTGGTTTAATAAATCAATAACGTGTTCTTCTAATTCTTTTTTGTTGATGACAATTTTCATCCCTTGTCCTCCCAATACATACGATGGACGAACTAATAATGGGAAGTCTAATTGATCTGCTAACTGCAACGCTTGGTCTGCTGTTTTAGCAACTCCGAATTGAGGGAATGGAATTTTAAGATCTTCTAATAAAGTAGAAAAACGTCCACGATCTTCAGCTAAATCTAAAGCGTCAAAGCTTGTTCCGAAAATCTTAATTCCGTGACGGTGTAATTTCTCTGCTAATTTTAAAGCCGTTTGACCTCCAAGCTGAACGATTACTCCTTCTGGTTTCTCATGACGGATGATGTCGTAAATGTGCTCCCAGAATACAGGCTCGAAGTACAATTTGTTTGCTGTATCAAAATCTGTAGAAACAGTTTCTGGGTTACAGTTAATCATAATTGTTTCATATCCTGCTTCTTCAGCAGCTAATACACCGTGTACACAAGAGTAGTCAAACTCAATTCCTTGACCAATTCGGTTAGGCCCTGATCCTAATACAACTACTTTTTTCTTCTCTGTTACAACACTTTCATTTGAAACATATCTTGTTCCATCTGCTTTTTGGATATCAGCCTCAAAAGTAGAGTAGTAGTAAGGTGTTTTTGCTGGGAATTCAGCCGCACAAGTATCCACTAATTTGAATACGCGTTGAATGTCCATTTTATCTCTTAAATCGTGAACTTGACTTTCCAATGTTTTCAACATATGGGCAATTTGTCTATCAGCAAACCCTTTTTGTTTTGCTTCTAACAACAAATCTTTAGGTAAAGTTTCGATTGTATAAGTTGAAATTTCTTTTTCTAATAGGTAAAGCTCTTCGTATTGTTTTAAGAACCACATGTCGATTTTTGTAATCTCATGGATTCTACTTAATGGAATACCATGCTGAATCGCATCATAGATTACAAAAACACGATCCCAACTAGCATGCGTTAGTTTTTCGATGATTTGATCGTAGTTTGTATATCCTTTTCCATCCGCACCTAAACCATTGCGTTTAATCTCTAACGATTGAGTAGCTTTGTGTAGTGCTTCTTGGAATGAACGTCCAATTCCCATTACTTCTCCTACAGATTTCATTTGTAATCCTAAGGTTCTATCAGCTCCTTCGAATTTATCAAAGTTCCAACGTGGGATTTTTACAATTACATAGTCTAACGTCGGCTCGAATAAAGCAGAAGTAGATTTTGTAATTTGGTTTTGCAATTCATCTAAGGTATAACCTAACGCTAATTTTGTAGCAATTTTAGCAATTGGATATCCCGTAGCTTTAGAAGCTAAAGCAGATGAACGAGAAACACGAGGGTTGATTTCGATGGCAACGATATCTTCTTTTTCATCTGGTGATACGGCAAATTGTACGTTACAACCTCCAGCGAAGTTTCCAATGCTGCGCATCATCTTGATCGATAAGTCACGCATTTTTTGGAACGTTCTGTCAGATAAAGTCATCGCAGGCGCAACAGTGATACTATCTCCCGTATGGATTCCCATTGGGTCCATATTTTCGATGGTACAGATGATAACTACGTTGTCATTTTTATCGCGTAATAACTCTAATTCGTATTCTTTCCATCCCAATAAAGCTTTGTCAATTAAAACTTCGTGGATTGGAGAAGCCTCTAAACCTCTAGTTAATAAATCGTCGAAATCTTCTGCATGGTGTACAAAAGCAGCACCAGTACCTCCTAAAGTAAATGAAGGACGAATAACTAAAGGAAAACCGAATTCTTGTGCGATTTCTTTTCCTTGAAGGTAAGAAGTAGCTGTTCTTGCTGGAGCAGCAGGCACATCAATACGCTCTAGTAATTGTTTGAATTGTTCGCGGTCTTCTGTGATATTAATAGCGTTAATATCTACACCAATTAAACGAACACCAAAGTCTGCCCAAATTCCCTTTTCATCACATTCCAGACATAAGTTTAGAGCTGTTTGTCCTCCCATAGTCGGTAATACAGCATCAATTTCTGGATGAGCAACTAGAATTTCAATAATTGAACGTGCAGTTAATGGCTTTAGATAAATATGATCCGCCATAGAAGGGTCGGTCATAATTGTTGCGGGGTTCGAGTTAACTAAGATAACTTTAATTCCCTCTTCTCTTAATGATCTTGCTGACTGTGAACCTGAATAATCAAATTCGCAAGCTTGTCCGATGATGATTGGTCCCGAACCAATGATTAAAACGGTCTTGATAGAAGTGTCTTTAGGCATTTTCTTGTGTTGTTTATTTTGTACTACTTTGTTTAAAAAAAGTAAGTATAGTGTGTGTGATTGTATTGTGATGCTTCCGACAAAGTATAAAAAAAGGCGTTACTACCAAATGAGTAACACCTTTATTTATATTTTAATCAAAACATTAATGTTTATGTTTTGTTTCACAAGAAACAGTTAATTTATGTCTTCCTTTAGCTCTTCTAGCAGCTAATACTTTTCTACCGTTAGGAGTAGACATTCTTTCCATGAAACCATGTTTGTTTCTTCTTTTTCTATTTGAAGGTTGAAACGTTCTCTTGCTCATTGCGTTTATCTTTAAATCTTAGTATTTTACTTTTCAAAAAATTCAGCTTTGATATACTTGCGCCAAAACCGAGTGCAAATATATAAAGTCATTTGATTCTTACAAAGTCTTTTTGTAAAATATTTTTAGAAACTTGCGATTTGAACTCATTTAATCCCTATTTCTAAGGATAAAACAACAAGTTATTCTATCAAAGATAAGAAAAATATTTTTTTTAAGGCGGAAAAACAGTGTTTTGTAGCGCATAAAACTGTTTTTTCTGTTAAGAAAATTAAAAATCTTTTTTACTGCCAAAAAAAAGAGTCAACTTATCCAGCTTCCTTGATTATTTATCTTGTTATCAATCTTGTTTATGCTTTTTTAATCAAACCATATTCAATGGCTAGCGTAATCACAGAACTTAGATTGGACGTTTGAAATTTTTCAATCAAATTCTTGCGGTGGCTATCTACGGTATGTGTACTGATAAACAAACGATCCGCAATTTGTTGTGTCGTTAATCCTTGCGCTGCTTCCACTAAAACTTCTTTTTCACGTCGTGTTAGCTTTGGAATCGTATTCAGCCCGTTTTTATTTTTCTTCTCCAAGACGACTTGCGTTTGGGAACACAAAAAGGTCTGCTGGTTATACACAGCATAAATTCCCTGTACAATTTCATCGACAGAAGCATTTTTCTGAATATAGCCCGAAGCCCCTTCTTGTAGGGAACTATTGATTACCGCATATTCATTGTGTACACTCAACATGATGATCTGCATCTCAGGATGTTTTTTCTTCAACGGTTTGATCCAATCCAAACTATTGATGTCCTCTAAATTAATATCGAGTAATAAAATGTGAATGGGATTCTTTTTTAATCCTTTTTGCAAGGTATCTATAGAGGGATAACAACCAGTTACCTGAATGTTTTCCTGCTTGTTTAAGATGTTTTTTAATCCTTCTAATAGCAAAGGATGGTCGTCTGTCAGCGCTACTTTTATCATGGGTTATTGTTTTGGGAATTGAAAATCGATACTTGTTCCAAGGTTTAATTCTGAGTGAATGTGCAACTCTCCTTTGAGGAATTGTACCCTCGACTGAATGTTGTGCAATCCGGCGGATTGGGTTTGTTGGGCTTGGGTTAACTCAAAACCACAACCGTCATCTTCAATGGTAACCATATAGGAATTCTCGTTTTCAACAAGTTGTATAATAATTTGTTGTGGATTTGCATGTTTTAAGGCATTGTTAACCAATTCTTGAATGATGCGATAAACCAACAATTGTTTGTCTTGCTCCAAGGTTTGGGTATACCCCAAGAATTGAACATTAATATCCAATTGATCGGTAGACATGCGATTGGCGTATTCTTTTAGTGCCTCTTCTAATCCGTATTTGAGCAGTAAATCAGGCATCAGATTATGAGCTACACGTCTTAGTTCATCTACTGCATTATCCAGATGCTCAATTGATTTTGTCATTTCTATTTTGTTGGCATCTGTGATTTTGTGGTGTAGGGTACTCAATTGAATCTTCGTTCCAGAGAGTAATCCTCCTAAACCATCGTGTAAATCTCGAGCCAAACGCGCTCGCTCTTGTTCCTGCCCATCCAATAAAGCCGTTAACGTGGCAATTTTAGCATGCTGCTTTTCTTTTTCCAATGCTAGATTATAGAGCTCTTTTTGTTGATTCATACTCTTTGTACGTTGTTTGTACACATAGAGCAGTACAAAAAGAAGGATTGCAAACACCAACGCTAAGGCTAAAAAGTACGAATTGACCTTTTCTTGATAGGACAATGTTTTCTTGAAGTGTTGAATATCCAACAACTTGTTGTCATTTTCCAACTGAGACAATTTTAATGCTTGTGCGTGTGTCTCCGTTTCCAGCTGACTGATTTCTAGTTTTTTTCGCTGATTCTCCTCGGATAACTTTAAATTCTCCAATTCTTGTTGCTGTTGTAACCCCAAGGTTTTCATCAGCCGAATTTGCTGCTCTTTTTTCTCTGAGGCCAACTGCAGGGTTAACAGCTGTTGTTTCTGCTGCTCTTTTTCATATTGTGCTTCTAGGCGTCTACTAATTTCGAGCTTATCCTGGTTGTAAATGGATTGATAGGTTTGCAGGTAAAGCTTGTGAAAGTGAAGTGCTCCTAGGTAATTTTCTTCTGTTTCGTTGAGTTGAGCCAAACTTTCGTAAATAGAAAGCAAGGTGTTTTTATCTGGTAAATGCGTGCTATTAATCGCCGATAACGCTGAAAGCAAATAGGACGTAGCTGTTTTGGTCTTATTTTCTTGTAAGGCAATTTCAGCTAAAATCCCATAAGACGATGCTTGAAAGTTTATCTGATGCGTTTCTTGCGCTTGTTGTAAAGCGAGGTTGGCATAATAGGTGGCTTGTTCGTTGTATTGTTTGGGAAAGGCACGCAAATAAAGACTTGCTAAATTATTGGCCACAAAAGCTAAATCTGAACGAAAAGGAATAACTTCTCGATTGTTTTCATAGGTTTTGATGGCCTTTTTGTAGTAGTTTTCAGCTAAATCACGCGCATAAATATTGTTGGTGTTATGAGAAAACTCACTTTCGTACAAATACCCCATCATCATGTACGCATCGAAAAGTGCGTTGGGATTATTTTGTTGGATGGCAATATCCAACGTAAGCTTGCTGTACTTCTCTTGTAATTCGTAATCATCCCAACTTGCATATATGCTTGTCAGCTCTTTATATGCGGCAGATAAACGACTTAATTTAGTAGGTGATTGTGTCGCTTTTTCATAGAGCGAAATAGCAGTTAATAAGGATTGAACTGCTTTGGCTTCTTGATTATCGCGTACATAAATCCACCCTTGACAATAGTTGACATACGCCTTGATTTCATTATTTTCAATCTGTTGGGCATAGTCTAAGGCCTTTTTAATGGCTTTATTAGCTTCGCTGGTATTTTCATTCAATTGAGCATTCATCGCCAAAATAGCATAGAGATAGGCCGCATTGGTTTTGTCTCCTTGCTTTTCGGCGATGAGAATGTTCTCTTTTAACAATTGAGTGGCTTCTTGTTGTTTCTCTTGAAAAAAGAGCGCTTGCGCGTATTTTCCTACAACTTCAAAACGCGCAGGACTTCCCGCTACTGTTTTGTCGTATTGTTCTTTGTATGTCGTCAATATTTCTTGCCCATACAGTTGGTTGGATGTACAAAAGAGCAGCACACACCAAAAGAGTGAAACAAAAAATAAAGCAGATTTAGAAGAATAGAACATGTATAAGTAGTTAGGTACGCATAGCGTCCGTTATTTTTTAAATGTGATTCGAATTAAATGATGCTCGTCTGGGTCAATGGTATCGTTTAAATTGCGGTCTACTACAAAGTAAAGGTATAATTCGCCAATACGGTAGTTTTTCCATGCAATTTCATTTCCGTCAATGTTTACCCCATCAAGACTCCATTGGTAGATATCCCATTCTTTTTGCTGGCCAATTTTGTTGATTCGATGGTCGCTATTCGAAGCAAAATAGAGGTATTGATGTCCGTCTTCACTTAGCATAGGATAACCTTGACTTTTGCCAAAAGAAGCGGCAAATCCCGTTCCTGGGCTAAAAAATTCAATATCGTCAAAAGACATAGATTCGAAAGTATTCTCAAATTGACTGTTATCGGTTACTAAAGCCTTAGCAGCGTAAAATAACTCCTTTTTGTCTTGGTAGGGTTTGTTTAAAAACTCAAGGCTAAAACGCTCTGGTTTTAAAGTGATGTTTTGTGTTTTTTGATCAATAACAATTGTAGTATTCCCTTGTTTTATCAAGATGTTTTTTGTGGTAACTTCTTGTGCTTGTGTCAAGGTAAAAGTACCTAAGCTCAACGCTAAGGCTAATAATAGCTTCTTCATAGATAGAAAGATTGTTAGTTGATTACAAAAGTAGCGAATAAGGACTTTTGTTGTACTCCCTAAAAATAATGAGTTTGCGTTCTAAAAATGAAAATTAATCTTGCTTCTTCTTGAATTGACCATAATTGACTGCTTCAAAATTTCCATCTTCTTTTTTGATGAATGTTTTTTTTCCGCTTTGGACTTCTACATTTTGAGCGGCGATACAAAACCAAGTTTCTTCTATTTTTTGGACGACAAATAAAAAGAGGGTATTTCGAATTTGAGGGGTTTCACTTTCCGCTAAAGCGGTTTGATCGCTTAATCTTACACGGGCATGTACGGTAGCAATAGTATCAGATAAGTATCGGACTTTTGTACGTTTTATTTCCAGCTTGGAGTGGTTGAAAATAATGCGTAAACCATAGTCATGTGCTTGAAAGATAGCTTCTTTATTGTGCCACCATAATCCTGTAACATTGACAAAATCCGCATCTTCTATAAAAATAGCAGCTAATTGTTCTGCATCGTATTGATTCCATGCAGTAACAAATTGTTCCGCAATATGTTCAGGCAAAGTTCTGTTCATGTTGAGTTTTTTGTTATCGTATAAAAATACGCAGATTAGCTGTATTTATACTGCGAATTAACTTACTCGTAACGAAGTGCTTCTACTGGATCCAGTTTGGACGCTTTTATCGCAGGATATAAACCCGAAATAACAGCAACTACTAAGGTGGTAATGAAAGCGGCTAAGATAGCAGACCAGGGAATAGCAAAAGTAAAATGGAGAATAGACGTCATTAAATACGCCGTTCCAATTCCCAATATAGTGCCTAGTAATCCACCCAATTGACCAATGATAAGAGTTTCCGTAAAGAATTGTTGGGCAATGGTTTTTCGTTTGGCTCCCAAAGATTTGCGGATACCAATTTCTTTGGTTCGCTCTGTGACCGAAACGAGCATGATATTCATCAGTGCAATAGATGAACCTAAAATAGTAATCATTCCTATAAGCCAAGCAGCAATGTTTAACATGCCAATTTGCTTTTCTAAGGAGCGAAGCATATCATCACTGCGCTCAATACCAAAATTAGAATCATTCACTACGGCTAAGTTTCTACTGATGCGAAAATCAAGGGTAGCTTGATCAATGGCTTGATTCAATAAGCCTTCTTGTTGAATTCCTACTTTGATGGTATAATTGATATTGGCTGTATTGAATATATTACGAGCAATTTGAATCGGAATAAACACGCGTTGGTCTTCATTTTGACCAAAGGTACTGCCTTGCTCCTTGAGGATTCCAACAATCTTAAATTTATACCCTCGAATAGAAATTACTTGATCGATAGGGGATTGCTCTTTAAACATGTTTTTTGAAAAATCTGACCCCACGACACAAACGAAGTGATTGTTTTTGCAATCTGTATAACTCAATCCACGTCCATTATTGATGAGTAAACCACTGTTGGAGAGGTAATTTTCATCGCAACCCACAATACTGATTTCGGGATCTGTTTTTACATAATCATTTTTGATTTCAATATTAGTAGCCGCATTAAAAGAAAGGGATACTGCCGAAAAAGGATAGCTGTAGCGTTCCTTGAAATCAAGGGCTTGTGCATAGGTAATTGGTGGATTTTCTACTTGATTGGATTGATTTTTCGCTATTCTTCCAGCAGTATCATATTGACTAATTGTAAAAGTATTCGCCCCCATAGAAGAGAAATCAGCTAAAATGGTGTTTTTTAACGCACTTACAACGGATAAAATACCAACAAGCGCCCATATACCAATAGCAATGATAAACACCGTAATAAAGGTGCGTAGGAGTTGACTTTTAATACTCGTCGTTGCGATTTTGATATTCTCAAGTGTTATTTTCCACATACTGTATGAGTAGCTAGAGTGAAGCAAATGTTACACGTAAAGATAGGAATTTTTGAGAAGGTGAGAAGGTGAGAGGGTGAGAGGGTGAGAGGGTGAGGCGATGAGATGTAAAATCCTGTAGTGGCAAATGGTAATTTGCCAAATAACAAGATAAATTATAAAAAAAAGACGATGCTTTCTGTGTCAGTATGACATACTGAGTAGATTGACTGGAATAACTAGGCGAAGTAACAAATAGCATATTTCCCTTTTAATGGGTTAGACTTTAATTGAAAACCTAACCCAAACTGTATTTTGAACTTACATACTTGCAGATATAGTGTTTTTTCCTTCGACATTTCTTGGAGTATCCTTGGAGTTTACTAGGAAAAAGGGTGTTTTTGTCGAAGGAATGTCGAAGGAATGTCGAAGGAATGTCGAAGGAATGTCGAAGGAATGTCGAAGGAATGTCGAAGGAATGTCGAAGGAATGTCGAAGGAATGTCGAAGGAATGTCGAAGGAATGTCCAAGAATACTCCACGGATACTCCAAGAATACTCCACGGAAGGACTATATAAGTATGGAGAGAAGAAATCGAAACGCAGTGTAGGAGCATCGAACACCGAAATAAATATAAACTCTGTGAGATAAAGTGAAAAAGGGAGAGAGGTGAATTTTCGATTAAAACAGAGTTCCTTCTTTCATCGATAAACCTTACGACTTCACAAAAAAGCAAAAAAGCGATTTCACAAAAAACAGATCTCACAAAGTACAGTTGCGTGAGCGCTGGATGCGACCCTTCCTGCGTCAGGGAGACATACTATTCGTGAGCGCGATAGGACTGGTAATTCCTTATAAAAAAGGAATAAACCTTCTATTTCTGCTAATCTTGCTACTTCACAAAAAACAAACCTCACAAAGCACAGTTGCGTGAGCGCTGGATGCGACCCTTCCTGCGTCAGGGAGACATATTATTCGTGAGCGCGATAGGACTAGTAATTCCTTATAAAAAGGTATAAACCTTCTATCTCAGCTAATCTTACGACTTCACAAAAAAGCAAAAAAGCGATTTCACAAAAAAACAGACCTCACAAAGCACAGTTGCGTGAGCGCTGGATGCGACCCTTCCTGCGTCAGGGAGACATACTATTCGTGAGCGCGATAGGACTAGTAATTCCTTATAAAAAAGGTATAAACCTTCTATCTCAGCTAATCTTGCAACTTCACAAAGCACAAACCTCACAAATAACAAAAAACAAACCTCACAAAGAACAAAGCACAAACCCCCACTCTTCTCCCATATCTAATTAAAAATACTTATTTTTGTAGCATTAGATAATTTGAAAATTAATTGAAAATGGCAAAGAAACCAGGTATTCCAAAAGGGACAAGAGATTTTTCTTCGATTGAAGTAGCAAGAAGACAGTACATTATGCAAACAATCCGTCATCATTTTGAGCATTTTGGTTTCCATCCTATTGAAACACCTTCCTTTGAGAATTTAGAGACTCTGATGGGGAAATATGGAGAAGAAGGAGATCGATTGGTTTTTAAAATACTAAATTCAGGAGATTTCTTGAGTAAAGTAGATGAGGCACTTTTAGCAGATAAAAACAGCTTGAAGTTGACGAATCAAATTTCAGAAAAAGCCTTGCGTTATGACTTAACCGTGCCTTTTGCGCGTTATGTCGTAATGCACCAGAATGAGTTAGATTTTCCATTTAAGCGTTACCAAATGCAGCCTGTTTGGCGTGCGGACCGCCCTCAAAAAGGAAGATATAGAGAGTTTTATCAGTGTGATGCCGATGTGGTTGGTTCAAAATCACTGTGGCAAGAAGTGGAATTAGTTTTACTTTATGATCGCGTATTTTCGGCATTGGGTCTTCATGGGGTAACAATTAAATTAAACAACAGAAAGATATTAGCAGGTATTGCTGAGGTAATCGGTGCAAGTGATAAGTTGATTGACTTTACCGTTGCGTTAGATAAATTAGACAAGATCGGTGAAGATGGAGTGAAGAAAGAAATGATGGAGAAAGGTATCGAAGCTGCGGCTATTGAGAAAGTTCAACCGTTATTTAACTTCACAGGAAGTTTTGAAGAGAAAATTGAAAAATTAGGTCAATTATTAGCTGAATCTGAGCAAGGAACAAAAGGAGTAGAAGAATTAGCTTTTGTTGGTAAAGAGATTGCTCAAATCGGATTATCAACAGCTACTTTGAATTTAGATGTGACTTTAGCGCGTGGTTTAAACTACTATACAGGAGCTATTTTTGAAATCGGAGCACCTGCAACGGTTCAAATGGGTTCTATTGGTGGTGGTGGACGATATGATGACTTAACGGGCATCTTCGGATTGAAAGATGTAAGTGGAGTTGGAATTTCGTTTGGATTAGATCGTATTTACTTGGTAATGGAAGAGTTGGATTTATTCCCAGCAACAGTAAATGCTTCCTCTCGTGTGATGTTTTTGAATCTAGGAGAAGAAGAGATGAGTTATGCTATGAAAGCTGTAGCTCAATTGAGAGATGCGGGAATTAAAACAGAAATCTATCCCGATAAAGCTAAAATGGGAAAACAGTTTCAATTCGCCGATAAGAAAAGCATACCATTTGCTGTATTAGCGGGTAGTGAAGAAATTCAACACCAAAAGTATACAGTGAAGAATCTAGCTTCAGGAGAACAACAAACGGTAAGTTTAGAAGAATTAAAAACAATGGTACAATAAAAAGGACCTGATCAAATAGCAAAAGGAGTAATAAACCACGTTTATTACTCCTTTTTTGTTGGCTATATTTTTTAATTGTGAATTCGGATAGAAGCACGTACAAGCGCCATAGCTGCGATTTTATTTAGGGGAATGTCTTTATCCTGGTGATGTTGATTCTGGCTCACTAATCGCACATAAGCCTCTCCTTTTTCTGATTTCTGAAGAAACTTTATCGTTTTGTAGGTTGAATGATCGTCAATATAGATGGATAAGATGTAAATCTCACCAAAGAAAATATTGTTGATATCAACATCCACTTTCTTAAAAGCAACAATATCACCTGCTTTTAATAAAGGGTACATCGAATCTCCTGTGGCATAGAGTGCCCCATCAACACTTGGAAGATTGGGAACACTTAAATAATCGACAATAAACTCATCGTCAAAATCCCCGTTGGATTTTGGCAATAACCCCATGGTTGCCATAGAATTAAATAGAGGGATTTTCTGAAAGTCTTTGATGGGATCCGCTGTTTTTCGGAAAGATACAGTGGGTTCCGCAATGAGGTCGTCTGCTTGACCATTATTCTCTTTTAGCATTTGACCCTCACCTGTGATTAGCCATTCTAAATTTAAATCACTATAAGTCGCGATTATTTTCGCTGCAAAAATATCAGAAACGGCAGAATTTAATTTATCTGCGTCTAAAAATCCTCGTTTTATAGCGGTACTTCTCAAGAATTCACTAATACTAATTCCTTTGTAATCAATATATTGTAGTATTCTTTCCTTTGTTGTTACTATATTCATCGCAAAATTATTTGTTTTTTACTAAAATTGTCGCATATTTGTCTTGTACAAGAAGATCAAACCTAAAAGCGAGTAAATATATGGAAAAAATCAACACCACAATGCATTTTAACGAAGAATTTCGTTCAGTACCTACGAGAAATGATACGATTACAACTTCTTTGATGCGAAAATATAGGCGCTTTTTAATTGAATTTGCGATTTATGTCGCGAAATGTATCAATGTTCCATTCCACTTAACACAACGAATATGACAGCTAGCCAACTCACACAGAAACTAAGGGAATTGGAAGAATGGCTCAAATACAACGGTAGCCATCCTAATTACACACTGATTTTACAAGACAAACAGAAATTAGAAAAACAATTAAAAACACGACAAGATGAATCAAAATCTACAGCGAGAAATGGAGCTTTATGAGGTTTTAAAAGCCACAGCTAACACCGGATACTTTACACCAGGTGAACGTATAGTAATCAATCAAGAAAGAGGATACTTATTGAGTATGGAATCAGAGGAAGAATTACGCCCTTATCAGGTGAATGAAGCAATTGAAGAAAAAATACAGGCACTCAAAAGATAAAGAGTGAAAGGAAAATGTTTTGATTGATTTGTCTCGATGTTAATCTGGGGAGATAAAAAGCAAGAGAGAAAGAAGCAGAGCAGGAAATAAATAGGCTATTTAATTTTTTTGAGACGTAAGAAAATAAAAAATTAAAAGGAAAAGAAGGAGAAGAACTGTAGGATTCATGTTGGAGTGTGTCGAGTTGTACAGTTGGAAAGTAAAAATGTTTAATGGGTATAAAAACACAATGAAAAGTGTTTGATACTGAAAATGATTTTGGTTGTATGAAGTCACAACAATTAGGACGTACATTGAATAAACTACGTCGATACCAACTTATATTAGATTTGTATAATGAGCATAAGACGCCTGATATACCCGTGAGTGTGGTATGGCGTAAATATATATATCCTGTTTACCCTATTTCTCGAACCACATTATATGAGGTTCTAGGTACAGCAGTACACAAAGAATTAATGCGGGTAGAAGAGGAATGTAAACAATTGAATTTGTTGTAAGGATTAGAAAGAATCAGCTTGCTGATTGTAAAAATAAAGACGCAAAAAAGAGAAGAATTTCTTTTGTTACTAATGGTAGTAGCAAAAGAAATTCTTCTCTTTTTTTTTATGTCTTTTTTTAAGTGAGAAAAAGAAAGTCAGTCTCTTTTTATGTCTTTGTTTCTTGGAGGAAATACTTTCTTTTTTGATTGCTTTTGGGCTTTGAATAGGAGAGAATTGTAGGGAGATTGAACACTATTGTTTCGCAATCGGACACTTGTGTTTGGATGCCAAACAACGAATTGAATACCTACCCAAAATGCCGCAATTTTGTTCTCGAGATGATAAGGAAATAGGTGCGGTATACACCAAATAAGCGTGAAGATAAATACGTAATCCAATTGAAATAACTAGAAGATATCATGCTTGGATAAACACCAAGTACTAGGAAGTAAAAACGGAGTTGTGCTTTTAATCCATGGACTTTAAACAAAGTAAAAGTACAATAAAAAAGAATCAAAACGCTGTATGAAGGTTTTCGAATTCATGACAAGAAAATCTAGTGTACCTCGTACTGTTTTTCAAAATCATCTCACTGATAATAACAGTTCATGTATGAATGAGACATTTATTGTAGCAGTTGTTGGTTTGGTTTCTTCTCTTGCCACTTGGTGGGCGACTCGAAAAAAGAAAAAAGTAGAAGTGCAAGCTTCGGAATTGGAAAATGTAGAGAAGTCACTGAAATATTATAGAGAATATGTAGATGATTTAGGGAATAAGTTGAAGGAAGCAACAGCCGAATTATACAATACCTCTCATTTACACCGAGAAGCTATTGACGAGCTAAATACAGCAAGGCTAGAGATTAAAAATTTAGAGCAAAGGCTCGAGATTTTAGCAAAGCAAAATAGGGAGTTGATAGCCGAATTGAGAAAGTATAAACAGTTAAATGGAAAGCGAGAATGACAGGATCCAAGCAATTAATCGTACAGGCAAAAAGTCAAGTAAAAGTTCAAGAGTGGCCCTTGAAGAATAACAAAGGCCCGGGAGTGAAAAAGTATTTAAATAGTGTGGGCCTCGGGGAGGGATATGCTTGGTGTATGGCTTTCGTTTACTGGTGTGTACAAGAAGTTTGTCAAGATTACGGTGTGTCAAATTCCCTTAAAAAGACAGGAGGCGTTTTGGATCAATGGAACTCACGTGAAAAGCTTCGCGTGACTACTCCTCAACCAGGCGATGTATTTATTATGGATTTCGGAAGAGGAATGGGACATACAGGAATTGTGGTAGAGGTAATCGGGGATTCAATCCGAACAATTGAAGGAAATACAAATGATGAGGCCAGTCGAGAAGGGTATATCGTGGCAGAAAAGACAAGAAAAATTAGTTCAATCAACAAAGGGTTTATCCGACCTTTTTAAAGAATTGTAAATCCATGAAAAAGAGTAAACGAAATCTGTTTGTGGTGAGTGTAGCGATGCTTTCTATTGGAGTTTCCAGTTGTTCTAGCAACAAGAAAGTCATCAGTCTCCAACCTACATCCACAGAAAAAGTAACACGAACAGTTGAAGAAGTAAAACGAGACACGCTATGGCAAGTAGAAGCAGATCAAAGTCAATATGTAGCGGAACTTGCGATACAAGGCAATAAAATCGTTGTGAAAGATGCGAATATCAAGCGCAGTAAACAAAAGGTGTTGCAACCACCAGCTGTCCAAATCCATGGAAATAAGTTGATTGTCGATTGCCACGTGGAAGCTCAACGACTATTTTTTGAATGGAAAGACCAATACATTCAAGAAAAAACGGTGAAAGAAGTCAGAATTCCCGTGCCTGTACCGCTCGAATTATCTTGGTGGCAATCTACTCAACTGTGGTTAGGTCGAATCTTTCTGTTGTTGCTTGCAATAGGTAGCGGAGGCTATATTTTCCAATCAAGAAGGTAAGCAATGGCATTGTGGATAAAAAGGAAAAAGTTGAAAAAGAGAAACGAGAATGAACAGTCACCAGGGGCTGTTAAAAACAGAAAGGAGTGCTACAATACTTCTAATGAATTGAATTGTAGTGAATAGAAAGAAATGAGAAAAAATAAAAGTTATGTTACCAAAGATTAATATACAATTTCAAAATGGAAACCTAGGACAGGTGGTTTCTTCTCCCGATGGAGTTTTCGGATTATTAGCTTCTGCAGTTGCTGTAGCGGATACATTCGAATTAAATAAAGCTTATCAGTTAAAATCGATTCGCGATTTAGTGGCGTTGGGGATTTTAGCAGATTCGACCAATAGTAAATTGCACAAAACAGTAAAAGAATTCTACGCAGAAGCTGGTGATGGGGCAGAGTTATGGTTGATGGGAATTGACAAGAAAACGAAGCTATCTGATTGGTTTGATGAAAAAGAAGGCATTGTTTTAGCAGAAACCTTATTGAATGCAGCGCAAGGAAAGTTGAGAGGATTATTTACAGCTTATGATCCAGATGCGACGGTTGAAATTACAGTGGCAAAAGGATTGGATAAAGAGGTGACATTGGCCATGTCTTTGGCACAACAAGTAGCTGAAAACTATACCCAACGCGTATACGCTCCTTTCTTTGTTTTACTTGAGGGATATGCCTTTGACGGGGATAAAGTAGCCTTAGAAAACTTAACTGAGAAAAACTTTAACCGTATTGCTGTGTTGCTTGGAGATACTGAGAAAGACAGTAAAGGGGCTGCTACAGGTGTTGTTATGGGAAGATTGTCTTCTGTTGGAGTTCAAGTAAATATGGGACGCGTGCGAGATGGTGCATTAAAACCGTTAACGCTATTTATTGGCGATACAGCTGTGGATCAATATGACGTAGAAGCATTGAACGACAAAGGATATAATTCTTTCCGTTTCCACCAAGGAAAAGCAGGGTACTTTATGATTGATGATGTGTTAGCAACGAGTGAAACAGATGACTATCGCAACATTACAAGAAGAAGAACCATCGACAAAGCGTTCCGTCTTGTTTACATCGCAATGCTAGATTTCTTATTAGACAATAGCAATGTAATGGCAGATGGTTCAATCAGCCCAATTTATGCAAAAACAATTGAAAACAGTGTAGAGTCCGCTATTTATAACGCGATGACTACAGCTGGAGAATTGAGTGTAGATGTAGCAAATCCAAATGATAGAGGCGTGGTTTGTAAAGTGGATTTAAAACACAATGTTGTTAGTACAGGACAGATCAAGATGGCTGTACAAGTTCGCCCATTAGGGTATAATCGTTTTATCAATGTAGAATTGGGTTTTGTACCCGTAAATCAAAATTAATATGGTAGTTGTAGGAGGCCGTGAGTATGAATGGGGTGATATTTCACTCGTATTAGGTAATCGTGAAGTAGTAGGGATTACAGGAATTAAGTATGGAGAAAAAGTAGAACGTATCGCAAGTTATGGTAAAGGGCGCTATGCGCACTCGATTCAAAGTGGGAACGTTGCTGTAGATGGAGAGATTACTTTATTGCAAAGTGAAGTGATTGCTTTACAAAAATCAGCATTAACTCAAAGTTTGTTGACTTTACATTTGGATGCAATTGTGAACTATGGAGATCCATCAGATGGAGAAGGAATGCGTACAGATCGTATTTTGGGTATTCGTTTCACAGAAGATGTGAGAGAGTGGAAACAAGGAGATAAACAAGCCGAAATTACACTTCCATTTTTAGCCTTACGTGTAGTAAGCGGAATTTAAAAAGTATAAATAATCAGAAAAGCCTCCGTAAAGAGGAGGCTTTTTTTACAAAAAATCACAGAAAATGAATAAAGTTTTTATTGGGGAAGTAACTCCAGAACAAATTGAAATGTTCAAACAACAGCATCAAATTGTACATAAATTGAAGTCAGATAGTGGCGTGTACGCCATTGTTCGTAGACCAACAATGAAAGAGATTGAATATGGACAGGCGATGTTGGCACAGAGTAAATTCATCTCATACAATAAGCATTTGTTTGATGCTTGTTTGTTAGCACTTAATGAAGATATCCGAGAAGATGAGTATAAAGTCAATGCCTTTGCTTCTCAGATGATGATGGTTGTTGAAATTGAGCGTGTTGAGGTGGAAAAGCTTTAGGAGAAGCACTATTTGAGCGCCGTATGACTTCTCCTACTTCTTCTTCTGGAAAAGGAAAACAGCTAACCCAGGAAGAATACTACAAGGCGTTAGATCAATGGATTAGCAGTATTCGTAAAGTACACGGTGCTATTCGGTATTACTTGAAGCTAGAACCTTACGATATGGAATTATGGGAATGGGCGCATCGATTTAGAGAGTTGGAATGGATAAGAAAAGAAGAATCAAAAGGAGGACATGGCTAATTTATCAGAATATATAGAAGAAGTAAAGGATAATACTTCTGGCGTGATGCAACAATTAGGAGGATCTATCTCTGATGTTGTAAGTAGCATGCAAGGAACACAAGTGGAAAGTATTGCAACAACTACTTTATTGAGAAGCATGGGAGGATCAGTAGAAGTACTGACTTATCAACTCATACAATTAAAACAGGAACGTGATTGGATTGATCCAGCGAATATTACACTCATTCAACAATATACAGAAGAAATCAATGCTTTAGCTAAAGTGATTTCGAGTATGGGAAGTGCAATAAAGGTAGACATTCAAGTTAATTTCCCACAAGGTAGTTTGGACGTTCCTATTCAGGGAGATGATACACAAACAGAAAAATTGCGTACTGGTTGGGAGCTTTTTATAGAAACTGTAGGAGAAGGAGTCACCTTTTTCTCTGAAGTAATAGATAGTGTTGGTGAGAAATTGAGTGAACTTGGTGGAGTTGCTTTTGAAGCGGCTATAAATGGAGCTGGTGGATTGATAGAAAAATTATCAGAAGGAAATGCTTTATCACTAGTTACAGCATCTGTTTTAGGAACTCTTACGAATGCAATAATCTTAATGAAAGAATGGGGGGAGCTTGTAACTCAGGTGGTTCAAGCGTTAACCTTGGCACAGAAGGTTCTGAATTTGGTGTTGAAACTTACACCTACCAATTTAATTGTAGCAGGTATTATTGCTGTGATTGCCTTAATCGGATATTTAATTTACAAAATTGATGGTTGGGGAGAAGCGTGGGAACACACGACTCAAACAGCAAAGTTTCTTTGGAGTGGTATGCTCAATGCCTTCAAACTAGGGTGGTTGGATTTTTCTGGAATGGTTATGAATGGGATTGATGCTCTGCGTATCGGCTGGTATAAGTTTAAATCGTTAATGGGGGATGATTCTGCTCAGCAGGAAATTAAAATCATCGAAGAGCGCATTGAAAATCGAAGACAAGAAGTAGCTGAAACGCGAACTGCTATGGTTAGTGATTTTGCTGCTGCCTGGGAATCAACTAAGAAAGCCTTTGGATCTTTTAGCTGGAATGAAAAAACGCTAGAAGATTTTGTCAAGGAAATGAAAAGTAAACTAGGGATGAATGAGCTTCCTAAAGGAGTGGCAGTAGGGCAAAAAGTACAAACGGATATCAAAGTAGTACCATCTACCGAAAATAATGTTGCAGCAGCCTCAACCACTGCAAATGGAGGGACCAAACACACGTATATCACCATTAATATGGATGATTTAATCGGAGTTGTAAATATTAACAAAGCTGGATTCCAAGAATCTGTAGAGGATATGGAAGGGGAAGTAACAGATGCTTTACTTCGCTTATTAGGATCGGCTGTAAACGTAGGAAATTAAGATGAATGATATGATACTGAGTTCCTTATTAGGAACAAATATTATTAAAGAAGCACCTTCTTTTGAGGCTATGGAAAATAAAGTAGAAATAAAGAATTCTTCGAATGACTTACAGCTTCCTGTCAATAAAGTAAGAAATAGAATTCTTCCAGTGTACCAATTTTTTCCGTTGACTTTATCTGTTGATGGAGGCCCGAAATTTACTTTACCATATGAGCCTCAAATTACTATCGAAGGAAAAAATAGTATAGTAAAACGCAAAGTACTGAAGTATAATGAAAAATTTTCGGGAAGTACCTATGGTTCAGTGAAAGAACGCTGGAGTACAGATGACTATAGTATCACCATTGAAGGAGCCATATTTGGGGAACTAGAAATAGGGCTTTATGAGATGACTTTTCCACGTAGAGAATTTGAACAATTGAAATACTTCTTGTTACAAGGAAAAGAAATTAAAGTGTCCTCTCCTCCTTTGGAACTTTTAGGGATTAGCCATATTGCTATTGAGGAGTTTAGTTTTCCCTTCATACAAGGTGAAAATGTATTGGCTTATAAAATCAAAGCCTTATCAGATGTGCCTCAAAAATTATTTGTAGAATAGGATGTTTACGATGTGTTATCAAGTCAGTTTTAAAACTGAGGAAGGAAAGACGTACAATCTCAATCTATTGGATGCGATTGAGATTGAACGATCAGTAGAGAAATTAGCTGCTACTTGTAAGATCACCTTACCCCTTTATCGTTTCAATGCCCCTTTATTTGTTCAAGAAGATATCAAACGAGGAACAGAAGTTACGGTATGTTTAGGGTATGATGATAAATTAAATGAGGAGTTTAGAGGCTATGTAACCAAGATTGTGTATAACAATAGTTCGATTGTGATTGAATGTGAAGATGCTCTATTTCTTTATCGAAAGAGCTTGGAAAATGAGCAATTTCAAGATATAACATTAAAAGAACTACTGGTTCATATTAGTAATCAAATTGACCCTACCTATACGATAGATTGTAAGTATGATCTCACGTATGAAACGTTTACCATCAACAATAAAACAGGGTATGATATTCTAAAACAGATTCAAAATACGTTAGCAGCTAATGTTTGGTTCGATACGATGAACAAGGTTTTATATGTTGTTTTAGTTTATGTCGATAAGCTTGGAGATGAGAAGTATTCGATGCATCAAAATGTAGAAACTTCTTCTTTAGAATATGTGCGAGGAGCAGATAAAAAAGTAGAGGTTATTATTGAAGCAACGGATTCAAATGGTACGGCGAAACAAGTCAAAGTTGGGGACAGTGGAGGAGATCAGTTGTCGTTGAAAATAGGCAATGTAAAGGAAAAAGATATTCAAGAGCTAGCAGAAGCTATATGGAAGAAAAAGACTTCAGATCGCTTGAACGGAACGTTTACGGGGTGGTTAATTCCAGTGGTTACACCTGGTTATACCGCTACAATCATTGATCAGGAATATCCAGAACGAACAGGCTCTTATTATGTAGCAGGTGTAAAAACAAAATTCAGCGCATCTGGAGGGGTAAGAACGATTGAACCTGGAATAAAATTAGGATAGATGAGTGCAAAAAATATAAGGCAATTCATCCAGCAAATTGTTGGAGATATGTGGAATCTTCCTTTTACTGCTAAAGTCACACAGGTAAAAGGAGAAATGTGTTCCATTCAACTCGCTAGTGGATTAGAGTTGAATGGAGTTAGACTTAAAGCTACACAAACAGGAGCTGATCACAAACTATTGCTAACACCTCAAATTGGCAGTGATGTGATTGTTTTCTCTCAAAGTGGAGATTTGAATAATTTATTTGTTGTACAGATCAATGAGGTTGCCAAGATTGAAATCATCAAGGAGTCTATGCAAATCACCTTAGAAGATAAAGTGAGTATTGTTGTGGATGAAGTAGATCTTGGACAAACATTAGCCAACCTGTGTGAGGCAATCAAAACGTTGACTGTTAGCACAGGAACTGGTCCTTCAGGAACACCCTTACCACCCACGCAACAAAAAGTCCAACAGCTAGAACGCGATTTTAAAACACTGTTTAACTAACGTAAAAGGAGTAAAGTATGGCTTTAGATAAGAGTAAACTAGAAAAGGGAATCAAGCAATTGCTTGAAGATATGATGCAAAGAGAACAAAACTCTTTTGATGAATTTGCAAAACGCTTAGCAACGACTATTGATGCCTATGTAAAAGAAGGTGAGATTGAGTATTTAGGTGGGTTAGTAAATTCAGGTGGGGCAGTAACAGGAACGATACAAGGAACGATAAAATGAGTAAAAATATTGGAATACAGATTCAGGGAGATAAAGAGCATGCTGCTTTTATGGATATACACGTTGAGGTACAACGCGATGCTCAAGGATTAATTGTGCAAGGCATGGTGGTCGATGATATTGTAGAACAAAACAAGTCATTGATTCTCATTACACATCCAGGAGAATGGAAAGCGAATCCAACCTTGGGCGTTGGTTTGAGCAATATGCTTTTGGATCACGATTACCTCGAATGGAGACATCGAATCCGCGAACAATTTGCTCTCGATGAATTAGTGGTCTATCAATTGGACTTATTCCCTAATAAACCCTTTGTCATTGATGCAAACTATAAAAATTAAAAATGAACAATGCTTTTTAGATCTTGTATTAGAGAGTACGGGAACGATCAATAATACCTTAATCATGGCCTTGGCCAATGACGTGTCGATTACAGATGATTTTTCCATTGGAAAAGAGTATAAAGTGGCAGGACCCATACAAGATAGTGTAATATCAACGTATAGGATGTACCCTCCTGCAACAGGTTATCGTGCAGTAGAAGAGGTTGTAAAAGAAGGTATTAGCTATTGGGCGATTAATAAAGATTTTATTGTTGGAGTATGAGAAATAGAGAAGAAATAAAAACAGTGATGACGGATTCATTCCGAGAGAATGAAGTTATCATCGAAAAATATGGATTAGATACAAATAAATCTTTTGCGCAGCAATTCAGTAAAGTATCGTTGGAAAATCTGTGGTTTGATATTATTGCTTTTAGTATTTGGTTATTGGAAGGAATTTTTGACCATCACAAGAAGGAGGTTGATCAAGAGCTAGCAGAATTAAAGCCAGGAACGTCCAAATGGTATAGAAGAAAAGCACTGGATTTTCAGTATGGAGTAGAGTTGATTGCAGATTCAGATCAATTTAATAATCAAGGGTTAAGAGCAGAGCAAATAGAAGAAAGTAAGATTGTCAAATATGCTGCTGTGGTTGATGCAGATACAGAAAGCCGCTTAGTTGTTAAAATAGCCACAGAAAAAGAGCAGGAATTAACCCCAATTACAGCGGCTGAATTTGAAGCTTTCAAGGCTTATTTTTCCGAAATAAAATATGCGGGTGTCGCAATTACGGTTGTGAATTATGAACCTGATATTTTACAATTGTCGATGCGCATCTTTCGAGATCCTTTGGTGCTGACAGATAGAGGAATGAGTATTCTTACAGGGAAGTATCCAGTGCAAGAAGCAATTTTAGAATTTATGAAGGAACTGCCTTTTAATGGAGAATTGATTCTGCAGGATTTAGCCAATAAAATTGAGCAAACAGAAGGCGTAAAGATTGTTCAAATTGACGCTGCTCAAAGTAAATGGATTGATCCCTCTTTAGGTGGTTATGGTGAATTTACGGGCATAGATGTCAAGCGATTACCAGTCTCGGGTTACTTTAAAGTTGAATCATTTACAGGAATTAACTATGTGGTATAATATTGATTTTAAGAAGCTAATCTTATTGATGCTTCCTATATCCCTCCGCAAAGTAGGATTAATTGCTTGGCTGGAGGCTATGCTAGAGCCTATTCGACAGATTCAATATGATTTTGTGCAAAAGAGACAAGATACTTTTTACAATCTACAGCATAATGGACAAGTTTGCTCTTTACGTAAAATACTCAATGATAAATTTGACCCAACACAACGTAGAATTAAGATTTTAGATGGAAATCAGTTTAACAGAACGTATCTCTATACAGAACCAGAATTAAAAACAAGGTATCTAGGGGCAATAGCGCTTTATCAAGATGTAGATTATGCGGATACATCGGTTGACTTTATCGTACAAATTCCTAAGAGTGTGTATGTACAATATGAGGTAGAAGCCATCATTAATTATTACAAATTAGCGTCTAAACGCTTTAAAATTGAATGGAATGAATAATATAAATTTTAATCAAACAGGAGGTTTCCCTTTGTCAACCAATATGTTGGATGCAATGCAAGAAGCGTATAAGCTCTTTAATGAACTGGGAGAAGCTGTGGGAAAAAATTGTATCCTATCAGGGTGTAATACTGTCGGAGTTAATATTTCCGATGGAGTAGTAGTAATCAATGGAGAAATACTGCCCTTTAAAGGATCGGGAAATTTTATTGGAGCTACCGTTACTGTACGTGAGACGATTGAAAATAAAATTTTCGAAGATGCTACAAGTAAACCTGTGATTTATCAACGATATGCTCAATTAACGACAGGAGAGGGAATCCCTTTTAGTTCTTTACCGAGAATCAAACCGATGGTCGAATTGACGAAAGCTGTGGTACCAGTAGGGTTAATTTCGATGTGGAGCGGTGCTATTCAAAATCTTCCTGTAGGATGGGTTTTGTGTAATGGACAAAATGGAACTCCTGATTTAAGAGATCGTTTTATTGTTGGAGCAGGAAAGGATTATTCAATTGCTGATGTAGGTGGAGCAAAAGAAGTGGCTTTAACCGTGGATCAAATTCCATCTCACAAGCATACGGGAACTACGAAAGAAGCTGGAAAACACTCACATACATTTTTAGGTATTGGATATAAAGCTGGCGGATCCGTTTTTGGTTCTGGTTCTTCTGCTGAATGGGTAAATAGAGTTACGGTTGAAGGTGGAGCGCATTCACATAGTTTAGAAATCAATGAAACAGGAGGTTCTAAATCGCATGAGAATAGACCGCCTTATTTTGCTCTGGCATTTATAATGTTTAAAGGATAATCAAATGGCAAAAAGAAATATTTTAAAGACTTGGTTTAGCAATGGTAAAAAACCGCCACAAGAACAATTTTGGGAATGGATAGATAGTTTTTGGCATAAAGAGGATAAAATTCCAATGAATGCTATTGAAGGAATATCAAGCGCGTTACAGCATAAGCTAGATGCCCCTTTGTTTCAAACACATGTGGAAGATACGAATGCTCATGGAATCACTGAAAAATTAGGATTAAAAACGGATCAAACGGTATTTGAATCTCATCTTAATGATCCTAATGCACATGGAATTACGGATAAATTAATGCAAAAAGCAAATCAGGATTTTGTAGTAAGTGAAATAGAGCGTTTGCAGGATATGATAGAGGGAGCTGTATTAACATCTCCTAATGGAACAATCTTCAAGTTGACAGTAGACGATAATGGAACATTAATTACTGTACAAGAAGCATAGTTAGTCGAGAATATAGAAATAATGTAAAATAACAACCTGTTTCTGATCTGTAAAAGAAAGGAAACAAGTTGTTTTTACGCAAGTAATTTATTGGAATATGGCAAAACATATCATTGAAGAAAATATAAAAACAATAGGCGGAAAGTCTATTGTTGGAAAAGGAGATATTGAGATTAGCTCCGCAGAAGTAAAAGTGGATAATAAAACGATTACCTTGACTGAGAATGGTGAACTTCAACTGGGAAAAGTAGGTGAAGGTCAGATGGCTAGGGTAATAGATATAACAGATCAAGAATTGATATTTAGAGATGAATTCAGTAAAGGTCAAACTTCATTTTCAGGATCTTCGATAGAGATAAATTTTGAGGATGGGCCTTATATGCATTTATCAACTGCTTTGCTTCAATTATTTAATGAAACTAGTACTACCGGTATATCTCCAGGTTTTATATCCTTGCAAGGAGACGGTAATGCAGTTGAATTTGGTAATGGAGAGATAAACCTTGCTAAATCAGAGGAAGGAATTACTAAGGGAGGAATTACATTATCTCCTTTATTTTTAGAAATTAAAAATGAAAATGGTCAAGTAAATCACACCTTTACTTTTCCTACGCAGGCAGTGAACAACAGTTCAACCATGGTCGTTTCCGTCAATAATCAAGGAGCAGATGAAAAGGGAAATATTACTCTACCAGCAACAGGAGGAAGAGATTTTGAGTATGAAAAATTTGTTCGTTCTTTTCCGCCTCAAAGGTCTGTTTATAAATACGATAGAGAGAAAATGGGGAATACTTTTGGAGATCTTTTTTTGCCTATAGCTAAATTTATAGATTACTATTTATATGATATAACGGTTTCTTTGATTGATGAAAATGGAGAGGTAATTACAACAATGAACTTGCCAGAAGGTGCTGAGGAAAAGTATGCTTCTATTTTACCTACTGAAGTTGATGGAAAATCATTTTATATTGAATTTCCTTCTTAATAAACAGAAACAATTTTTTTGTAAAATAAAAGCTTACAGAAACCTCAATGGAAAAGAAATAAGATTCATCGTTCCTTGACTTCATTTATTTTAATGCTAGCAAAGAAGGTGGGGATAATAATGTAAGAAAATTAGAAATAGTATGGCAAAACATATCATTGAAGAAAATATAAAAACAATAGGTGGTCAGTCTATTGTCGGTAAGGGAGATATTGAGATAGTATCTACTATAAAATTAGATGGAAAATCAATTTCCTTAGATAAAGAAGGTGCTCTACAAGTGGGGGTAGTTGATGAGGATGAATGGGGGCGCGTTATATATATAGATGATGGTCCTATCCTTTTTAAGGCAAGGGCTGCTGGAAGTAAAATAGAATTTAATGACATGGGATTTTCTATTGACAGTGGTAGTGGTAGTGGTCCAAGTATGATGGTGAACTATGCATATATGATGTGGGTAAGTGAAGAAGGTGGTGTATCGATGTCACCGGGACATATTTCTTCTTCAAGTAACAATAGTGGCTCATTTGATGCTGTTGGAGGGAAAATACTTATTTCAAGTCCATATTTAGAGTCTGGAGTGCCACCTGCCTTTACTGAATTAACACCTTATTCTTTAAAAGCAGAGGACGAAAGTAAAGACGTAAATCACACTTTTACTTTTCCTACCCAGGCAGTGAACAACAGTTCAACCATGGTTGTTTCTGTCAATAATCAAGTAGCAGATGAGCAAGGAGAAATAGATCTTTCTGAAGCTATATTTACTAAAATAAAAATGAAAACACCCGAGGGGAAAATAGTTGAAATCTCAGTTGAAAATGATTTAACAATTTCAACAAGAGAAATTATATAATTATGGGAAAACACGTACAAGTTGATCAATTGAAAACAGTAAATGGTCAAACAATTGTTGGAAAAGGAAATATTGCAATTAGCTCAGTTGGGGCGACGGCTGATGAATACACAATTTCTAAAACCGCTGGTGGTTCGCTGAAATTAGGTGTTTCTAAAACAATGGGAGGAATTATGAATCAGCCAACGATTGGTCTAAGCCCTTTAGGTTTCCTATTTGGCAACAGGCATTATTTGGAGGCTAAAGACGGTGTGGCTTTTCATATTAACTCTAATACTTTTAATGTTAGTAATAGAGATGCAGGTAGAGAGAGTTCATTAGAGATTACTCCATTGTCTCTAGTTTTTAGAAATATGAATAATAATAAATTAGCGCAAGTCGGAGTAGTTGGTGGAGTAGCTACGATTGATGTAGAGGAGAATATAGGATTATATAAAACCAGAGGTGTAGGATTCAAAGGGGGAATGATTATCGGTCGTGATGGTTTCTTAATTTACAATGCTGAAAATGCAGTAGATAAAAAAACAAATGGGAAATTATGTACTATTGAGTATATGGAAAGTTTAATAAATGCCCAGAATGTTATAATAGATGACTTAAAGACTAGATTAAAGGCATTAGAATCTTAATTAAAGTATATAAGAGTCTATACTAAAAGAGAATAAAAGCTTCTAGATAATAAAATCAAATTCCTTATAAATTAAAACGACAAAGCCACAGCTAAAAGGATATACGTATTCTTGTTGTGGCTTTGTTGTTTTTAATAAGTGATGCGAAAATTACAATTATATTGAATCATCCATAAAACAAATAAGGATCCGGAGGTATAATTCAATTTATCGGATGATGTCATCTTTTTCCTAAAAATAATCGCCCAACAGAAAACAACACCAAAATTTATGTCTTACCTTAGCCCTAGGGGAAAAATAGAATTAAAAAAAGGGAGTATGTCGGTAGAGCATGTTGGAATCCAGACGTTTATTACAAATTATAACGCAACAGATCGCGATTGGTTGGAACTAAAATGGAACGGAAAATTTGGCGCGAAGTTCAAAGATGAGAATTACATCTTTAGACAACAAATTGCAAGCATCGTTTGCGATCAGATTCACACGGTGAATCTTGACTTGATTCGCGATTTATTTATTGAATTGGGCAAAGTCGCTCAAGTGAGTTTTTCTGTTTTTCAAAACTATCATATTTTAGCCCAAGAACTCTTAGAACGAGGAGGAAAAGAATACCTCTTTGACTATGTATGTGCAGCACATATCTCTTTTGATACGTTTTTAAGTACAGCCAATATCCAACTTTCGTCAGAGCGAACAGATGAAATATTAACTTATTTTGATTTCTTAAAGCAAACAGAATCCGATCCTCAAGTACAGAAAATGTTGACGGATCACATTCGCAGTCGTTTTGTGAGCTTACAAAAATTGAGTTAAACAGTAAATCAGTAAACCTACTAATCCACCCACTAACGTTCCGTTAATTCGGATAAATTGCAAATCTTTACCCACTTCGAGTTCTAACTTATGACTGAGTTCACGGCCATCCCATTGATCTACCGTATTTCGAATTAAGGTGCTCACCTCCTGGGTATTGCGTAAAGCTAATCGGTATAAGGTTACTTGCGTCCAGTGATTGAGTCGCTGTTGTAAATCGAGATCTTGTGCAATGTTCTGCGCGATAGATTGAATCGTTTGTTTGATATAAGTGCGCACAGTCGAACCTTCTTCTTGGAGCTGAGTAAGCAGCGCCTTTTTTGACGTCTGCCAAAAATCGGTCAAGTAGTGATGGATGACCTCTTCCGTAACAAATTGATGTAAGATATCGTGTAATTTCTCTTTCCAAACAGGTGATGTTTCGAGATCCGTGGCGAGTTGGGCCAATTGCAAGGTGATTTCCTCTCGTACTTTATGCTGTTCATTGGTCTGAATATCCTCCAAGAACGCGTGTAATCCTTTAATTAATTGATTCGTAACCGTTTTTCCACCTACTAACCCCAAAAGCGGTTTTTTCTCTATAATCTGATTGTAAATTTCCGTGCGATGTTCTTCCACGTAAATCTGAATTTTGGGTAAAACCAAAGTAATCAAACGGTTGTGTTCATTTTGATCTAGAGCATAACGTACCCCTTGGGCGACAAACTGTTGCAGGTTGATTTGATTGATGCCCTGTTGTGCTTTTTTAGTCAAGAAATCGATGATTTGTTTTTCATTGAGATCCTCAATAATGGATTGCATCAAGAAAACCAGCTCTCGTTCTACCAGTTGTTGGCTTTTAGGTTGATTGAGCCAAGTTGATAAAAAGGGAGCCACTTGTAGCTTATCAATATACGGGCGAATGGTTGTTGGCGTTAGGAAATTCTCCGTAACGAAGTTGCCTAGATTATCACCAATGTCATTTTTCTTGTTTTCAATTAAATTGGTATGCGGAATTTTTAATCCCATGGGATGACGAAATAAAGCCGTCACCGCAAACCAATCCGCCAAAGCCCCTACCATAGCTGCTTCAGCAAATGCCTTGACATAGCCCATCCAATTCGCCAGACTGTATTTTAGCAGATACACCATGACTAGGTATACAATCGCCATGATTAGAAATAGTCCCGTTGCAATTCGTTTGTGTAACCGTAGTTGTGCTTTTTTATCTGGCATACCCTCGTTTTTAGTTAAAGATAAGGATTTTTTTGGGATGAGATGATTAGGTAAGGCGATGAGATGGTAAGGTGGTGAGAGGGTGAAAAAAAACTGTAGTGGCAAATGGCAATTTGCCAAGTAACTGGATAATTCCCGATGAGATGGTAAGGTGGTGAGAGGGTGAAAAAAAACTGTAGTGGCAAATGGCAATTTGCCAAGTAACTAGATGATTCCCGATGGGCAATCCTTTCTTTTTTTTAAGGGTAAAAAAGAAACAAAAACCTCTTACAACAAACCTCACAAAGAACGCTCCTCACAAATCTCATTTTCCTATCAAAATCCCTCTTTCACTTGGAAGCTAACTGTTTCTTGCGTTCTAGGATGTTTGAACGTAATGGATTCAGCGTGTAAAAATAAACGCGTATTCTTACTACCATATAAATCATCCCCTACAATAGGGGTATTCAATCCCATCGGATGGGAGGCATGCATGCGCAATTGATGGGTTCTACCCGTAATCGGATAAAAGTATACTTTGGTTTTTCCGTTTTTTCGTTCGATGACTTCCCATTTCGTTTTAGCGGGTTTACCATGTTCAAAGCATACCATTTGACGCGGGCGATCTTCTAAATCGACGCGTAGAGGTAGGTCGATATAACCTTCATTTCCTTCGACAATTCCATCTAATAAAGCCACATAGCGCTTGGTTACTGTTTTTTTGATAAACTGACTTTGCAAGGCTTTATGTGCTTCTTTGTTTTTGGCTATGATTAAAATACCAGAAGTCGCCATGTCCAAACGGTGAACAATAATCGGTCCTGTTGCTTTGGGATATCGTATTTTCATGCGTTCATAAACGGAATCTTGAATATAAATCCCCGGAACACTTAGAAACTCCTCTGGCTTATTGACAATAGCAAAGTCCTCATCTTCATAAACAATTTCAATAGGACGTTGTAGTTCTGGGTTGATAAGCAGTGGATTGTCATCCACGTTCAATCCCTGTAACATATGCCCTAAGATGGGTTCACATTTACCTCGACAAGCAGGGTAGTAATGTTGGTGTTTTCGAATTTCCGATTTAGGGGATTCTCCCCACCAGAATTCAGCCATAGCCAACGGTTTATATCCGTTGAGGTAAGCGTATTGCAATAATTTAGGAGCTGCACAATCCCCCGCTGCTGCAGGAGGCTGTTGAAGCGCTGTTTTTTCGAAAATATCGAGTAAATCTTGTTCTTCTTGGTTGTAATTGAGAAAGCGATACTGTTGAAAAAGCTGACGTTGTAAGGCATTCGACTTTTGCTTTCGCTCTTCTTTTAGGCTATTGATATGCGTGTCAAAATCGCGAATAAGCTGTTGAGTCGCTTCGATTTGTTCCTGCCAAGAGGTCGTTAAGACGCGTAATTCGTGTTTATCGCGTAAACTTTGTTTGATTAAATCATCATTAAACGCTTCAAACTCCAGAGGCGTAAGTTGACTTTCTTGTTGCTCTCGGAGTACTTTGCGCTCGTTTTTCAATTGCTTGAGCGACTGTTTTTTATCCGCTATTGCTTTTTTCTCCGAGGCAATTTGGTGTTGAAGTAATTCCTTGGCTTGTTGATAGATGCTGTCCTTTTGCAGTTTTTCAATTTGCGCATTGATGGCGTTTAAAATCGCTTCTTCTTTCGTGAAAAAGCTGTCTTTATTCCACAAGTCAAAGACAGGAGGAACAAAACCTTCCAAATGCGTATAGGAACCTAATTTTCCCGAAAAACCACGTAGATAGCCCAATTCACCCGCTTGATTCTCTACAATCAACACGCCAAACATTTTGCCCGCAGGTAAACATTCCGGATTTGCTGCATCAAACAAAGGGGCAAGTAAAACATGAGACTCCAATTCGCGTTGTAACTCCTCACTTGCTAATATACTCAATGGATGAGGCTCATAGTAAAAGGGAAAAGTAAACTTCTCGGGTTTAGAGATTCGTGAAATATCCGATTGAAATCGTCTAAAAGCTACATCAGGAGTCGACATGATTTTGAATTTGTTTGTCGTGCAAAATTACATATAAATTACAGAGGAGCAATTGGAATATTTGGAGGTGCGAAAACGGTGATACCAAGAAGAGCATTGAGTTGTATTTTTTTAACCAGGTGAAAACCTAGTAAAGCATAAAAGTAAAGCCACCCTATAATGAGGATGGCTTTACATGATATAAGTGATAGAAAAAATAATCGGTTATAAGCGATAAGCGCCCATGGTATTGCTACCTTCTCTTGATTTGTTATTTAAATCAGAAGTAAATACATCAATAGGGATAGTTATACCTAATCTATTGCGCAGTTCCATTAATTCGGTTCCATTCATTCCTTTCGTTGCAATCGGACTAGCTGCACTACTCGGCATGAGTTGTAAAGGATTGGCCGTTTGGAGATCTTGAGCGGTAAAAGATCCAGACATTACATTTTCCTCCCCAAAGAGTTGAGGTTGTATAGCTGATTGAGTAACAGTTAAAGTACCCGCAGGATTGATTCCATTGTTATTGGCTGTACTAGGATTGTCAAACAACAAACTGTTATAGAGATAAACCGTATTGTTTGCTTGATTGTTGATGGCACCATACAATTTTTTGGATTCATTTCTGTACAAAGTACTGTTAATCAAATGCAATACCGCACCATCATGCGTAGAAATTCCTCCTCCTTCTGTTGCGGTGTTGTTGTAAAAATAGGAATTGATGACCACCGATTTCGAATTTCCTCTGTGATAAAATCCTCCAGCATTGCTATTGGCTTGGTTATTTGTAACCGTTACATTGGTGAGGTTGATTTCCGAATTATTCAAGGTTTGGATTCCGCCAGATACACCACCTGCTTTGTTGAAAGAAACATCAGTAAAAGATAGCTGCATCATGGAATTGTTGACGAAAATTCCACCCCCATTGGAGTTGCTGTTTAGTCCCACATTTTCGTTGATAACACTATGCGTAATTGTTACTGTACTTTTTTGTGTAGCGAAAATTCCCGCTGCATGACGTCCAGATTGGTTTTTAATTACTTTACAATTGTTCATTGTTACCGCAGATTCCATGATGATGATACCTGCTCCATGATCGCGAGGAACGCTAAATCCTTTTACGGTTAAATTACTCGCTCCTGCATCTCCATTTCCTTCTGTAACAGTTAAATTTTCTAAAGTTACCGTTAAACCAGTTATTTTTTGAGCCAAAATTGTCAAAACATGTACACTTTGGTTCGCTCCAGAAAGAATCGTCTGTGCTTGAGGATTTGGCTTACTTCCCACAGTAGCATCTTTGGGATAACCACCAATAAGCTTGATGTTGGCCTGAATCAAGAACGTTTTGTCCTTATCAGCTGTATCGGGAATTAGCTCATGTGTGCCAGGATAATGTATTCCCTCTGCAATATGAATGATATCATTGTTGTTTAGAGCAAGTTGTAGCGCTTGATTTAAGGTTGTCGCTTGTTCCCAACTACTTCCATCACCTGTACCATTTTCTTTTACATAGTAATGAGTATAAGTATCATCAAGACTTGCTTTATCCTGTTTAATCGTAATTTTTTCTTTGCTGTCATCCGTAATTTTAAGGGTCAATGATCCTACGCGATCTGCTAAAGCTAAATTCTTGTCGTAGGTAATTGTTATGGTATGCTTTCCAGCATCACCTCGAAGGAGGTTGGAAGCGATCCAATTGTCATTAGACTCTATACGCCAAGGTAAGTTGGACTCAAAACTCACGGTTAGTTCTCCCTTTTCTTTGCTTACTTCAAAATCCTTTTGTGCCAGTGCTAAATTGGGATTCGTTGGGGTAAAACCATAGCGATTATCATCAGCACTACACCCGAAGAAGCAAAACAAAATCGCGAAGAGAAATCCTAACAGAAAGGTAGGTTTGATTATCTGTGTCTTCATGCTTATTTTGTTTTTGTAATGATGATTCCGTTTCCAACTGCTCGTTCAATTCCTCCATTGTCAGAAGGTAGATTGCGGATAAGGAATTTATTAACAGCAAAATTAGGATTGATGAAGAAGGTTGAACTTCCTCCACCATCAAGATTTAAAGCTTTTTCGGCTCCAATGCTACGCATAAAATCACCCAGGTCTTCGTAATTCATCCCATTAGACCAAGTGTAGTTTCGACCATCTACAACCATCAATAGCAATTGATTCTTATTCGTTATACCGACTGCAGTACGCGGGTGGATTTCCTTGTCAGCTTGTACAACGGTCTGTCCATTTTTAACCAACCAAACACCACCAGATACGGCTTGCTGAAGCTGATTGGCTTGCTGATCAAAGTTTGTTATTTCTTCTAAACTTACGTTGTTTTGTTTATCTACTGCTAAATATCCTTCATTTCTAGCGGTATAGGAAGCTCTTAAAATCATTCCATTAAAAACGAATATACCTCTTGGAACACCAGTAGTCATATCGTAAAAATCGCCATTAACACCTCCTACAACCTCATAGTTGGGATGTAGTAAAGCTGTTGCTTGTCCTGTCATGGGTTGCATCGCAAATTCAGGTTTATTGTGAGGCATAGAAGCTACGACAGAGATTTGAGGATTGTTTAAATCAAGGGTGTAAACATAGGTTTTCATGGAATATCCTTTTGTAGCCAAATAGGATAATTCATTGACTTGAACCCCATTTGTTAGGGTATAGGTTGAATCCTTAAATATTTGTGCGATTAAATTGCTGTTTTGAACCAATTGGGTTCCCATTTCTGTTTTAGGAACTGCCTTATAGGTAGTAAAGTTATCATCCGATTTTGTTTGACACGATACTTGAAAATGGATGAATAGACCGAATAATAATAGTTTTAGAGATTTCATTAGTAACCAGGATTAGGAGTTAATTTATCATTTAATTGTAGTTCACCACCAGGAATAGGTAGGAGATGTTGGTAGTTCAAAAGACCTAAGTATTTTGTAGCTGTATTGGTGCGTACATAATCGTAATACGCAAACCCTTCCGCTAAGAATTCTTTTCGTCTCTCTTCAAGTACAAGTGTTTGCATTTCTGCTGAAGAAGTGGGATGTACTTCAGGTAAACCTCTTGCAGTTCGAACGGCGTTAAGTCGTTCCGCACCTAAAGTAAGAGAAGAAGCTTCCGCACTGATCAAATACATCTCGGCTATTCTCGAGATAATTACCGGGTCTGTACCCGTTTGTCCACTTGGGTATTTGTTGATGCAATCTTGACCGCCAAAAACACCAAAAGAAATAGCTCTGCGTTTATCTGTAGTGGTGATGAGTTCTAAAATTTCTTTGGAAGGAGCATACACATAACTTCCTTTATTTGGATGACCATAGTTGTAAAAAAGCGTACTAATGGTATTTGATGACTCAGGAGTTAGGTTTTCAAAAGCAAAAATAATTTCAGTATTTGCTTCTTTGCGAAAAATCTTTTCAAAAGCATCCAAAGCGTATTTGCCATTGGTGATGAGACTTTCTGCTAAGGTAGATGCTTCTTGCATTTTGTTTTGTGAAAGCATCACCCTTGCTTGTAGTGCTGTTACAGCATCCTGTGAAACGTAATAGTAACTTTTGGAAGCAGCTAAAAATTCTTTGGCAGCCACTAAATCTTTCTCGATTTGTTCCCAAACTAAGGCTTTCGGACTACGCACTGGTTTTTCTAGGGTGTTTTGAGTGAGTAAAGGAACATCGCCCCATCTTGTTACAAGACTATAATTGATATAGGCTCTAAAGTAATGTGCGGTACCTCTAACTCGACGGGTGTTTTCATCTAATGGAAGAGCTTCGGCAATAGCAATGACATTATTTACTTGATAAAGTGCACTATAATAGCCTTTCCAACTGCTTACAATGATGCTGTTGAGTGGGTTTAAAGTATTATTGATGACATCTTTGCTTGTTGTGCTAGATCCTTGTACGTTGCCACCAATAATATCATACATAATCCACGATTCTCTTTTGGGATCGTTTTGTACATTGTTATACATCCCATTTTCTAATGCTTTGAGATCATTTGGCGTAACGGCTTCTGGAGAAATTCCCGTTCTTGGGTATAGGTCTAACTCTTTGCTACAAGAAAAAAGAGTGAGACTGAGGCAGAATAATAGTATTTTTTTCATTTTGTTGTTTGATTAAAAGTTGACATTTAAACCAATAGAGAAGTTGCGCGTAGGAGGAACGCCTAAGGCATCATTTCCATAAAAACGAGCATCTAAACTTGGACTTACACTAGGGTCCCATCCCGAATACTTTGTCAATAACAGTAGGTTCGTTCCTTGAACGTAAACGCGAAGCCCTTTGATTTTAAGGCGATCCAAGACTTTTTGATCAAAATTGTAACTCAGTGTTGCCGCTTGGATTTTGAAATAAGAACCATCTTCCAACCAACGATCTGAATTTCTATTGTTGTTAGTATCGCCCATTAATGCTCTCGGATAGCGATCAGTAGAACCAGGGCCAGTCCAACGGTTGTCGTAGTATTCTTCCAAAATAGGAAAACGATCTCCTAGTTTACCTAGTACGCCTGGTTTCCATCCTGCATATACATCATTGCCATAGGAAAAAGTAGTGAGGATATCGAATTGGAAATTCTTGTATCGGAAACTGTTGTTCCAACCACCAAAGAAATCGGGATTTGAACTACCTATCACTTCTCGATCATTGTCGTTGATGATGTTGTTGCCATCTTTATCTCGCCATTTTACATCACCAGCGCGAACACCGCGTTCATATTGTTCTTGTGGGACCTCACCGTCATATTGATAGATTCCTTCTTGTACAAATAAATAAAAGGCTCCAATATCTTTGCCTACTTGTAAAGCGCGATTTCCACCAATGGATAAAGGTTCTCCTTTGTTGTCAATCAATTGGGTGATTTTGTTTTTATTCGTAGCGATGTTGAAGTTAGATTGCCATTGAAAATCTCCGAATGTCAAATCTGTACCTAGAGCGATTTCAATTCCTTTGTTTTCCATAGAACCAATATTCGTTAAGATACTCGACATTCCAGAGGTGGCGTGAATAGGCATGGAGTAAAGTAAATTGTTGGTTTTCTTTTTATACATATCCAGGCTAAAGGTCAGCTGCCTATTGAAAAAAGCTACATCCATTCCAAAGTTCGTTTGGTTGGCCTTTTCCCAAGTCAAGGTATTATTCCCAAAACTAGAAACGGAAATACCACTTTCTAATCCATAATCATTGCCTCCAGAGAGTAACGATAAATACCCATAATTGTTGATCCCCTCTTGATTTCCGGTACTTCCGTAGCTCAATCTTAGTTTTGCATCAATCCCTACTTCTTGCATGAAATCCTCTTGATCAATATTCCAACCTAAGGATACCGAGGGAAACCATCCCCAACGCGTATCAGGAGCAAATTTGGAAGAACCATCTGTGCGAATGGAAGCATTCAGAATATACTTGCTCTGGTAGTCTAACGTAACCCTAGAAAAATAAGATTCCATCGCGTATTCTGTTACATATCCCGTTGCGCCAGTAATTTCAGAAGCTACATTGATTACGTCAAACGTAGGAGACGGGAAACCACGTCCGTCAATTCCCGTTGTATTATTCGTTACTTTTTGAAACGTATGACCAGCCATAGCCGTTAATCCAAAATCATTGAAATTTTGGTTATACGTTAAAATATTTTCTGTTTCTAGATTTAAAATCGTTCGTTTGGAGTCAACCAAACGACCTACTCCTGTACCATAGGGATGTTTTTCATTGTAGTACAAATAATCATAGGTATAATTAAAGTCTGTATTGATGCTATTGCGGAATGTCAGATTAGGTAGAATTTTGATATCTGCATAGACATTTCCAATGTAGCGAAACAAGTCTAAATATGTCTTTTGTTCGTTGAGGATTTGAATAGGATTGTGTCGAAGTAACTCCTCTGTACCTCCGATGTAGTAGTCTCCATTAGGTTTGTAAGGGCGGTCAAAAGGACGTTGTTCAATAGCTCGGGCTATAATTGTAGTTCCTAAATTAGGCCCAGGAACTTGATTATTGCGTACATAGGATAGGTTGTTATTTGTACCAATAGTCAACCAAGGAGTAACTTCAGTTTGAAGCTTTGTATTTAAGTTATAGCGTTTCATGCTGTTAGTCTTGATTACTCCATCTTGTTGTAAGTAAGAAGCGCCAAGATAGTAGGTGGTCTTTTCAGAGCCTCCAGAAAAAGATAAATCTACATCCGTAAATGTTCCGCGTTGTGTAATAACGTCTAGCCAATTAGTATCTGGTAGATTGCCGAAGGGATTGCTAATTGGACTCTTGTAGTCTTTATCGCCAACTTGTAAGTTGTATTGCTTGTTGTAGTTGGATACTCCTTCGTTGTATTGCGCAATATATTTTTCTGAATTCGTGATTTTTAACTTGTTTTTATTGGCAAATTCAGAGATTCCAGTATTGATGTTAAAACGAACAGCACTGCTGTTTTTCTTTCCTGATTTTGTTGTAATTATAATCACTCCATTATTTGCACGAGAACCATAGATGGCAGCAGCGGCAGCATCTTTGAGTACCTCAATGGACTCGATGTCTTTCATATTGATGGTATTCAGTGAACTCATCCCTTCTCCCATATTAAACAATTCGGCAGAAGGATTATACAGCGGAATCCCGTCAACCACATACAAGGGTTCATTACTTGCGCTAATCGAAGAAATTCCACGGATCGAAACGCGCTCGCCTGTTCCTAAGTTTCCAGAACTAGTATTGACATTTACACCGGCCATTTTACCTTGTAGCAATTCAACGGGAGAAGCTACGGTACGCATATTTTCTTGGGTAACACTCATCTTATCAATTGCAGTGGTGACCAATCTTTTCTGTTGGGTACCGTATCCCACAATAATAATCTCATCTAAATCATTGGTGCTTTCTCCTAATTGGATGGTTAGGTTGTTTTTTGCTGCTACGACTTGTGATGTAAAACCCACAAAAGAGACTTGTAAATAATCTTGTCCAGGAACTGCTTTGATGCTGAAGTTTCCATCGACATCACTCAACGTGCTCGCGGTTCCGCCTTGCACCTGAATAATTGCACCTGGTAAAGCTTCTCCAGTTGTATCAATGACTTTTCCTCTAATGGTTTGTGCCACTTGCTCTGTCACTTGTGGGCGTTGAGCTTCGCGTTTAAAGGAAATTAAATTGTTGTTGATGCGATAAGCTGTTGTTGTTTCTTTGGCAATGACATCCAATAAACGGTTGAGTTCTGTTGAGGTATTTGCAAATGAAATAATCGTATTTGTGTCGATCATTTCAGAAGAGAAAACAACCTTATATGAGGTTTGCTCTTCAATAGCTTTAAAAACATATCCGACATTGGTTTTCTTTGCAGCCAATACGATATTCATCGTTTTTGCGCTGTCCATGCGATCTTGACTAAAAGCATAGTTGTATTGAGCACTTAAGAAAATACAACAAGCGATATACAAGCGTATTCGCCTGCTCAATTTAGCGTTGTGAATCATGTGTGTTTGTTTCGTTTATAGTTATTAAATTGTTTTGATTGCTATAGCTTAAGTTGTTGATAAAGCAAAAACTATCCAGGATATCCTGTAAATTACTGTTGCGGTAATCTCCAGTTATCTTGATGTGTTGAATGGCTTTGCTCTCAGATAAAATGATGATGTCAAATTCGCGTTCAATACTCGATTTCCAGTGCGCAAAAGAGGCATTGACCATATTTAGCGATTGGTTCCAAGAAGAGATGCGATCGTTTTGCGCATTGTACTTTTGAAGGTGTTGATTTTCAAAATGAGCAGATTCTTGAGGGAGAAGAATGACGTAATCTGTAGGAGTTTTCGTTTGCACTTTTACTTTTCCCGTGCGAACCTCAATAGCGGTAGACGTTTTGTTTTCTGCTATAAGAAAGGACGTACCTAAAACAGAAGTTTCTAAATCTTTCGTTTGTACCGTAAAAGCGAGTTGTTTGTTTTTACTAATCGCAAAAAAAGCTTTTCCTTTCAGTTGAACTTGACGATCCGTTTGATTATACGAGCTAGAAACGGTCAATTCACTATGGGGAAATAGGGTGATTTTAGATTGATCGGCCAAGGTAATCAATTGAGTATCCTCAGCTGACATATAGGTTTGAGGGAAGTCCGTTTGCAAATAGTATCCTAGGGTACCCAGCAGTAGGATTAAAAAAACACCGATAACTCCTAGGTTTCGCCTCTTTTTTAAACGCCTCTTCTTGGCAGAAGATTGAGCGAGAATGGAGCGATATAAGGTGTTTTTGAGTGGAAGATTTTGCTGTACTTCTTCCAAAGAAATACCATCCTCCTGCATTTTGTGTACAAATGATTCAATGGCTTCATTTTCTTTAGACGAAGCTGAATCTTGTAAGTATTGTTGTAAAATTGTTTTGAACTTTTTCTCCATTGTTTTGGTCTTATATAGGAAAGAGCACAAAACAGGAGCATGCCCCTACGTAACCAAACAATTCTAACGTTTTCTTAAATTACATTACAATTTGGTAATAATCCGAAGTAGGGAAGAGGTAGAACAATAAAAAATAAAAATCTAACGAATATGGTAGAGTTGATTTTAGTGTTTTTAATGCTTTGGAAATTTGATTCTCCACTGTACTTTCTGAGATTGCTAGTTTAGAGGCTATTTCTTTATAGCTTTGATGGCTGTAAAAGCGAAGATTAAAAATTTCCAAACATCGTTTAGGTAGTACTTCTTGGGCTTTGTTGTAAATTAATTGCAGCAATTGCTCCTTAAATAAGCTTTCCTCTTCGTTGGTGAGTAATTCGTGTTCGGTTAAAACATGATACACAGATTCTAATTGTATGGTATTGAATGGAACTTTCTTGAGGTAATAGAGACTTTTGTTTTTTACGGCTGTAATTAGATACGCTTTAGCATTGTCAATGGCTAAGCTGTCATAGTTGTCCCAAATTGAAATAAAAACATCCTGTACAACATCCGAAGCTAAGGTTTGATCTCTTAAAATATTATACGAATATTGATAAAGCACATCCCAATGTAAATTGTAATAGGTGGTAATCCATTTGTCTTTTGCTGTATTCATACGAACAAGTTATTTTAGGCTAAAGTAAAGCTTGTAGTCTATTCTAATATTAAGCGAATATTAAAGCACCGTTATATAAACTGAGGCACATCAAAGAAGAAAAAGAAGAAAAAAGTAGGACGAATGGAAAGACAGTTGTAAAAAACAAGTTACCTTGCTTGTTTAAATGAAAAGGCATGAAAAACCCATCTACCTATGCGGCTCCTACTTATTTGGCCTCTGTTGTTACCTATGATACTCCACCGTATTTTCAAGAAATGATCGACATCGAATGGCGTGGACAAATCCAATCTGCTACAGGAGGACGAACGTTTAAACTCTATTATTGTGGTACTTATGCCAATGATATTGAGCTGTTGGTGCATCAAGATGATTTTCCAGTTCTAGTTTATGCGGAAGATTGTGTGACAAAAGAGCGTATTTTGCTTTTTGACTATGCGAAACATGGGTATGATGCGCTATTTTGCGATGAATATGAAGAAGAAGTATTGGAGCAACGCAAGGATGAACTACAATTGTTGCAGTTAAATGGAGAAACGGAGTTTGAAATTCTCGTTTATGCCTATCACAATATTGATTACGAGGAAGAAATGGAGGAGTTCTTGAATGAAGAGGGAGAAATTGAATTGATTTCAGGCGATATTATTTCACCAGAAGAATTAAAAAGCAATGGATTTGATTTTTTTGGAATTGATGTGATTAATTCCGTAGGACAAAGACAAACGATTGTGGAGTTCGAATTGGCTTAAGCTCATTTTAAACCTAGGAAAACAAAGGGAATTGCAAAACAAATAACGGGAGAGAAAAAAAGATTTGGGATATTATTTTCAAAAAAGGCTATTTTCCTGCTTTTGCTTTTTGTGACTTAACGAGTTATATAGTATCTTTGGCGCTTCAAAGTATTAAATAATACCGATATGTTTGATAATTTAAGCGATAAATTAGATAAAGCCTTTCATATTCTTAAGGGACATGGTAAAATTACTGAGGTAAACGTTGCAGATACCTTAAAAGAGGTGCGTAGAGCCCTTTTAGATGCCGACGTTAACTTTAAGATTGCCAAAGATTTTACGAATAAAGTAAAAGATAAAGCCTTAGGACAAGATGTATTGACTACGCTTCAACCAGGCCAATTGATGATTAAGATTGTCAAAGACGAACTTACTCAATTAATGGGAGGTGAAGCAGCTGGAATTAATCTATCGGGTAACCCATCTGTTATTTTGATGTCTGGTTTACAAGGGTCTGGTAAAACAACCTTTTCTGGTAAATTAGCCAACTTCTTACAAACAAAAAAGAATAAAAAACCTTTATTAGTAGCGTGTGACGTATACCGTCCTGCGGCTATTAATCAGTTGCATGTAGTTGGAGAACAATTAGGTGTTGAGGTATATTCGGAAGAAGGAAATAACAACCCTGTTCAAATTGCTGAAAACGCAATTAAACACGCAAAAGCAAATGGATTCAACGTAGTTATTGTCGATACTGCAGGTCGTTTGGCTGTAGATGAAGAGATGATGACAGAGATTGCTAATATTCACAAAGCAATCGCACCACATGAAACATTGTTTGTAGTGGATTCCATGACAGGACAAGATGCCGTAAATACAGCAAAAGCATTTAACGATCGTTTAAATTTTGATGGGGTAATCCTAACAAAGTTAGACGGGGATACACGAGGTGGAGCTGCCATTTCAATTAAGTCAGTAGTAAACAAACCAATTAAATTTATTGGTACAGGTGAGAAAATGGACGCAATCGACGTTTTCTACCCAGAGCGTATGGCTGACCGTATTTTGGGAATGGGAGACGTTATTTCCTTAGTTGAACGTGCACAAGCACAATACGACGAAGAGGAAGCGCGTAAAATCCAAAAGAAAATTGCGAAAAACGAATTCGGATTTGACGATTTCTTGACGCAAATTCAACAAGTGAAAAAAATGGGTAGCATGAAAGACTTAGTCGGGATGTTACCAGGCGTTGGAAAAGCATTGAAAGATGTAGAAATTGAAGACGACGCATTTAAACACATCGAAGCGATTATCCACTCGATGACACCTAAAGAAAGAGCGACTCCTTCGGTTCTTGATGCAAAGCGAAAACAACGTATCGCTAAAGGATCAGGGACGGATATTCAACAAGTAAATCAATTGTTGAAACAGTTCGATCAAATGAGCAAAATGATGAAGATGATGCAAGGAGCAAAAGGAAAGAATTTGATGCGAATGATGGGACAAATGAAAGGAATGCAATAAGAATACAAAGAAGGTTTAAGGTTCAAAATGAAGTTTAAACCTTCTTTATTTTACATACAACAACACACTAATTATTACGATTTAATGCAACTACTAGACGGAAAAAAGGTATCGGAAGATATCAAAAATGAAATTGCTGCTGAGGTTCAACAAATGAAAGCTCGCGGTGAAAAAGTTCCCCATTTGGCAGCAGTGCTTGTGGGAAGCAATGGCGCAAGTTTAACTTACGTTGGAAGTAAGGTAAAATCATGTGAACAAATTGGATTTGAATCTACTTTAGTCGCTTTACCTGAAGAAACAACTGAAGTAGAATTATTGGCAAAAATTAAAGAATTGAACGAAAATCCAGCAATTGATGGATATATTGTACAATTGCCTTTACCGAAACACATAGACGAACAAAAAATCTTGATGGCTGTGGATGCAGACAAAGATGTGGATGGATTCCATCCAACAAACTTTGGAAAAATGGCCTTAGAAATGGAAACGTTCTTACCTGCTACGCCTTACGGAATTATGGAATTACTAGAGCGTTACAAAGTAGAAACAGCAGGTAAAAATGTAGTGGTGATTGGTCGTTCTCACATTGTAGGTCGTCCAATGAGTATTTTGTTGAGTAGAAAAGGATACCCTGGAGACGCAACAGTAACCTTGACACATAGCCGTACAAAAGATATCGCTGCTATTACAAGAGAAGCAGATATCATCATCTCTGCTTTAGGAGTACCGTACTTCTTAAAAGCGGATATGGTAAAAGATGGAGTAACTGTAGTGGACGTGGGAATTACACGTGTTCCAGATGCAAATGCCCCAAGAGGATATGTAATCGCTGGAGACGTTGACTTTGATGAAGTAAGCAAAAAAGCAGCATTCATTACCCCAGTACCGGGTGGAGTAGGTCCGATGACCATCGCAATGTTACTAAAAAATACACTTTTAGCGCGTTCTAGAAGAGCAAAAAAAGGAGAATAATATATTCGATAATAAGAATTAGAAAGGGCTATCCAATAGGATGGCCTTTTTTTATGCAGTATAAAATTGAATACTGCTCTAATACTAATCCAATAGAATCCGCAAGAACTTCATCCATATCGACTGCTAATATTGGTTTCATGGTTCTAGTAATGTTTTAATTTGTTCTAGTAATCCCTCAACCTCCTCAATAGGAAAATCTCCTCTCTTTCCATACGTTATAAATCGAAGATATTCGCCCCAAACGAGCGCTCTTCCTTTTTCTGTTTCAAACCAGTCAAATTGAGTGATCTCCTGATTACGAAGATTCGCAGGAATTGGAATTGGAAAGTTGGAAAAGCTATTGGTTGTGCATACCTTTTTTAAGGTTAAATATGATCGCTTAGAAGCATAACTATGTGAAAAGAAGGCGATATTTTGTATGCTTGATAAGTCAATGAGTTCATTGGCATAAATTACATTTTCAAGTGTGTTGCGCGATTTTTTTTCAACAATAAAATTTACTTGCGGAAATTCACTTTTGGCTATGTGACGAAGTAGGAGCTCTGATTCCGAAACAGGTTCATAATAGGATTCCTTATAATTTGCTATTCCTCCAGTTAAGAGCACAGTATTGAAAGAATAAGTTCTTAAGAAGTTGTTTATCTTTTCTCCTATCGCTTGATGTAAAATGTTAGATCCAAAAACAAATAATAAATCGGCGGATTTCATTGAATTATTGAAAAAACAAAGGTTGGTTAATAGGCGAATTAATTCCGTAGTTAGCTTCGGTGGAGTCGGTTGTTTTAAAATTTCTCTTGCATTCATTTTTATTTAGGTTTTACTGAATTTAATTCATTTCTATTGTTTAAAATGATGATTAATTATGTTTAGTATAATTTTAACTCATAAAATTAACATTTTGAATATTATTATCTGTTTTATTAAAAAGAGACATAATTTGGTTTTGTATAAAGACATTTAATTTGAAATCAAAGTAGGAGAATAAACGTTAGAAGTGATAAGATAATCTGTCCTTTCGGTGTAGAATATTAGCTATTCGAGTTGTATCTTTATTTTTTTAATTGAAAGAAGATGAGAAGTGAGCAAATCAAATGGGCGACTTTAGTCCCAGAACTAGTGGTTTCAGATCTAGAAGAAAGCTTAAAATTTTGGTGTGATTACCTCGGATTTTCTATTTTATACGAACGCAAAGAAGATTTTTTTGCTTATTTGGAATTAGACGGCGCTCAACTAATGTTAGAACAAGAAGATCCAACAGATCAAAGTTGGCAAACTGGAGCGATGGAAAAACCATTCGGTAGAGGGATTAATTTCCAAATAGAAGTAGAGGCAATAGCTCCTATTTTAGCTCGATTAGAACAAGCAAATTACTCCGTATTTATTCCAGTAGAAGAACGTTGGTATAGAGCCGATACCATTGAATTTGGACAGAAACAATTTCTCGTACAAGATCCCGATGGATATTTAGTGCGTTTGATTGAAGATTTAGGAGAACGAAAGTGGTGTGAATAGTATTTATATGTCTGATAAACAAGGTTGTAAGTTGAGTTAAAGTATCGTATTTACTCCGTCCAATTTTAAGGAAACTGCTGAAGTCTTTTAAAATTCGTATTTTTGTATTGAGATGAGGAAAACCTTATCAATTTAACAATTACATAAGAATGCAAGAATGAAAATACTAAATTTTACAATCGAACAAGAAGTTGCTGGACAAATTAGTACGATCTATCCAACCGTCATCAAGACCGAAAATCAGGTCGTGTTGGTCGATTGTGGTTATGAGGAAACATTTGATCAATTTAAAGTAGAATTGGCAAAATTAGGTACTCCATTAACTGCAATTACCAAATTAGTAATTAGCCATGATGATATTGATCATTTAGGAGCATTGACGTTGTTTGTAGCTGAGAATCCCAATATTCAAGTGTATTGTAGTACGCCCGAAAAAAGTTCGGTATCAGGAGAAACAAAATCTGAACGCTTGGTTCAAGTAGAGGCTTCTTTACAACAGTTACCCGCAGAACATCGTTCTTGGGCAGAAAATTTTATGGTCCGTCTTACGAATATCAAACGTGGACCAGTAGACCATACGCTAGAAGATGGAGATTATATAGCGGATGATGTTCAAGTGATTTATACCCCAGGGCATACCAAAGGCCATATCTCCTTGTTTGATCACCAAACAAAGACATTAATAGCCAATGATGCTTTGGTCATTGAAGAAGGTAGATTCAATATTGCCAATCCACAGTTTACATTGGATATGAGAGAGGCCGTTGCCTCTTTAAAAAAAATAAAACAATTGCAACCAGCAAAAATCATCTGCTATCACGGAGGTAGTATGGAAGAGGGAATCCAAGAGCAATTGGAAGCAGTGATTCAATACTACCAATAAAGAGGGAGCTACATGGTATCTTTTGTGATATGTTTCTGACTGATAAACTGATAGGAGATAAAAAACAAACACATCAAAAGATTATTTGTAACATTTGTTACACCTTATTCCGATAGTAATGTCTATTTTGGAGAGTCAAACCAAAAACGAACAACATGAAAACGCATTATCAAATCCTCATTATAGGAGCTGGAACAGCTGGTATTATGACTGCTGCTCAGTTGAAAAAGAAAGATTCAAGTTTAGACATTGCACTTGTTGATCCTGCAACTGATCATTATTATCAACCAGCTTGGACATTGGTTGGAGCAGGTGCTTATGACAAGAAAAAAACAATCAAACCAATGACTTCTTTGATTCCTCCAGGAGTAACGTGGATCAAAGAAGCTGTTACGGGATTCGATGCAGAACACCATACCATAACAACAACGCAAACGGGAACATTAACTTATGAATATCTGGTTGTATGCCCTGGTTTGGTGAATGATTATTCATTAATCGAAGGCCTAGCCGAAGCAGTAGAACAAGGAGTGGTGTGTAGTAATTATATTGATCCAGAGTATACATGGAAACAGCTCCAAGCCTTTCAAGGTGGAACCGCTATTTTTACACAACCGAGTACGCCGATTAAATGTGGAGGTGCTCCTCAGAAAATCATGTATTTAGCATGTGATTACTTCAAAAAGAAAGGGATTCATACCAAGACAAAAGTGTATTTTCCCATGCCAGGAAGTGTAATTTTTGGCGTAAAGAAAATAGCTGATACTTTATTGAAAGTGGTTGATCGTTATCAGATTAATTTTATGCCATTGCATAATCCAATTCGAATTGATGCGGCTGCAAAAATCGCTTATTTCAAACCAACAAATGCGCAAGATAATCATTGCTTTGTTACCTCTGATGACCAACAAACCCAAGTATTAGCAGATGGGGTAGTAGCCATGCCTTTTGATTTCTTGCATTTGGCACCGCCTCAAACAGCTCCTAAATTTGTGCAAACCTCCAATTTAGTCAATGCGGCAGGTTGGCTGGATGTAAATCATCATAGTTTACAACATAATAAGTATAAGCATATTTTTGGATTAGGCGATGTGGCTGGATTGCCAACGGCGAAAACAGGAGCTGCCATTCGGAAGCAAGTTCCTGTTGTTGTAGACAATCTTATGCGTTTACTACAAAATCAAGAAGCAAGTAATAACGACTACAACGGATATTCTTCTTGCCCACTGGTAACAGGCTATGGAAAAATGGTATTGGCTGAATTTAATTATAAAAATGAATTTATTCCCGATCCTAAATTGAAGCAAATGTTGGTGTTTTCTAGTCACAAAGAACATTGGCGCTTGTGGATGCTAAAAAAACATCTCTTGCCTTATTTGTATTGGTCAAAAATGATGAAAGGCGAGCAAGTATAACATATACGAGAGTTTCTATTTTAGGAACTCTCGTTTTTTATGGAATATCCACAATTGTAGGGATAAAAAGAAATGAGAATTCGAAGTATCTTTAAGCCATAAAAAAAGTAAGATGAAATCAGAAGAAAATAATACAACAGCCCTTCAACAAGAATGGTTTACAAAAGGAGAACGCTATGCCAAAGCGATCAATGAAATGGTTGCTTTTGGTAAAGAGCACGGTTGGGAAAATTGGAAAGGAGAAGAACCAGAAGATAAGCGAGATCATTTAAGTCCAGCGGTATTTGAATTGCTGAAACAAGCGAATGCGGAAGGAAGTGTAGATGCTTTTAGAGCTTCGTTTCCACCAGCTTATCCTCCTTTAATTCCTTTCTTGGAAGAGAAGTCTCAATATATTGGCGATATTGTTGTTATCGATACCGATACAGTTGCATTCCTAGCAGGAACTTCGTATGAGCCTCGTACAGCCTATTTGGTAACAGGAACTACTGTTAACTTGTTAGATGATACCATCAAAGGATTGGGGAAATCAATGCGCAACAACGTATTTGCGATTGCTTATGCAGATAAAATTATCACGCATCAAGGGTGGAATGGTCCTGTGATTGCCACAGTTGAATTGGGAGAGCTTGCTACTGTAGGAATCTCAAAATTGATTCCTTTCAATGATGGAAAACGCATTTTATTTGTTTCATCAGAAGGAGTTTACCTTTTAGAGGAGCAGAAGAAACAATTGATTCACCCTGTGTTGACAGAAGAAGAAAAACAAGAGGCTGTAGCAGAAGGATATGATTTCTATATTGATATGGAAAATGCAGCGTTATCACAGGATAATACCTATATTGTTGTAGGAGATCAAGATAGAGATCACCGTATTTTACATGGGGATGGAAAAGAAGTAGGAAGCGTAGGACCACAGTCGTCTTATCCGCATTTTTGTTTATTTTCGAAAGATGATCAACAGTTAATTACTAATTCTTGTCACTTCTACAATGGAGTAACGATTGGAGTAGATGCAACGAAATTAGAAGGCATGGAAGTAGAAGCGTATGAAGAAAGTGATGACTTTATTTATATGGATGAAGGAATGCGCGTATACCAAGGGGTTGCTATGCAGGACTACTACGTTTTAGGAGATGCTTATGGTTACATTCGCTTGATTAATAAAGCAGGAGAAGATGTAGGACAGTTTTTTGTCGGTGGAACTATTAGTGGAATTGCAGTATCTGATGATGAAAAAGTACTTTGGGTAGGAACGTATTCAGGGGCTTTACACAAATTAGAAGTAGGAAAAGATATACGAGATACCCATACAATTGGAACGAGCCAGTTGTATGAACAGTTCCGTCTATTGATTTGGAAAGAAGAACCACAAGTGTGGAGATGGTAATATAAAAAAGAAAAAGAAAGAATATGGATGTAAATCCCATTGAGGTGTTGGTACAGCATTTACAGCAAACAACTGCTTTAAATGAGAAGGAAATACAGCGAATAAGTGAAGTTGCCGAAATTGTTTTACTCAAGCGAAAGGAACTCTTATTGCAACCAGGGCAATTGTCACAGCATATGCGATTTATTGCTCAAGGAAGTGCGCGTTGTTATTACCTGGATGAAAATACACAAGAACATACCTTGCAAATCGGGATTGAAGAATGGTGGATCAATGATTTATACAGCTTTTTGACTCAAAAAGAATCCAAGCTGTTTATACAGTCTATTGAACCTGCTACTATTGTCCAAATTAGCAGAGAAAATCTCGAGCAACTCTATGCTGAGATTCCCGCTATTTCTACATTCTTTCGATTAAAGATACAAAGTGCCTATGTCGCTTTACAAGAGCGAACGATTGAGCACATGAGTGCTGATGTCTTTACGCGTTATCAGCGATTCATCAAAGAATACCGCAACATCGAACAACGGGTACCGCAATATATGATTGCCTCCTATTTAGGCGTGACACCCGAATTTTTGAGTTACCTCAAGAAAAAACAGCACGAAAAATAACAGCATATCCTTTCTTAAGATAGCTTAAGAACCACCTTAGAGCGAGCTAATACATTTGTCCTATGAAAATAAATAAGCATAGACAGATGAAATTAGCTCGTTTTTTTATGGTCCTATTTGGGCTTCTAACACTTCCTGTTTTGGGGCAATCAACAACCTATACACCAGATATGATGGTAGGACATCGAGCGTATGGCTATACGCATACAATCAGCCATAAACTGTCAGATAAACTCACCCTTCAAAACCTTGTTTTATTCGATGCAGAATATGAAGAAGACACCCATAATATTTTTTTTATCCGCAATACGATTGCCTACAAACTACCCAAGAACTTCATTTTAAATGCTGGATTTGGGGTAAAGAATCCTGGGAAATTTGCGAGTGTTTACCTCCAATATCAGGTAAAGAGAAAAGACTTTCAATTGATCTATGGAGTAGGAACAACCTATCAAAAAGGATTCACCTTAGAACAATCGCTTTTAGTGGAATATACCCCACAAATAACACAAGAATGGCAGGGATTATTTCGAATTTCTGCTGTTGGAAATGTCGATCGACATGAATATACCCGAGGCTTTCAACACATCCGAATAGGAATGAAGAAAGACAAGATTACAATGGGAGTAGCAGCCAATTTAGAACAGTTTGCTATGAGTTGGGATCACTTCGAGAATTATGGCGTTTTTGTAAAAGTAACTTTATAACCAGAAATAATGATGAATAGAAAAGTAGACACCGGATTATTAATTAGTAGAATTGCCATTGGATTTCCCATGTTGTTTTATGGAATAGGCAAACTTATACACGGTATTGGATTTATCCAACAAACCTTGATTGATAAAGGATTACCTGGTTTCTTTGGCTATGGTGTATATGTAGGAGAAGTACTTGCCCCTATTTTATTGCTCTTAGGATGGAGAACCCGCTTAGCAGGAGCCGTATTTGCAATTAATTGTGTAACCGCTATGCTATTGGTTCAAAGTGCAGCTATTTTTAGCTTGAATGAAAACGGAGGATGGCAAGTCGAATTATTGATGATCTATGCTTTAGTAGCGGTTAGCTTATTTTTTACAGGTGGTGGGAAATATGCCTTATCCACAACGAATCAATGGGATTAAAAAAAAGCTTCTAGATAGAAGCTTTTTTTTTATAGAAATAAAGAAGAGTTAAGTTGTTTTTTTTCTGCTTCCGTCGGATGATTGTTTGGATCAATAAAAGGACGAAGGAGTGGAGTATCATCTAAAAAGATAAGGTCAAAGGAAAAACGATTGTTTCCATAAAGCCCACGATGAATCATATTCGCCGAAAAAATCAACAAATCCCCACGTTGTAGGCGAATTTGTTTTCCTCGGGCCAAAGCATCACTCGGTTGTTTTCCATTTTGCCCCAAACGGGTATCTTGTTCTGCTGGTAAATCCCAACTGCGATGTGTACCTGGAATTAACTCAATGCCTTCTTCCTCTTGGAACGGAATGCGGAAATGAAGTACATTTTGGGTGAGTATGCTTTTTTGTTGATCTTCTATAGACATACCCGTATACTGAATATCGCGATGCCAGTAATTTTTCTGCTCCTTGTTGAAAGGATCAAAAAATAATTGGGTATTTAAAAAAAGAGCCTGCTCCGGGAATAGAGCAGAAAGCAGCGGTTGAAAGCGATCGCCTGCTATAAACTTAAATAAAACCAAACGTTCCTCTTTGGTTAAGGCAGTACTCGATGTTAAACTGTGACTATTAATTAATCTCGTTCGATACTCTTCCTGATAATCAATTAACCACTGTTGATGAAACTTTTCGAGAATAGGTTCAATTTGTTGTAATTCGTTCGATTGAAAAAATTGTGGAAGATAAAAATAGCCCTCTGTAGGATATGGATTACTTGGATTCATGCGTATTGGATTCAGTAAGAGTTAAAAGTACATTATTTATTTAAGGTGTAAAATTGTTTGTGATTCTTTTCTCAAGAAGGGAAGCCTACTTGCATTATTATGTATATTTGTTAAAAACCAATACGAAAAACCCTTTTTTAAAATAAACCCTTTAGCAATGGAAATTTACGCCAAGAGACACTCCCTTTTTCAAGATAAATACAATGAGATTAGAAAAAAATACAAATTAGTAGGCGCTTTGCGTTTACTTGCTTTTTTAGGTATTGTGTATTGTTTCTATTTATCGGTATCTCGAGCAGATTACCAGTATTTATATGCAACAGGAGGACTAGTTGTTGTATTTCTTATTTTCTTGCGTATTCACGCTTCTTATTCCTGGAAGATGCGTTATGCGGAAGCTTTAATGCAAATTAACCAAGAAGAAGATCAGTTTCTAAAAGAAGATCAATGGGCATTTGAAGATGGAGCCGCCTTTCATACTCCAGATCATCCCTATGCGTATGATTTAGATATTTTTGGCCCTCGATCCATTTATCAATACCTCAATCGAACCGCTTCTTATAAAGGAAAGGAATATTTGGCAACGCTTTTAAAAAGTAGAAGCACCAAAGCAGATATCCTGAAAAACCAAGAAGTAATCAAAGAGTTATCACAAAAGGTAGAGTGGAGACATGAGATTTATGCCTATAGTAAGTTGTCTAACTTAAGTAAGGAAGCTTATGAACGTTTAAAATCATGGAGTGAATCCAAAGTAAATGAATTGAGTAAGGTTTCTCTCATTTTAGCCTATGTGTTGCCTTTGATTTTTGTTATATCGTCGATTGGATTCTTTTTTGATTCAACTAATATCGTTTGGGGGTATATTGCTTCTACTGTTTTTTCATTCAACTTGATTTGTGCGCTTTCAAAAGTACGCGCGATTCAAATTGAATTGGGCGGTGTTGAAAAAATACATGAAACCATTGAAAGTTATAGTTCGATTATCAAGCGCATTGAAAAGGAAGAATTTGCTACAGCACGCATGAAGGAGTATTTGAAAGAAATCAAAAGTGATTCTTTTAAAGCAAGTACAGAATTGAAAAAACTATCGCGTCTATTTGAACAATTGGAAACGGTAGCTAACTTGTTTGTTTCTATTTTGTTTAATGGTTTGTTTCAATTTCATGTACACGTTCTGCATAAATTCCTGAAATGGAAGAAAGAAAAAGGGGGACTGGTATTAACTGTTATTGATATTGTAGGTGAGGTAGAAGCTTTTAACTCATTAGGGAATTATTCCTATAACAACAGAAGTTATACGTTTCCTGTTCTAAATGAGACCAAACAAATGTCTTTTCAAAATTTAGGGCATCCCTTATTACATGCAAAGAAACGCGTAACCAATGATATTGATTTTTCGAATCAGCGTTTTGTTATTCTAACAGGATCTAATATGTCAGGAAAGAGTACTTTCTTGAGAACCATAGGAGTGAATCTCGTTTTAGCGGGAATAGGAGCGCCTATTTGTGCAACAAAAGCAACATTCTTTCCTTTGCCGTTATTGGTTTCGATGCGATTAACGGATTCCTTAGAGGATAGTGAGTCTTACTTCTATGCAGAGGTGAAACGACTGAAGATGATTATTGAACAAGTACAAAGTGAATCGTGTTTTGTCTTATTGGATGAAATTTTACGAGGAACCAATTCCGATGATAAACAAAGTGGAACTATTGGGGTTATTCTCAAATTGATTCGCGAGCAAACTTATGGAATGATCGCAACCCACGATTTAGAAGTGTGTAATACCACAAATGATTATCCAGAAATCTTGATGAATAAGTGCTTCGAAGTAGAAATTAAAAATGATGATTTACACTTTGATTATAAAATACGAGATGGAATCTGTCAAAATAAGAATGCAACTTTTATTATGAAGAAAATGCAGATTATTGATTATTGATTAATGGGTTAAGGGTTAAGGGTTAACCGTATACTGTAAACTTAAAAAAGGCTATCAATGGATAAATTGATAGCCTTTTTTATTATAACTTAGAAACTAGTTCGTTGATTAGATCACGGGCAATAGGTTCTGCCGCTTGTACTGCTTTGAGTACTTCATCGTGATTTACATCGGCAATCCCATCTTCATTACCCATATCGGAAATCACAGAAATACCGAAGATTTTCATATCCATGTGACGGGCTACAATTACTTCAGGAACTGTTGACATCCCTACACAATCTCCACCAACTACGCGAACCATTTTATATTCCGCTAGTGTTTCGAAAGTAGGGCCTTGTAAACCGTAATACACTCCTTCTTTGATGTCGTAGTTTTTTGCTTTTGCGATTACTTTCGCTTGCTCAATAATACTCTTCGTATAGACTTCGTTCATGTTAACAAAACGAGGGCCAAAACGCTCGTCATTGTGACCGCGTAAAGGATGATCTGGAAAAGCATTGATGTGGTCTTTGATAATCATGATATCTCCCACTTTAAAGGAAGGATTTACTCCTCCAGAAGCATTTGATACAATCAAAGTTTCTACACCTAAATATTTCATCACGCGAATAGGAAATACCGTTGTTTTAATATCATATCCTTCGTAATAGTGAAAACGACCTTGCATCGCAACAATCTTTTTTCCTCCTAGTGTACCAAAAATTAAAGCACCTTTGTGCCCTTGAACAGTAGATACTGGAAAATTGGGAATATCTGCATAAGAAATCTCATGCTCAATAGCGATATCCGCTGTTAGATTACCTAATCCAGAACCTAAAACGATACCAATTTCAGGTTTAAAATTCGTTTTTTCAATGATGAATTGAACGGTTTCTTGTACTTTCTCCCACATAGTTTAAAATTTTAGCATCAAACGCTTCGCTATTAGTTAAGAATGCAGTTTGAATGGGTAAATAAAATAATTGGCTTTCAGGAAGAAGACCTTGGAGTCGAACGTAATCCTTTTCCGTTGTAATGATTTTCTTTCCTTGTGCTTTATTCAAAATTAATTCAATATCAGTAGACGAAAAATGATGATGGTCAGGAAAAGTTAAACATGTCGTTGTATCCTTTTTTAAATGATCAAAAAAGGATTGCGGTTTTGCAATGCCTGCCACTAAAATAAAGTCGTCCTGAATTAGTTGAGTAACCTCCACTGAATCAGACTTTGAATATGCAATTTTACTAAAATCAATATACGTAAAAAAAGACAATTGTCCTTGCTTTAGATGTAATTCTTGTGTTATGCTTTTTTGTTGTGCTGCGCTGAGGTCTTTTGGACATTTGGTAATCACAATAATATCGGCGCGTTTCGCTCCTTTTCTCGATTCGCGTAGATTTCCTGTGGGTAACATAAAATCGTGGAAATACGGATCGTCATAAGTAGTGAGTAATACATATAGTCCTCCTTGAAAAGCGAGGTGTTGAAAGGCATCGTCCAAGACGATCACTTCCGTTTGTGGTTTTTCTTCTAAGATACGACGAACCCCATTGACGCGCTTGGCATCCACAGCAACATCGATGTTATCAAATTTACAGTGATACTGAAAAGGTTCATCGCCAATTTGTTCCATGGTTGTTTGTGTATCAGCCAAAAAGAATCCTTCGCTCTTTCTTTTATACCCTCTACTCAATGTGGTTGTTTGATATTGATCTTTCAACAAGCGGATAATGTACTCCACCATGGGCGTTTTTCCAGTTCCACCCACACTGAGGTTTCCAACTACAATCGTCGGAATAGCAAAGGAAGTACGCTTGAATAGACCAATCGTATAAAACCAATTGCGCAAGCTGGTAATGCCTCCATAAAGGATAGCAAAAGGAAAAAGTAAAAGGCGAAGTAATTTCATCCTACGAAAGTATCAATTTTTCCTCTCTTATTTTAATTTTTGTTGGGTTTCTCTTACTTTCCAATGGGTCGAATCAAAGTATTTGTTGTAAATCGCCAAGGCTTTTTGATACTGCTGTTGGGCTAGATCTCTCTCTCCTTTTTTAATGGCTAAATCACCAAAAGCCACATAAAGATCACCAAAGGTAGGATGATCAGCTTTAAAAAACTGTTGGTTGATTTTTAACGATCGATCTAATTTATCTTTTGCTTCGGCTAATTTTCCTTCTCGTGTATTCAATACTCCGTAATTCAAGTACACTTGAGCTGTGAAGGGATTATTGTCCGAGTAAATTTGTTGGTAAAATAACAAAGACTCACTAAACATTGCATCCGATAGGGCATAGTTTTTTCGATCCATTTCAATTAATCCTAAACCATTTAAAGCAAATGCACGTATAGTTGAAGGTGTGACATCAAGTTTTGTTGTGAGTTGTATTACTTTTTTATATAGTGTGTCCGCTTCTGTTAAACGGCCTTGGTGATAGGCAACATAGGCTGTCTGATTGAGAACGTTAGTATGACTTAATGTTGTTGGTTGTTTTGTACCTAAAGTCATATGACTAGCTTCCTGAATGTGTAATTGAGCTTTAGAAAGATTCCCGCGAATTAACTCCAAGTCAGACAAACTAATTAAAGTAAGAGGTACGTTGTGGATCACTATTCCTTGATTTTTATTGTAAATATCTAAAACCTTTTGATACTGAGCATCCGCAGTACGGTAGTTTCCAAGCAATTTATTTAAATCACCGATGACTTTTAAGTTGTAAGCGTAAATATCTGTGTTTTCCCCAAGTGTTTGAGCTGTTAATTTTAAGGAAGTACTTAGTGTTTTCTCTGCTTTTTTCAACTGCCCTAATGCTAACTCTATTTGACCAAGAAGAATAGAACTTTCTATTAGTTTAAATGTTTGGATGGGATTGGTATTTTCAAGACAATGAACACATTCATTGAGCGTAACTACTGCAACCTCAAATTGATTCATTCTGAATTGACATAATGCTTCGATTGAACGAAAAATACAATAATTCGAATCAGTTTTATTAACTATATTTCGTGCTTTTTCAAGGGTTTGTAAAGCTAGTTTTAAATTGTCTTGTGCGAGATAGTTAATCGTCTGCGCATGATATGATTTTAGTATTATTTCTCGATGTATAGTAGTTTGTTTTTCTTTGAGTAAATCAGTTATAATTCTTTCGTATATAGTAGTAGATATTTCATATTCATATTGTGACGAGAATAACACGGCTAGATTGTTGTAATAACTAGCAACAGTTAAATCGATAGCTTCTTGATCTGTTATCTTATGGTAGTTATCAATGGCTTGTAGGAAAAATGCAGCTGCTAATTCTATTTTGTTTAAACCTTTATAACAATTAGCAATCATAATCAACGTTTTAGATTTTTCTTCTTTCCAGTATTGCAGTCTTATCTCAGGAGTAGTTAAGTATTTATAAGCGGTTAGATAATTAGCTAATGCTCCTTTTAAATTGAGTTGATTATACAAGTTATCTGCTTTACATACATAAGCACTATATAATGTGGAATAGGTTCTACTAATAGGAGCAAGGTGTATTTCACCTTCGTATTTTTCAATTAGCTCAATTGCTTCTATACTTAAATTGACAGTTCTATCTTGATTGAGTTCATTAAAAATAATTTCTCTGGTTTGATAGTTTTGCTCTTCCATCTCCGTTTTTTTAATGAGTTCTCTAGCATGTCGATTTGCTTTTAAGGCAAGGGCAATAGCTGTATCACAATCATCTTGATCTATTGCAGTTTCTGACTCATAGGTATAATCCATCATCAAAAGATTATTGGTCAAAAATTCATCTCCTTTATTTAATTGAATCAATATTTTTCGATATGGTCGAAATGTTTCAGGAGTATAAAGAAAAAAAGAACAAATAACAGAAAGTACGAGCCCGCGATAAAAAATAGATTTTATATCAACTTTTATTTTATCCGTTTTTCTATAGATAAAAAGATAAATCCCCAATCCAATGGTCAATAGAATTGTTGGAATTGGGAGATAAACATAAATCTCAGAAGCTTGTAGTTGAATTGCACTAGGTAGTGTAGTTAGAGCAAGTGCAAATAGAACACCTGCAGAAATTGGCAGATATGTTTGCTTTGTTTCCTGTGTATTAAAGATCCAGTAACTTCTAATGAAATAGGAAATGGCTAGAATCCATATAGTTAAGAAGAAGGGAGTAGATGTGATATGTGCTATTGGAAATAAAAGATAGATGCTAAATAGAATCGCAATAATTTGTAATAATCTTTTCTCGTATTTTTTCAAGAGGTGAAAATTAATAGGATTAGTAAGTAGTGTTTGAATGATACGAAAGTAACCTATTTTACAGATATTAACATAAAATTAGGTTAGATTCTTTATTCTGTTTTTTAATGGGAATATTTTTCTTACATTCAACACAGTAATGCTGAACGATTTTTCAAAGCATGCGTTTGTATTAGCGTTGTTTTCAACTTGAGCAAGGGATTTTGTATCTTTGAAAAAGAAATAAAGCACAGAACGATAATTGAATATGAAAGTAAAAAATATTATTCCTATTTTAGAAGAATTAGCGCCTTTAGGCTATGCAGAAGATTTTGATAACGTTGGCTTGTTGGTCGGGAATATGGAGCAAGAAGTAAACGGTATTTTGGTTTGTCACGATGCATTGGAAAACGTAGTGGAGGAAGCAATAGCACAAAGCTGTAACTTCATCGTTTGTTTTCATCCGATTCTTTTTTCGGGATTGAAGAAAATTACAGGAAAGAATTACGTTGAACGCGCGGTGATTAAAGCAATAAAAAACGACATTGCTATTTACGCCATTCACACGGCTTTAGACAATCACCAAGAAGGGGTGAATAAAATATTTTGCACGACCTTAGGTTTAGAGCAAACCCGAATCTTAATACCCAAAGAGCAGTACATTCAGAAATTAGTGACGTATGTACCTATACAACACACAGAAAAGGTACGTCAAGCTTTATTTGCTGCTGGAGCAGGAGCGATTGGAAACTATGATCATTGTAGTTTTATATCAGAAGGAAAAGGCAGTTTTAGAGGAAATGAGCACAGCAATCCCGTTATTGGGCAAGCAGGAGTAGAGGAGATAGTAGAAGAACACAAGGTTGAGGTGACCTATGAAAAACACCTACAAGGAAAAGTGCTGAGTGCCTTGTTTCAAGCACATCCTTATGAAGAAGTAGCCTATGAGGTTTATAATCTAGCCAATAAATTGCAAAACGTTGGAATGGGAATGATAGGTGAATTAAAAGAACCAATGGATGAAATCGCCTTTTTACAAATGGTAAAAGAAAAAACAGGTACAGGTGGAATTCGCCATAGTGCCTTATTAAACAAACCCATTCAAAAAGTTGCGGTGTTGGGTGGTTCAGGAAGTTTTGCCATAAAAGCAGCCTTACAACAAAAAGCAGATGCATTTATTACGGCAGATTTAAAATACCATCAATTTTATGAGTCTGAAAATCAGCTAGTTTTAGCCGATATTGGTCATTTTGAGAGTGAAAGATATACAAAAAATTATATAGTTGAGTTTCTTTCAAAAAAAATGCCTAATTTTGCAGTTATTTTATCAACAGTAAATACGAATCCAGTTAACTACTTATAACGATGACAAAGAAAAAAGAATTAACGGTTGAAGAGAAATTAAGAGCGCTTTACGACTTACAATTGATTGACTCAAGAATCGATGAAATCAGAAATATGAGAGGAGAGCTACCTCTTGAAGTTGAAGACCTAAAAGACGAAGTTGCTGGACTTAACAAACGCTTAGAAAAACTTCATGCAGATTTAAATGGCATCGAAAGTGGTATTAAAGAAAAAAAGAATGCCATTGAAGAGTTTAAAGAAGCAATTAAAAAGTACACTGAGCAACAAAACGAAGTGAAAAATAACAGAGAGTTCAACTCTTTAGAAAAAGAGATTGAATTTCAAAAGTTAGAAATCGAACTTGCTGAAAAACACATCCGTGAAATGAAAGTAAGTATCGAGAATAAAAAGAGCAACATTGCACAAACAGACGAGCGTTTAACTGCACGTAATGAGCACTTAACTCATATTGAGGCTGAGTTGAAAAACATTATGTCAGAAACAGAACGTGAAGAGCAAACGTTGTTAGCTAAATCAGACGAGTTCAAAGAAGATATCGAAGATCGTTTGTTAAACGCTTATATGAGAATTAGAGGCGGAGTGAAAAACGGATTAGCAGTTGTTTCAATTGAAAGAGGAGCTTCTGTAGGATCTTACTTTACTATTCCACCACAAACGCAAGTAGAAATTGCAGCACGTAAAAAAATCATCACAGATGAGCACAGTGGACGTATTCTTGTTGATAGCGCTTTAGCTGAAGAAGAAAGAGAAAAAATCGATGCAATCATTGCAAGTTTAAAATAATAGTATAAGCCTCTTTTTAGAGGCTTTTCTTTTTTGTATGGAAAAAGTAGTAGGTGCCCTAATCAATGTTATTAGCTTATGCTCGATGCAAACAGCCTTGCATTGGGTGCACAAACTTTTTGCTACTCCGCGAAAAGGAAAACTGAATCCCAAACATCTACCTGCCTTTCTAAAACAAGCAGAGTCGAGTTTCTTCTGGTATAAAAATGAAAAGGTCTATACCTATCAGTGGAACGCAAAAGCGACGGAGAAGCCGTTAATCTTGCTTATTCACGGGTGGGAAAGCAATAGCGCCCGATGGGAAGCCTTGTGTACTTACTTGGGCGATCAATTTCGTTTTGTAGCCGTTGATGCCCCTAGTTTGGGGATGAGCTATGGCAAAAATCTAAGCGTCAAAAATTATCAAGAAGTTATTGATCTAGCCTTGGAAACATTCCAACCTCAGTTTGTCATTGGACATTCTTTAGGTGCGTTTGCCCTCTTTCAGCAGATAAGTGAAGGCGAATATCCCTGGCTTCAAAAAGTGGTTATCATGGGAGCCTTTGATCGCTTTGAAGTGATTCTGTCACATTATTATGCTCTTTTAGGCTATTCGAAACGCGTAAAAGAAGCGTATCATGATTATATTGAACACTTAATTAATAAACCTCTAGCTTCCTATTGTAGTGCTGAAGCCGTACAATTCGTTGAGGTACCTGTTTTGTGTATTCACGATAAAGAAGATCCTCAAGTATCCTTTGAAGAAGCAGAAAGCTTTCATCAAGCATTACTACACAAAAAAAATCTAGTGGTTTCAACGACAAACCTAGGACATAGCCTACAAGATGAAGCTGTTTTTAAAACAATTCAAGCGTTTTTTAGCTAGAATGTATTTCTTTGTATAAGTAACGAAATTTATTATTTACTTTTGCGCTATGGAAAATCAAGAAACGCGTTTAAATAAATATTTATCAGAAGTTGGCTTTTGCTCAAGAAGAGAAGCAGACCGATTAATCGAAGAAGGACGCATTACAGTTAATGGAAAATCACCTGAATTGGGATTAAAGGTTACCGATGCAGATGAAATTCGCGTGAATGGTAAACTAATTCGTCAAACCGATGAAGACTTTGTTTACTTAGCCTTTAATAAACCAGTAGGGATTGAATGTACCACCAACAAAAAGGTGAGAGATAATATTGTGGATTATATCAATTATCCAAAGCGTATTTTTCCAGTAGGACGTTTGGATAAAGACAGTGAAGGATTAATCATCATGACGAATGATGGAGATATTGTCAATAAAATCCTACGCCAGAAAAACAACCACGAAAAAGAATATATTGTCACAGTGAATAAACCCATTACCGATCGTTTTATTCAGCGTATGGGACAAGGTGTGCCTATCTTAGACACAATCACCAAAGAATGTAGAGTAGAACGCATCAGTCGTTTTGTATTCCGAATCTTCTTAACACAAGGATTGAATCGACAAATTCGACGTATGTGTGAATATTTTGATTATGATGTAGTTGCTCTTAAACGCATTCGTATTATCAATATTAGTTTGGATGTTCCGGTAGGACAATATCGCGAAATTACTGCCGCAGAATTGGCCGAATTAAATCGCTTAATTGAGCCATCAAGCAAAACAGAAGAAGCAAGCTTGACCCAAGAATCGACAGATCAAGCGAACAGTTATTCAACTGAAAATATAACCCAACAAGGCGAAAGAAGACCCAAAAAGAAGTTCGACAGAGAGCGAAATAATTCAAAAAAAGCGGGTCCAACATTGCGAAATGAACGAATTTCAAGACGAAGAGAGAATTAATTTTTAATTCTCTTTTTTTGTTTTTTGCTGTTACATCTTTATTATTTCCCTCCCTTTTCCTTATTATTTTAACCTCCTTGGACAATACTGTTCGAATATTTTTGTGGCTAAAATCTCCTTATTTAAATTTAGTCTAATTTATTTTTAGATATGTTAAAAAAGTCTATATATTTGCTTCTGTTTATAATAAGTCTAAATAAACATATTTACTAATCTATTTCAATTTCTTAGTAATGAGGAAATTTCTATTATTAACAGTCTGTATACTTGGTCAAATACTTGCTGTTCAAGCGCAACATAAACCAACCATGATATCTGGGATTGTCCAAGATGAAAAAGGAAAACCAATTGATTTTGCTACCATTATTTTAATGGATACAAAGAAAAATGATTTGACGGATGAGCAAGGTGCATTTAGGTTGAAATTAGGTTCTGGTGGAACATATAAGCTTGTAGTTCAACACGTAAGTTATGAGACTAAAGAGATGAATGTCAAAGTAGAAGATGGAGGGCATGTGAAGCAAAACATCGTTTTAAGAGCAAAGGAAGCTATTTTAGATGATGTTGTACTCCAAGTGAAGAAGCCTATAGAAAAAGTAAGAGAATCAGCGTATAATGTGATTGCTATTGATGCCAAGCCTTTATACAATTCTTCTTTAGACGTTTCGGGAGCGTTAGATCGTGTATCTGGAGTGAAAGTGAGAAGAGATGGAGCGGAAGGTTCTGATTATACGTTTTCAATGAATGGTTTCAGTGGACGTCATATTCGATTTTTTATGGATGGAGTTCCGATGGAAGGATTTGGAAGTGAATTCAAAATCAACAACCTACCTATTACGATGGTGGATCGTATAGAAGTATACAAAGGGGTTGTTCCAGTAGAATTTGGTTCAGACGCCTTAGGTGGTGCAGTTAATATTATTACCAACAAATCCAAAGAAACGAAGATTGATGCTTCTTTTACAACAGGATCTTTTAATACATACAAAAGTCACTTGAATGTGAGTAAAGTATTCGATAACGGCATGACTTTCCAAGTAAATGCTTTTCAAAATTACTCAGACAATAATTACAAAGTATATGTGCCAGTTGCCAATTTAAAAACAGGGGTATATTCCAAAGAAAAAAAATGGGTAAAACGTTTCAATGACCGTTTTCAAACGGCAACTGTTGTGGCGAAAGTAGGGGTATTAGATAAATCTTATGCCGATCGTTTATTGATTGGATTTACCTACGGAGAAGGAAAAAAAGGTGTGCAAACCGGAACGATTATGGAAAAAGTATTCGGACAGAAAAAGCGCCGTTCTGTAACGATTATGCCTTCCTTAGAATATAGTAAGCGCAATTTATTTACGGAAGGATTAGATGTTGCCTTGACGTCAAATTACAACGGTGGATACAACCAAAATATCGATACTTCTCGATATAAATACAATTGGGCTGGTGAGCGTATCAAAACGATGAAGAGAGGTGAATCTGGAGGAGGCCCTTCTTTAGTGAAATTCTTTGACCACAACGGATCTACTACAGCGAATGTAAGCTATAAAGTAAATGACAAGCATTCTTTTAGTTTGAATAATGTGATTTATTACTTCAATAGAAAAACAGAAGATCCGCTAGCTGTAAAAGAAACAGAAAGCGAGAAGAAAAGTGAAACGACACGCAGAAGTTTAAAAAATATTACTGCGTTATCATACCGATACAATATCCTAGACAATTTGAATGTCTCTGTATTTGGAAAACACTATTCGATCAAACATACGTATTTAAGTGAAAGTACCAGTGTAGACAAAAGTGGATATGGAATTGCAGCAACTTATTTATGGAAGGATTTTCAAGTGAAATCTTCTTTTGAAAAAACCTATCGCTTACCTACAGATAGTGAATTATTCGGTGATGGTGATATGGTTTGGGGAAATACAGATTTGAAGCCAGAAGCAGGAAATAACTACAACTTCAATTTAAGCTATTCTACTGTTTTAGATAAAGTACACGCTGTTTTTGCTGATGCTGGTTTTGTATACCGCAAAACGGAAGATTATATTCGAAGCAACCCCTACGGATCAGGTTCACGCGCATCTAGTGTGAATATTGGAGGAGTAGAAAGTGTAGGATTAAATGTTGAAGCTCGTTATGTATACAATGATTTCTTACAACTAGGAGGAAGTTTAACGACGCAAAGTATTCGAAGTAAACAAAAATATGCCATTGGCAGTGATGAACTCAATTCATACTACAATGAACGTATTCCCAATGAACCTTACTTCTTTGGATCTTTAGATGCTGGTTTTCTATTCAAAGATGTAATTGTTAAAGGAAATAATTTAAACGTAGGATACAACCTGCGCTATATTGATCATTACAGCTATGATTTCAGTAGTATTGGAGAGAACCCAATTTGGATTCCTTCTCAAATAGTACATGATCTTAGTGCATCGTATAGTTTTTTCAACAACAGTTTACATGCAACTGTTGAAGCGAATAATGTTTTCGACAAATTGGCGTATGACAATTATAGTTTTCAAAAACCAGGAAGAAGCTTCATGTTTAAAATACGCTATAGCTACTAAAAATAACTAAAGTAATAATCTATAATATCAAATTAAAATGAAAAAAAGAGTTCTATCTACAGTTGTATTAGCTTTTTTAGTTAGTGCATTTACTTTGACAAGCTGTTCAAGTGATGATAATTCAAAACCTGGAGGAGGAGATGATGATGAGGTAATTGATGATGGGGACAGAGAACCAGAAGATTTAATTGGTACGAAATATATCTTAGGTGCAAGTGCTTCAAAAACAAACTTATTGTTAGAAGTTGATAACCTAAAAGAAGGATCAATTAGTGTAAGAGGAAACGGAAAAACGGCCTTAGGTAAAAATATCTATATGTTTAAAGATTTACGCGCGTATGTCTTTGAATACAGAAAAGGAGATCCTTCTGGAATGCAAAGCTGGTTGTTAAACAAAGACTTGCGTTTACAAGAAAATACCTTAGTAGATTTACCAAATAGAGAGGAGTTTATCCAACCGTTCGGACGTTTTATGATCTCGACTACAGGAGGAATTGAATTAGAAAATGGTAAAAAAGGACAAGCATTTAACTTTATCAATGGGGTTACAGGAGCAATTGAATTTACTTCATTTGTCAATGTAGAAAATATTGCAGAGCAAGGAGAATATGCAAACTTTGCAGGATTGGAAGATATTGGAAATGACCGTTTTGTAATGGCTATTGAGCCATTTAAAATCACTGCCAATAGCGACCAAGATAATACCTCTAATTTTAGAGATAGAGCTTGGTTGGCTATCTTTAAATTGGATATGTCACAAGCACCAGAAAATAGAGTAGTCTTAGAAGATGTTGTAAAAGATGATCGCATGAGCTTTGCTGTTGCACGTTACAGATCAAGTCGTGTATCTACAATTGGTAAAGGAGCGAGTGGTGATATTTATGTATTCTCGCCTTCAGCGATGATTAGCCAAGAAAAAGGAGCATTCTCTACAAAACCTTCAGCTGTATTGAAATTTGACAAGAATACGTTGAAATTTGATAGTTCATACTATTTTGATTTAGAAGCAAAATCAGGCGGACATAAAGTATACAAAGTATATGCTGTAGGGAAAGACCAATTTATCTTGAACATGTTTGCGAATACAGACCAATCTTGGAATATGGCACCAGCAAATAAACTAGCTTTATTTAATGCAAAAACTGGACAATTCCAATGGATTGACGGTTTAGAAGATCCAGCGTTAATTGCTGAAATCGGAACGCCTTATGTGGAAGGAGATGAGGTATTTGTACCTATTACTGCAGCAGCGAAATCTTACGTTTACTTGTTAAATAGAACGACTGCAACCTTTACAAAAGGGTTAGAAATTAAAGATCTAGGTGATGGAACAGTAGGAAATGTTGTGAAAATTGCCTCGTATAAATAATTTATTTATTGTTATTCATTTGTAATTAGTTAGCCAAAAGAGCTTAAACAGATCATGTTTAAGCTCTTTTTCTATTTAGTATTTTCCATATAGGCTTTGGCTGTTGCAAAATCAAGATAAAAAGAAGTTTTTGTTCCAGCAGTATCTACTTGGGTAACCCAACCGGAAGTATCAATATAGTTAAACACAGCAGCGGTTGTATTTTTTTTGGTCAAGTAGTTGTACACCACATATTGATTATCTTCTTGGGCTAAGGCTAATAAACCTTGATCCACATCTAACCAATAAAAGTCGCGGTAAATAGGTTGGAGTTCCCATTGTTTCGTTTGGGTATTCCACAAACCATAGCGATTGTCTTGCCCTTCTTGTTTGAGTGTTATTTTAAATAAATGGGTAAATCCGCTGTATTTTGTTACGGCGCCCAAACACCAAGGAGCTGGAATCTGATCGGTTGAAATCAGTTCTGTTGGATGTGGTCTTTGCACTCGTGACATCGCATCTACAACAAAAAAGTCGGGGGCATCAATAGTATCCAGTAGTGTACCATCTTCTGTTAGGTATTTCCACTGAAAGGCCCAATGGTCAAAATCAAATACGCCGAGAATAAAATAAGGATAATCAGGTACCGAGTTAATATAACTTACTTTTTGAAGGTAGGCGAAATCTGCGTCATTTCGGATTTTTATTTGTCTTGGCAGAACTTTTTCAAATAAAGGTTCGATTCTGTACTCTTTTGTTTTGGGATGGTATAATATTTCGGGAATTTCAGAATAATAACGACTTTTATTGACTTCTGTAAGGAGGAGTTCTTCTCCGTTTACTTCAAAAGTAACCTGTTGAGTAGCTTCCAAATTCGAAAGCGTCTGTTGTTTATTTTCTAGGGTAAGAATGGAAAATTGAGCGCCATTGCGCTGTAAAAGTTTGTTTGTATCAAACCAATGGATGATGTTGCTTTTTTGTTTAGTTAAACGCTGCCCTTTTCGTTTATAAAGGGTTTGGTTAAAGATAAAGTGCTCCGAATCTATCGTGTCGACATAAGTGGGAAGGGAAGCCTTGTCACTCAATTGTTCCGCAAATAGAACCTGGTTGGTTTCTAAGATGTAAACCTCAAATTTCTGACGTTGTACTTCTGTTTTTAATCCTGAAAAGATATTCCATTCCCATTCCCAAAAGCGCGAGTTTTTCGTATAGGTTTCTCGGGTATACACCACGGTTAATGCATCCTGTAGGACTTGGAGTGAAACATAACGTGCCAGAAAAGGAACTACTACTTTCCCTGCTGTATTGATCACAGCAGTTTCTCCTTTGTCATTTTCTACAACGGCATAACCTGTGGAAGTAAACAAGCCTGCTGAGGTAAAGGCTGTTGAAATTACAGGGTTATCGTCGCGATCTACGTAAATATAGGTATGGTTTTTGGTTAGGTAAGGGTAGAGTTGTTGCTTCGTTTGCGCATCAACCGTCTTTTCTTTGGTTGAATAACAACTAAAAAAAGAAAAAATACCAAGTAATAGAAATGATAAACGCATGAGAACCTAATTGAAATGATAATACGAAGGTACTTTATTTGCCCTTTCTACAGCATCCCTAGAAATAGGGGTTTTATAAATGCTTGTCTATGAGGAAGAAATAAAGATTTTAAGATGCAATTGAAACAAAATAAAACGGTGGGATTTAATTGTTAAAAAATAAAAAAAGTATTGCACCTTACAAGTAAAATAAGATTTTATATTCGGATTTTTCAGTTAAATTTGCTTTGATATTAAGAACTCCTTTACGTATGAAATACTATGTGTCGCATATTCGCCTTCTTGTTTTAATTGCCACAATCCTCTTAGGATGTGCTTCATGGGCTAAGAATAAAAAACCAACCACACCAGAAAAAGTTGCAGCGGTGCAACCTGAATTTATCGTTTTAGAAAAAACACCCGTTATTGTCATGCATGATACATTGTTTAATGTATATGGAAATATCGGTTCGTTTACCTCGAAACAACGGGCTAAATCGATTGAAAATAAGATTGCAACCTTAGTGGATAATTATTTGTTTGAAGGGGATTCAATTAAACTTGTCGATACTGGAAACTACCTCAATCTGATGTATGAGAATGAGATTTTGATGAGTGTTGATACAATTCAGGCAACTCAAGAAAATAAAACCAAAATCCAAGCAGCCCAGTTTTATAAAGAACAAATTATTGAAACGGTAGAATTACAACAACACAGCATGAGCTGGCAACAATTGTTGTTGCAAATTGCTGGTACAATTGGAATCATTATCGCCGAAATATTTATTATCAAGTACATCTACTATTGCTATAGAAGAGCGAAGGTAATGATATGGAAACAACGCGGGAAGAGGATTAAGGGAATGTTTGGAATCATTGATGATCATCGTGCAATGCTTACGACAATTACCATGGCTAAAGTGATTCGATTCATTATTGTCTTGATTTTCTTGTACATTGGATTGCTGATTATCTTTAAGCTGTTCCCATTTACGAAACACATTTCTGATCAATTGTTGGATTATGTGATGTCACCACTGAAATCGGTAGGAAGAAGTATCAAGTCGTATATGCCTAAGCTATTCACAATCTTAGTGATTGTTTTTATCTTTAGATATATACAGAAGTTTGTTCGTTCGCTCGCAGAAAAAATAGCCAATAATAAAATTACATTAAAAGGATTCTATCCAGATTGGGCATTTCCAACATATAACATCGTCAGTGCGTTGATGTTCATTTTTATGTTCATCTTGATATTTCCATATTTACCTAATTCAGATTCCGAGATTTTTAAAGGTGTTTCGGTATTTGCGGGTATCGTTGTGTCATTAGGATCGACCTCTGTTATTGGAAACTTAGTGGCAGGACTAGTGATTACTTATATGCGTCCATTTAAAATAGGAGACCGTATTAAGTTAGGAGAATATACAGGGGATGTATTGGAAAAAACACCTTTGGTTACGCGTATCAAAACGCCTAAAAATGAGATTATCACCATACCTAACTCCAACATCATGTCGGCGCATACGGTGAATTATTCTCAGTCAGCAAAAGAACACGGCTTAATTTTGCACACTACAATTGCCGTAGGATATGACGTGCCATGGCAAAAAGTTCACGAAATGTTATATGAAGTAGCGAATCGTACGGAACACGTATTGAAACGTCAAAAACCATTTATTCTACAAGATCAATTCAGAGATTTTTATGTCGACTATCAGCTCAATGTATACATCAAAGAAGCGAAATTAACGGCTAAAATATATTCTGACTTACGTCAGCATGCACAAGATGTGTTTGCAGAAAATAATATCGAAATGGCATCTCCTCATTTTATAGTGAGTAGAAATGTAGATGGTAATCATACGACTGTTCCACCTAAATACGTAAAGGAATAAGAGGGTTTACAGTGGACAGTTAATGGTTGACGGTTTACAGTGATGATTTATCGTTGATTAGTAAAAATATAAAAAGCAATCCTTTTAAAGGATTGTTTTTTTTTGTGCTAGGCTAAAGGAGAACAAGTGGTTATTTCTTCTTTTAGTTGATTGTCGTTTGGCTAGGAAATCCCTTGCTGTACTTCAATTAGCTTAGTGATAGGAAAAAAAAGAACAAAGGACAATACAGGTTATTTTTCTTCAGTAAGAATCTCTTTTAATGGGATAGCCTCAAAAACAAAAAGTTAAAAAAATTGTTTACTTACTAATTAGTAAGTAATATTGTCCTGATATTAAATAGATAAGTATGTCGGGGACAAGAGAACGTATACTAGAACTAGGTGAAGAATTAATCTTGACAAAAGGATTTAACGGATTTAGCTATCAAGATATTTCTACTGCATTGGGAATTAAAAATGCGGCTATTCATTATTATTTTGCCAGTAAAGAGAATTTAGGAACAAGTATTGTAAAAACGAATATCCAGCGCTTTGAAGAAATGATAGCGAATATGGAAGCGTTGCAATTTGATCCAATCAAGAAGATTGAAACCTTTATCAAGATTTATATCAAGAGTCAAAGAGAGCGTAAACTGTGTATTGTAGGGGCTTTATCAACTGATATTGATACGTTGTTTCCTACCACACAAGTCGAAGTGACTAAGATTGTAGATTTAATCGTAAACTGGTTAACTAGTGTATTAAAAGAAGGAAAAGAACAAGGCATTTTTCATTTCAAAGAGGAAGAACAACAACGTGCATTCTTATTTCTATCAAGTTTGGTTGCTAGTTTACAATTAACCAGAGTAAATAAATATGTGGATTATAAGGGCTATTGCTATACCCTTTTGGAACAGTTAAAATAAGGAGGCTCCTTATTAAAGAGACAAGATAATTTTTTTTAACCCTACTACTTACTTATTAGTAAGTATAAAAAAAACAGAAAAATATGAAGAGAGTTGTTATTACAGGTTTAGGTGCAATTACCCCCCTGGGAAATAATGTGGACACTTTTTGGAATAATGTCATTCAAGGACAAAGTGGAGCCGCAGCTATTACTCATTTTGATGCTGCTAACTTCAAAACCAAATTTGCTTGTGAAGTGAAAGGATTTGATCCTTTAGATTACTTTACAAAACCGGAAGCTCGAAAGATGGATTTATTCACCCAATATGCAATTGCGGCTAGTGAGGAATGTCTAGCAGATGCTCAGTTGGATTGGGATACAGTTAATCGTCATCGCATAGGAGCAATTATTGCTACTGGTATTGGAGGATTGGAAACTTTAGAAGAGGAAATCTTAAATTTTGGAAAAGATACAAGTCAACCAAAATTCAATCCTTTTTTTATTACTAAAATGATCTCTAACATGGCTGCTGGTCAAATCTCCATTCGCTTTGGTTTAAAGGGAATTAGCTATGCAGTTGCATCGGCTTGTGCCGCAGCTAATAATGCAATAGGAAGCGCTTTTGATGCTATTCGCCTAGGAAGAGCAGATGCTATCCTAGCAGGAGGAACTGAAGCGACTATTTGTCAATCTGCTATTGCAGGATTTAATGCCATGAAAGCCTTGTCTACGGCTAATGAAGACCCTACTCAAGCTTCGCGTCCTTTTGATGCCAATCGAACAGGATTTGTTGCAGGAGAAGGTGCTGGTATTCTATTATTAGAGGAATTAGAACACGCCCAAAAGAGAGGCGCTAAAATTTACTGTGAACTAGTGGGCTATGGATCTGCATCTGATGCGTATCACGTAGCTGCAACACATCCAGAAGGAGAAGGTGCTATCGCTGCAATGCAGCAAGCCTTAGAGGATGCTAAGTTAACCACTCAAGCCGTGGATTATATCAACGCGCATGCTACTTCTACACCAGTAGGCGATATTAGCGAATGTAAAGCGATTGAGCAGCTGTTTAAGGATAATCTGGATCAATTGAATATTAGTGCAACTAAATCCATGACAGGACATCTACTAGGTGCTGCAGGAGCCATTGAATCTATTTTGTGTATTAAGAGTATAACGGAAGGAATTATCCCTCCAACGATTAATTTGACAACGCTAGATCCTGCTATTAGTAGCGCATTAAATCTAACCCCTCATGTAGCGCAACATAAAACAGTGGACGTCGCTATGAATAATACCTTTGGTTTTGGCGGACATACCTCAAGTGTGATTTTTAAGCGATTTGTTGAATAGGGGGGAGGCGATGAGGTGATGAGGGGGGTGAGGTTTGCTCTTTGCTCTTTGTGAGGTTCGTGCTTTGTGAAATCGCTTTTTTGTTTTTTTGCGAAGTCGTAAGATTTATCGATTAAAGCAGATAGCGCCGTTTGTTCCTTGTGTGCGTTGTGAGGTTTGTCTTTCACTTTGCAAAGAGCAAACCTCACAAAGAGCAAACCTCACAAAGAGCAAACCTCACAAAGCACAAACCTCACAAAGAACAAACCTCACAAAGAACAAACCTCACCCTCTCGCCATATCCAAGTAGTTTTTAGTATACTCGTTATTTTATAAGAATAATTTTATTAAATTAGTAACAAACAAAACAACTATGACTACAATTATTGAAACAGATCGCTTGATTATTCGACAAATAACAAAAGAAGATGCGGAGGGAATCTACAACTTAGATAGCGATGAACGCGTAGTAAAATACGTAGGAAGTATGGTAATTACTTCCATGGAAGAAGCCAATGAAATTATTGAATTTATTCAAAAACAATATGCTGATTTTGGTATAGGCCGTTGGGCAATTATTAAAAAAGATACCCAAGAGTTTATCGGTTGGTGTGGGTTTAAACTTGTTGAAAATGGACTAAATGGTCTACGCGAGTATTTAGATTTAGCGTATCGTTTTCGCTTTGATGCCTGGGGAAAAGGGTATGCCACGGAAGCAGCTTTAGCGTGTTTAGATTATGCCGCCAAGAACTTTCAACAACATCCTGTTTTTGCTGTTGCGGAAGTAGAAAATGAAAGCTCAAAACGCGTTTTAGGTAAAATTGGTTTTCATGCCGCATACACCTTTGATTTAGATGGAGTAGATCACTATTGGTATATGAGGGAATAAAGGGAGTTCAGGTTTTATAGGATAAAATACAAAGGCGATTCTTTCTATTTGAAGAATCTAGTTTACCTTTGTCTTTTAATTACGTAGACGGTGAAAAATTTTCTTTTCTTACTTATTGCTATTGTTAGTGAGGTAATTGCTACTAGTGCTTTAAAAGCATCCCATGAGTTTACTAAACTCATTCCGAGTGTAATAACTATTGTGATGTATGCAGTAGCCTTTTATTTCTTGAGTTTGACACTTCGCACTATTCCTGTGGGAATCGCTTATGCAATTTGGTCAGGTATTGGAATCGTTTTGGTGACGGTTGTCGCTATTCTTGTTTATGGACAAAAACCAGATTTACCTGCAATCATCGGAATGGCTTTTATTGTATTGGGGGTGGTAATCATCAACCTATTTTCTAAAATGAATGCACATTAAATGGACCTTGATTTTACTGCTATTGCGTATTTAAAAACAGGGAGTGCTGTGCAACAACAAGTATATCATACGTTAACAACTCATAACGTTTTAGAATGTTTAGAAGGTTATAGTCCTGTTGTTGTGGGAACATTTCCTCTTGATATTGCCATTGAAACAAGTGATATCGATATTGCTTGTCATTGTATGGATATTGAAGTGTTTCAAGCAAAAGTTCAAGCTCATTTCAAAAACTGCAGTGGATTTACAGATTTGATTTTTTCTTTGCGTACGGAACAAACGTATGTAGCCAATTTTATATTAGATTATTTTCAAATCGAAATTTTTGCTCAAACAATCCCTGTGACAGAACAATATGGATACCGCCATATGTTGATTGAACACGCAATTTTACTTGAACACGGACCTGAGTTTAAAGCTCAAGTGATTGAACATAAACGCGCAGGACTCAAAACAGAGCCTACGTTTGCAAAATTACTCGGACTAACAGGTGATCCTTATGAATCTTTACTAACCTATAAGTAAACGTTAATGTACAATAACGATAAAATCACCGCGGAATTGTAAAGGGGTTTGTTTGACGTGCTTTTTAAACAAACGAGAAAAATAAGTATGATCCTCGTATCCTAATTCAAAAGCAATTTCCTTTACAGACTTAGTCGTATAGTACAACAAGCGTTTAGCTTCATCAATAATCGATTTTTTCAACCAATAACTAACTGTTTGCCCTGTTGTCTTTTTGACACAGTCATTTAAGTGTGCAGGTGTAATAAACAAAAGATCGGCAAAATAGGAGGGCTGTCGCAAATGAGTTTGCGTAGTAATTAAACGTTTGAATTTAGACGTAATTACATTCGATTGATTGATAGCCGAAACTTCAGGTACGCGCGTATTTTCTTTAAAAAGAGAACCAATTTTGTATATAATAGCCTGAAATAAACCATTGGTTATCTCTGTGGTATATTCTTCTTGTTTTGTTTCGTATTTGGTTAAGAGGTGAATGGTATCCAGTAGCGTTTGACGAGCTTCTGTTTTTAAAGGAATACACTGTTGTGTATTAGGTAAATTAAAAAGGAGATAGGTCAAATCATCTGGAATACGAAAGTCTTGTATGCTTAAAAAATGAGCAAAAAAATCTTCACTGTATTCTTCTATGGTATGAATCTGATAGGGTTTAATCAGAAATAAATCGCTCGTCTGTAATTCATGTGTTTGCAATTCACAGTTGATGCGGAACGTACCATTAAGTACGAGGATGAAAACGTAATAATCATCTCGATGTGTTAATCCTAGTATATCTTCCTCTAATGTTTGAGGAGCCAATTCTTTTAAAACCACTCCATTTTTGACTGATTTATCTTGACTGTAGGTTATAATTTCTTGATTATAGGACATGTTGTTGTTTACTTTTGTAGGACAAAGATAATAAATTATTTAGAATCTTTATAAATAAGTAAAAAGGAAAGCAAAAAAAAGCCCATCTACAAGAGATAGGCTATGATATAAATAGAATAAAAGTTCGATTAGATTGCTGCTACAATAGCTGCAAAATCAGCGGCAACAAGTGCTGCTCCACCAATTAAACCACCATCAACATCGGGTTTTGAGAAAATCTCTTTTGCATTGTTCGGTTTCACACTACCTCCATATAAAATAGAGGTATTCTCTGCAACCATTTTGTCGTATTGACGTTCAATTTCTTGACGAATAAAGGCGTGAATTTCTTGTGCTTGTTCTGGTGTCGCTGTTTCTCCAGTTCCAATAGCCCATACTGGTTCATAAGCAATTACAATATGCTCCCATTGTGCTTTAGATAAATGAAATAATCCATCTCTTAATTGGTTGAAAATAACGTTGAGATACTGTTTGCTTTCTCGGTCTTTTAGCTCTTCACCAATACAGTAAATTACGCGCATATTATGTCTTAAAGCCGTATTTACTTTATCTGCTAAAATCGCATCGGTTTCTTTAAAGTAATGTCTTCGTTCAGAGTGCCCGATAATTACTGTTTCAACACCAACACTCAATAACATTTGAGCCGAAATTTCTCCCGTAAAAGCACCACCTTCAGCTTGATGCATATTTTGAGCGGCCACTTGAATGTTAGTTCCTTCTAAGTGATTTACTGCACTAGCTAAATTGGTAAAAGCAGGAGCTACAATAACTTCCACTTCTTTACCCGTAGGCAATAGTTCAATTAATTCATCTAATAGCACATGAGTTTCTGAAAGATTCTTGTGCATTTTCCAGTTTCCAGCAACAATTTGGTGTCTCATAATTATTGTAATGTATTTAATAAGGCTTTAATCTCTCCAAAGTTTTTCTCTGTCGCGTTAAAAAGCTCAATTTTTCCTTCTTTGTTTATCACAATATAGCGCGGAATCCAGTTCAATTCAATAGCTTGTCCAAAAGTTCCTTTCATGCGTTTCTCATCGTTGAGGTGAAATTGCTCTCCTTCAATCCCGTATTTCGCTATCGCTTCTTTCCACGCTTCTGGTGTTTTATCTAATGATAAATTGACAAATACCACATCTGGAAATTCAGCTTTAATTGTTTTAATCTCAGGTAGTGCTTTAATACAATCCGGACACCAAGCAGCCCAAACATCAATTAAGATATTCTTCCCTGTGTATTGTGCAAGGATTTCTTGAAAAGTAATTGTACTTCCATCTAATTTGTGGAATACTTGGGTTAACGCTTCTGGTTTGAATTGCGTTGCATCAACGGGTGTTTCTTCTGGTGTCGAAGTTGTTGTAGCTTCCTCTGTTGAGATAACTTCTAACTTCTCTGTTTGTTGCTTACAAGCTGTAGCTGTTAAAGCAAGTATAGAAAGGGTGATAAAAATTTTCTTCATAATAATCAATATTTATTCGTTTAGCTTTATTCTAGGATCTAAATAAGCATAGATCAAATCTACTAAAATTGTTACGATTACGAAAGCGGTTGCAATAGTAAGTACCGCTCCCATGATAATAGGGAGATCTAATGTGTTCAAGGCTTCTACAATTTCTTTGCCTAAGCCATTCCAGCCGAATATGTATTCGACAAAAACGGCACCCGCTAACATGGAGGCAAACCATCCTGATAGTGCAGTTACCACAGGATTCAATGCATTTTTTAATGCGTGTTTGTAGATGACTTGGGTAGTGCTCATTCCTTTGGCTTTGGCTGTTCGGATGTAATCCAAACTCAATACTTCTAACAGGGAATTGCGCATCAATTGAATCACAACAGATAATGGACGAATACCCAAAACTAGAGATGGGAGGATGATATTGCGCAAGGCTAAATAGCGACCTTCACCATAATCATCGACTTCGTATAAACTACCAGTCATCGGCAATTGCGTATAACGATGTAAGAGATAACCAAATATCCAGGCAAATAAAATGGCACTAAAGAAAGAAGGAATACTCATTCCAAAAGTACTAACTACCGAAATTAGACGATCCAACCACGTATTGACATACAAGGCGGAAATTACCCCCAATAAAACACCAATACAAAGGGCTATTCCAATAGCTACTGTTGCAAGAAGTACCGTATTAGGCAGTGTTTCTGCTAAAATACTACTCACAGTTTTGCCATTTTTCTGAAAGCTCTCTCGTAAATACGGTACTTTGAGCATCACTTCGGTTTGTCCTACAGTAAGGAAAACAATTCCAGTGTACTTATTTTCATGTCTAAAACTATAGTCTTCTGTTTGTGTACTATGTAAGGAAATAGGAGATAAATCATTCAAATACAATACATATTGTTTGCTAATGGGTTGATCAAATCCATACTTCTTTTTGATAGCCAAAAGCTGTTCTGCACTTTCATTTTGATCCAACATCATTCGAGCTGGGTCACCAGGTAAAATTGTAAATAAAAAGAAAACTACACTTACAACTCCCCATAGGGTTAGTAAGGCATAACACATTTTTTTGATGAAATAAGTCAACAAGATTTTTTTATTTTAAGGTAACCTGATTGCGGTCTTTCCAGTGTTTCTTTTCTACAATGATTCCTTTTTCCAATACAACTATACTTGGATTTGCACGTTCAATTGTTTTCAACGTTGTGGCATCAGAAGTATAGTAGATAAAAGGCAATTCGTATTTCTTAATTACATCATCAATAATAGCATTGCTTGAAGCAGTTAATCCAGCTACAACATAGCCTTTCACAATAGCTTTATTTGCAAAGTCTTTCATTGCTTGTAAACCTTCTGCATCTGCACGTTCTAAATCGTACGAAATAATCCAAATTAGTTTAGGCTCTTGTAACATTTGTTCTAAGTGCTCTTCTCCATCCAAATCCATCGTTAAATCGTGAATAGCTGGTTGGAAACCTTCGCTCAACTGAATATCTTCTCGACGAACAAACTCAGCACCTTCAGGAATATTACCTAATTCTTTATCTGTGAATTTTTCCTCTTTGCCATTTACGTTGTAGTAGAATGTCATTTGGTATTCTGCTTTAGGAGCATCGGCAGGAATTTCCATTCCCTTTTGAATATCAGTTCCTACTTTATACGCTCTAAAATCTTTTAAAGGCAAGTGATTCAATACCCAATACCCCATAAAACAACACAAAACAATAGTAATCATCATGATGAGGTTATTGGTTTTTGCTTGGAATATCGGTTTAATGAATGATTTGAATTTAATGAGTATCAAAATGAGAATCAACAACACAATATCTTTGGTGAAGGATCCCCAAGGTGTTAAAGGTACTGCATCTCCGAAACAACCACAGTCTGTTACTTTGTTGAAATAAGCAGAATAAAAGGTCAAGAACGTAAAAAATACGATCATTAAAAATAATAACGTCAATGTCAATTTACGCATAAAGCCCAGTAATAAGGCAACACCTAAAATCACTTCAGCAATAACTAATACTACTGCTAAAGATAGGGCGTAGGGCGCTAAAAATGGTAAGTTTAAAACTGCTTCCGAAAAATATTCCTCTAGTTTAAAAGAGAAACCTGTAGGATCATTCAGTTTTACTAAACCGGATAAAATAAATAATACGCCTACAAAAATGCGCGACAATTGCGTGATGATCTTCATAATTAGTGGTTGATGGTTATTTATTCGTTTATTAATTCAAGGTGAATCAAAGCAAATACAGCATAATTCAACATATCTTGATAATTCGCTTCTATGCCTTCAGAAGCCAACGTCTTTCCTTTGTTGTCTTCAATTTGCTTGACGCGAAGTAACTTTTGTAAAATCAAATCCGTTAGTGAACTAACGCGTAAATCACGCCACGCTTCTCCGTAATCGTGATTTTTATTTTCCATTAAGGTTTTGGTCTCTAATACATGTTTGTCGTAAAGCGTTTCCACTTCTTCCGCTGTTAAATCAGCATATTTTCCTACGCCAATCTCCGCATTAATTAAAGCCATAACACAGTAGTTTATGATGCCAATGAATTCCGGAATTTCTCCTTCGTCAACTTTGCGCACTGTGTTCTCCTGAATACTTCTCAAGCGTTGTGCTTTGATATAAATCTGATCCGTTAAAGAGCTTAAACGCATGATGCGCCAAGCACAGCCATAATCGTGCATCTTTTTTTGGAATAACGATTTGCAAATAGCAATTACCTGATCATATTGTATAGAAGTAGTACTCATTTAAACTATATTTGTAATGGATTATTTTTCAAAAATAGTAATAATACTATGGTGTTGAAAATAATGTTACACCTTTTGAAAAATTAAATATAAATAAAAATAAGATAAAATATTGAATTGTGCTGTATGACAATAAATTGCAAAGGAGAATTAATTGATTTATCTACGCCTAGAATCATGGGGATTTTGAATGTAACTCCCAATTCCTTCTACGATGGCGGCAAATACAAGACTGATGTTGATTTTCTAAATCAAGTTGAAAAAATGCTTATAGATGGGGCGGATTTTATTGATTTAGGAGCTTATTCTTCTAAGCCTAGCGCTGAATTTGTGAGTGAAGAGGAAGAAATCAAGCGTTTGGTTGGTGTAGTAACCTTATTGGTCAATCATTTTCCAGGAATTAAATTGTCTATTGACACCTTTCGCGCTAGAGTAGCTCAAGAAGCTATAGAGGCAGGGGGAGCTATAGTAAATGATATTGCTGCGGGTTTATTGGATGATCGAATGATTGAGGTAGTAGGGGAGTTACAAGTACCTTACATTATGATGCACATGAGAGGAAACCCAAAGACCATGCAAAGTCTTACAACCTATGATGATTTAGTAGTGGATATGCGTTACTATTTTTCAGAACGACTAGCACAAGCTAGGGCAGCTAAAATAAACGATGTTATTTTAGATCCTGGTTTTGGTTTTGCTAAAACAACGGAACAAAATTACGAGTTGATGGCTAAATTAGAGCATTTTCACTGTTTTGAATTGCCTTTGTTAGTAGGGATATCCCGTAAATCGATGCTGTATAAACTCTTAGATTGTACCCCGCAAGAGGCATTGAATGGAACAAGTGTGTTGAATACAATTGCCTTACAAAAAGGAGCACAAATTATACGTGTGCACGATGTGAAAGAAGCAAATGAAGTTAGAAAAATTTTAAACCAATTGATGATATGAGAAAATTACTGTTTGTATTACCTATTCTTTGTTTATTGATGAGCTGTGATAAAAAAGAGATGAAATTAGCACGTGCAGCTTATATTGTAGAAGAAGGAATTGATGACCATTCGCCTATTTACATCGAATACGCAGAGGATGGAATTCACCCGCACTTAAATGATAACAATAAAATCGGGGGAACTAATTTTATTTTTCATATCGAACGTGAGCTCAATGCAAAAGAAGTATTGGAAATAGTGTCGGAGATTAAAAATAAAAAATACGACAAAACGAATTTACACATGGATGAAAAAGGAGTTTTTTATAGCTATGCGGATACGCTAAATAAACACTTGTCCTTTTTTCCATTTAAACGCCTAGATTACGTTTTCGAGCGTCCAAGTTCAACTGCAAATTTACTTTACGTGAACGCTTCTAATGATGTGTTTTTTGAAGGAAAAGCCATCACGCGTGATCAAGTAGCGGAAGTAGTGCAAGGACGAGATAGTCTGCTACTGGGATTTAGCAAGGAATTAGATTTCGAAAAATATTTGCAGATGCGAGTGTTATTAGAGGAATTAAAAATCAAAGATCAATTTGTAGACCAAGATAGAATCTATTAAACTATTGATGGTGATAAGGCTCATTGCGTAAAATTGTAAACCCGCGATAGAGCTGCTCAATAATAAATAAGCGAATCATTTGATGGGAAAATGTCATTTTTGAAAGTGATATTTTCCCTTTTGCGTTTTGATACACCTCTTCCGAAAATCCATAAGGGCCTCCAATGACAAATACCAATGTCTTAATTCCAGCATTCATTCTCTTTTGTAATTCATCTGCAAAACCTACACTTGTAAATTCTTTTCCTTTTTCATCGAGTAAAATCAAAAAATCAGTGGGATTAATTTTGCTTAAAATTAGTTCCCCTTCTTTTTGTTTTTGCTGAGCTTCAGATAAGTTTTTAGCATTCTTGATATCGGCAATGATTTCCATGTCAAATTTGACGTAAAAAGACAAGCGTTTCATGTAATCATTCATTAAGGTTTGTAATTCCTTATTATCTGTTTTGCCAATAGCTAGTAGTTTTATATTCATCTGAAAAAAGATTATTTTGCGTGCAAAGGTACTATTTTCTAGTTACGCGAAAAAGAGTAGTATAAAATAAGAGCAGCTACTTGAAGGAGTAGCTGCTCTTATTTATTGATATAATTTATTGTTCTTGCGTAAAATCAGAATACTTAAGGTAAGCATCTATATTCGGGTCTTTCCCTCTGAAATCGCGATATAATTTATCTAATGGAAGTGTATTTCCTCTAGAGAATAGCATTTTGCGTAGAATTTCTCCATTTCTTGGTGAAATACCTCCGTTTTCCATTAACCAAGCGTATGCATCATAATCAATCATTTCTGACCATTTATACGAGTAATATCCCGCAGCATATCCACCACCAAAAATATGGCTGAAGTAAGAAGAACGATATCTAGGTGGAACCATTTCTGAATAGATACCATGTTTTTCCAAGGCTTCTCTTTCGAATTGATCTACATCGGTAATCTCAGTTGATGCATCAATACTATGCCAAGCTAAGTCTAGTAGGGTAGCGCCTAATAATTCGGTTAAACTATAGCCTTTATTAAAACCTGCTGCAGCTTTAATATTGTCTGCAAATTGTTGTGGCATTACATACCCCGTTTGGTAATGTTTGGCGTAATTATCTAAGATAATAGGATCAAAAGCGAAATGTTCATGAAACTGAGATGGAAACTCAACAAAATCACGGGATACATTAGTTCCTGATAGGGTTGGATACATCTGATTTGCAAATAAACCATGTAGCGCATGTCCAAATTCATGGAATAAAGTTACCACTTGATCTAAGGTCAATAGGGTAGCTTGTCCTTCTGCTGGTTTAGGAAAATTCGCTACATTATAGATTACTGGTAACTGCTTAGTTAAATGCGATTGATCTACAATATTGCTCATCCAAGCACCTCCTTGTTTTGAGTCGCGTTGGAAATAATCTGTATAAAATAATCCTAGTTGACTTCCATCTTTATTGAAGAACTCATAAACCTTGACATCTTCATGCCAAACGGGTAAATCTGTACGTTCAATGTAAGAAATATCATACAAGTATTTTGCCATAAAGAAAACACCATCTTTGAGTACTTTCTCTAATTCAAAGTAAGGCTTTAGTTCTTCTTGGTTCAAGGCGAATTTTTCTTGTCTTACTTGTTCTGCATAATAATCCCAGTCTGCCGCAGTTAAGGCAACACCAGATTTATTTACTTCTTCTAATAGGGTTGTTTCTTCTTTTACTGCTTGAATGGCATAAGGACTTAATTTAGACAACATCGAAAAAACATTATCTGGATTTTGTGCCATTGTTCCTTGAAGACTCCAAGCCGCATATGTATCAAAACCTAGTAATTTAGCTTTGGCTGCTCTTTTCTTCGTTAAAGCGATAATCGTTGAACGCGTATCGTTTTTATCTCCTTTTTCTGCGCGAATCCACGAAGCATTGAATAATTTATCACGTGTTTCTTTGCGTTTTAATTGACTTAAAGCGGGTTGTTGCGTCGTGTTATTTAGATCAATCGTATATTTTCCATCCTTTTGAGGCAGAGATGCCAGTTCATTTTCAGATAATCCCTCTAGTTCTTCTTTGGTAAAAGAAATGGATCCTGATTTTGTCGCAGCTAAAAGTTTATCACTAAAATCATTGGTTAATGTAGCAATTTCTTGATTGAGCTGTTTTAATTGTTCTTTATCCGCTGCATTTAAATTAGCTCCTGCTTGTAAAAAACGTTCGTAATAAACATCGATAAGTCTTATCTGCTCTTCATTAAGTCCTAGGACTGTTCTATCTTCATATAGTTTTTTTACACGCTCAAAAAGGGCGTCATTTAAATAAATACCATCAGTATGGATGGCAAATTTTGGAGCAAGTTCATTGTTAATAGCAATTAACTCATCGTTGGTATGTGCTCCTGTTAACAAGTAAAAAACATTGCTTACTCGAGTAAGAAGGGATCCAGATAGTTCTAAAGCCTCAATCGTATTGATGAAAGTTGGTTCTTCACTAGTAGATGTTATCTTTTCAATAGCTTCCGTTTGCTGGCGCATTCCCTCTAGTAATGCAGGTTTAAAATCTTTGTTTTTTATTTTTGAAAAATCAGCCGTATGGTAAGGTAGTTCGCTTTCGTGATAAAAAGCATTGGTTTCATCCCATTTTGACTGGTTTTGACAAGAGATGGAAAATACAGCAGCGCCTAATGCAACGCCTATAATCACTTTCTTTACATACATAAGGTAGAATAGTTTTTGGTTTACTGAATGTCAAAGATAAAAATATATTGTAATTGACTTAATTTATTATAAATTTAAACCTCACTTTCGAATCAAAAAATGTCAAGATATTAATCTTTGATTCTCATAAATATAAGCTATGATTAAAATGACTCCCCTTTTGAGTATGCTTTTCTGTTTAGTAGGAGCGAGCTTATCTGCTCAATCCCTTGCTGTACGACAACAATTGCAACAACAATACACAACGGATGTAGCAAAGTTGGCCTTGCAAAAGATAACGAATGAGGAGGCTGTAGCACGTGAAAAGTTGCGTGACTATCAAAAGAACAACATTAATTTTAAGGCTCAATTTACAGATGAGGTTAATTATTATCAGGCACAACGTGTAGAACGAAATGCGGTAATATACTTTAAAACCCACAACGCAATTTCAAGAAGGGTTAGTGGAGTCAATCAATTGAATGCATCAAGTAATCAAGCGTTCAACACCCTGTTAGGACAAGAAATGGTTGTTGGAGTTATTGATGGTGATTTGGCTTTTGCTAAACATATCGAATTTGGAGGTCAGGCTCAATCAAGGGTTAAAATGCTAGATAATTGGAATGAAAATGTAGTAGAAGGTGATACTGTTTTTGCAGCAATAGAACGCAGAAGAAATCATGCTACCCATGTGGTAGGAACTATTCTGGCAGAAGGAAGAAAAGAAGAGGCTAAGGGGATGGCTCCTCAAGCTGAAGCATTGAGCTATCAATGGGAAAATGATATGGTCAAATTAGGAAATCTCGGAAAACAAGGCGTTTTAGTGTCTAATCATTCTTATGGAATAGCGGCGATTGATGATAATAAACAACCGCTAGTGCCACGGGATTATTTTGGAGCATATTCGATTGATGCGGTACATCTGGATCAATTGACTTATTTGTATCCTTATTTACAGCCTGTTGTAGCAGCAGGGAATGATAAATTATATGCAGATATAGTTAATCCAGATAAGAAAGGCATGGACTTACTCTTAGGACATGCGAATGCAAAGAATGCAATTGTCGTAGGGGCTGTTGGGGTATATGAAGGAGGTATGCTGAATGAGACTGAATTTAGTAGCAATGGGCCAACGAATGATTTCCGAATTAAGCCAGATATTGCTGCAATAGGCAAGGATGTAGTATCATCTGCTTATAAATATCGTTTTAGCAATGGAGAAATTGAGAAGGATAATTTATATACTACGTTAAGTGGGACTTCTATGGCAGCGCCTTCTGTTGCTGGAATTTTATTATTATGGCAACAATGGGTACTGAATTACAAAAAGTTTCCATATAAAGCAGCTACAATCAAGGGTATTATGATTAATAGTGCAGAAGCAATTGCTATCGAAAAAGGGCCAAATGCAAGAACAGGATGGGGAGTGATTCATGCATGGAATGGAATTCAATTGTTAGATGCAGCAGATAAAAAACAAGCAATTGTTAGGGAAGAGACGTTATTGAATAAGAAATCCAAAAGTCTACGTATTAAGGTAATGGAAGAAATGGAACAACTGTCATTTACAATCTGCTGGACAGATGTTGCCGGTACGTATAGTGAAGCGAATTTTTCAGAAGATAAAGGGATTAAAAACCTTGTGAATGATTTAGACCTGCGCGTGTATAAAGATGGAGTTGAGTATTTTCCGTGGAAACTGACGAATGGTTATACGGTAAGTAAGGCGGTACGAGGAGATAATCAGGTAGATAATGTTGAACGAATTGATATAGACAACCCCGAATTAGGAGTTTATGAAATTGTGGTCTCACATAAAGGACAACTTGTAAATCAAGTGCAAGATTATAGCTTAATTGTGAATGGCAATACGTATTCTGGAGTTGTTCTAGAATCGGCGAACGAGGACAAGGAAGTAGAAAAAATTATTGCATGGCCGAATCCAGTGGGAGATATTCTTAATATAGAAATACCGCAAGCGTTTGTTTTTTCAGCAATAGAAGCTGTAATTTACGACCGAACAGGAAAGTATATAACAACAATGCCTATGCAAGCAACGAATAGACAGAGTTTGAATGTATCTTTTTTACCTAGTGGAATGTATTTCCTTACCATTAAAGGAGGAGGGGGAAAGCAACAAGTGAAATTTTTAAAAAAATAAAATAGAGACAATAAGTTTACATTATATCGTGAAGTCGTTATAGTATTCATATAAATCATTAAAGATTTGTTCGTTTTTGAAATAAAAATTAAAAACGGCATGTTATTTGATTTTTAATCAATTGTGATTTTTTAGAGGTACTCAGTTTTAAAGCTGTGTATGATTCAATAAAAACACAAGTAAATGAATTAAAAATTAAAATAATGATGAAGGTATGAAACGACTTGTGAGTTTAGTATTGGTGGGAATGTCGACATTTGCTTTTGGACAGCAAACGAGTGTAAATGATTCTCTTTATAATCCCTTAATCCCCGTCAACAAACAAAATCTACTCAAAGATTTTGATCTGGTTTTTCTTATGCGATATGGGCTTGATTCTTATGTAGAAAAAGCAAAACCTACAACAAGTCACTTTGATGGCAATGAATTGCGTATTGATATTAGTGCAAAAGTGCACGATCGAGTAGGATTTCGTTTTAGAAATCGAATGACTGCAGCGCCAACAACGGGTACCTTGGACCACGTTAATTCTACTGTTGACATTGCTTTCATTGATGTGAAAGCAACGGATAAAGTGAACTTTACTATTGGTAAGCTTTCATCTGATTGGGGAGGTTATGAATATGATTTAAATCCTATTGAGGTCTTGGCCTATAATGATATCCTAGACCACGCTGAAAATTATTTGGTTGGTTTTGGAGTGGGATATAAAGCCACAACAAAGCATCGCTTCAATGTACAAATACTCAATACGAGCGCTAATAAACTGAAACAGGAAGGAACAATTGCTATCCCTCAAGGGCTAGAAGAATCAAAAACGCCGTTGGCTTTCGTAGGAAATTGGAGGGGAAGTTTTTGGAATGATCAATTCCAAACGTCCTATAGTTATAGTTATTTCTCTCAAGCAAAGAATAAGGGGATGTATTATATAGCACTAGGGAATAAATACCAACATAAAAATTTAACGTGGATGTATGATTTCCAATATAGTCATGATGCATTAGATAAGCGTGGAATAATTAGTTCTATGTTTCAGGAAGAAAAACCAGTGATGGCTGAAGATGTGTCTTATATGGATCATTGGACACGAATAGATTATCAAGTATATACTAAATTGTATCTTTCTTTAACCTTGATGACAAGCAATGCTTATGCACAACATCACGTTGCTGGTGAAACGGAAAATAATCATATACGAACAAGCTATGGAGTAAGTCCGATGGTTCAATATCGTCCATTTAAAAATTTGAACTTACGATTTTATGCGGCTTACATCGGTCGTTGGTATCAATATTCTTCTTACGCAAAAGAAGCATTAGGACAAGTAAATAGTAGTACTGGACGCATTAGCATTGGGTTTATAAGCCCATTACAGGTGCTGTAATAGGACTTAACTAGTAAGATACTGATTTTTCTGTTAAAATTAACCAAAGCATTTATTTTTATAAGATTAAAATTTTACCTTTCCACCCATGAATGAATACACCTATAGAAGTTAAACAAAATATCATGAAAAAAAATATTGTTTTAGTATTGAGCTTTGCTGCATTGTGTAGTTTTAGTGTGCAAGCACAAAATCAAGAGCAAAAGCGAAAAATAGTGAATAGCTATAAAGAAAGTGTTGCCCAAGCAGGTTACGTAAATGTTGCAAAAAAGCTTACGGCTCAAAAAATAGAAGCTCATGAACTAGCAAAAGCCAATAATAGACCAATATCAGGTGTTACAGAAGATGGTAGAGCCTATTCGTTACAGCGAGTAGATGAGTTTGGTACTTATATTTACTATATTACAAGTAATGCAGGAAGTCGCGTAACAGCAAGAGTAAATGATATAGCACCAGGAGGAAGCTTAGGTTTAAATCTTGACGGGAAAGGTATTACGGTTGGTGTATGGGATGGCGCTCCAGCTTTAGATACACATATGGAATTACAAGGTGTAAATGGAACTTCAAGAATTGCACTTAAAAATGATTTACCTGATTTGTCTCGATTGAGTCAATCAAATCGAACTAGATTTGTTAGAGGACGTTCACATGCTACACACGTAACAGGGACAATTGCTGCAAAAGGGCTCAACGCTTCTGCAAAAGGAATTGCGCCTGAAGCTCAGGTAGTAAGTTATGATTGGGATGATGATTATGAAGAGATGGATGAGGAGGCTGCTACTAATGCTCTGTTAGTTTCAAATCATTCCTATGGTATGGCTGCGATTGGTGATGATGGAACAATATATGTAAGAGCTAATTATTTTGGTGCTTATGATGGAACTGCTCAGGTATATGATTGGGTGACTAGTAATAATAAATATTATCAACCTGTTGTTGCAGCAGGAAATGATCAACGATATTATACTCAATTGAATCCTACTAAAAATGGAACAGATATGCTTTTAGGAGGATCTGTAGCTAAAAACGTGATTGTTGTCGCAGCAGTGAATCAAGTAGCTAACTATACAAATCCAGCTAGTGTGCGCATTTCTGATTTTAGCAGTAATGGGCCTACGAATGATTTTCGTATTAAACCAGATATTTCGGCTAAGGGAGTAAATGTTCTCTCTACTAATTATGTATTGCCAACACCTATAACAGGCGTGCCTAGAACTGATGCTTATGCATCATTTGATGGTACATCTATGGCAGCTCCGGCAGTTACAGGTGTGATTGCTTTATGGCAACAATGGGCAATGGAGAATAGAGAAATGCCACTAAAATCTGCATCTATTCGCGCTTTGATGGCACATACTGCTGATGAAGCAGGAAGTGCATCAGGTCCTGACCATATTTATGGATGGGGATTAATCAATGCAAAAGCTGGAGTTCAGGTTTTAAATGGTGCAAAAGAAGGATTAGCTTTATTGGAAGAAAATGAACTAATACAAGGAACAACGTACGAAAAGGAGTTCATTGTAAAAGAAAGCGGAGGGAAAGTTATTGTGACTTTAGCTTGGACCGATCCGTACGGTGAGGCAAGTAGGAATAACTATAATGAAGATTATGCAAAAAATAATCCTTCTTTAGTAAATGATTTAGATTTACGTGTATATAAAGACGGAGTAGAGTATTTGCCTTGGAGACTAAATAAAGATTTCAATAATCTAATAGCAGTACTAGCAGATAATGATGTAGACAATATAGAGAAAATTGAGTTTGATGGTGCCGAAGCAGGAACTTATACAATTAAAGTGTCGCATAAAGGATCATTAGAAAATAATAGTCAAGAATATTCGCTTATTGTAACGAGTGATGACTTCAATAATTTATCTACTGAAGAGTTTGAGTTGACTGATTTATCTTTTGCTATTT